>CANQJO010000008.1 GCA_947624255.1 uncultured Ruminococcus sp.
TTTATTGTTGTAAAACCAACCGTCCAAACTTTACCAAATAATCGTTGTTAAGGTGTTGCCTACGGCACGCCTTTGAGTAATTCGATGACGGAATTGTACACAATGCAGAGATATTTACGTCCCGATCTGCTTGAAAATGCGGGCCTTGAAAATTTTGACGACTGGGCGAGTACGTTCGGGGAGGTTGTAAGTCAGCTTGAAATGAAGCCTGCGGGTGACGGTTATCGAATGAAAAACCGTTTTTCAAAATTTGTGAACATTCCCGAACTTATGCAGATGTACAAGGAATTTGCGGACGTTCAGACTGCCGATATGCTTAAATTGCCCGTGCCGAAATTAAAGACGGGAGAGCCTATTGTGGTCAGCGCGAAGCCTAATGATTTGCAAAAGGCGTATATGCAGGAACTGGCGCGGCGTTCCGAGGCTATTCACGGTGGGAACATTGACCCAAGTGAGGATAATATGTTGCGCATTACGCACGAGGCAAGACTTTTGGGACTTGATTCGCGGTGTATTTTCCGAAATTCCGAACCCTCTCCCGACAGCAAGGTGGCAAAATTGCTTGATAATTTGGAGCAGAATTATATGGACACTATGGAGCAAAAAGGCGTACAAATAGTATTCTGCGACATTGCCATAAATGAGGACGCAGAGCATTTTTCGGTATATGAAGCCATAAAGGAGGACCTGATAAAGCGGGGTATTCCCCGCAACGAGATTTGCTTTGCGGGGGACGCCAAAACCGACAAGGCTCGCGCGGAAATGTTTGAACAGCTTAGAAAAGGCGAAAAACGCTTTATTCTTGCAAGCACCTCAAAGCTCGGAACAGGCGCGAACGTGCAGGACAAAATCTGCGCTATTCATCATTTGGACATCCCGTGGAAACCCTCTGACATCGCCCAGCAAGATGGTCGCGGAATAAGGCAGGGAAACACTTTCGGTGAGGTTGGGATTTATCATTATCTTACCGAGGAAACGTTCGATGCGTACTTGATGGGCATTATTACCAACAAGGCGAAATTCATAAATCAGATAATGACCTCCAAAGACCCCGTTCGCGTTGCGGAGGACGTGGACGAAACAGTTTTGACCTACTCCCAAATGCAGGCGATAGCGTCGGGAAATCCTTTGATTATGGAGAAGATACAGCTTGACAATGACATAGCAAACCTCAAAACCCTTGAAGCGGAGCATAAAAAATCTGCTTTTGCAATGCAGGAATTGGCGGAGCGAAAATTGCCGTCCTTAATTGAAAATTATGCGGACTTGCTTCAACAGGCAAGCGGAGATTTGAAAAAATTTCAGGAGCAGCGCCCCGAAAATGCGGATTTTAGTATCGAGCTTAACGGAAAAATTTTTGACGAACGCGCCGAGGCTGGCGAGGAATTTGAAAAAGCGATTATAAAATGCTCCGCAACGGGGGACAGCATTAAAGTCGGAAAATATTTCGGATTTGATATTTCGGTTGAAAAAAATCGTAACACATTTAATTTGGGAACGCCCTGCATTGCCGCTTTGAACGGTAATTTGAAGTACACTTGCGAGGTGTCGCTGAAAAATGAAGTCGGCAATATGCGCCGTATCGAAAACCTTGCGGGGTCGCAGATAAATCAGAAAATTCAGCAGCTTTCCGCAAGTCTTGACAAGGCGAAAAACGACCTTGCCGAAGCAAAGGCAAACGCTGTGAAACCCTTTGAACGAGCCGCGGAACTGGAGAAAATGCAGAAGCGTTTGGACGTTGTAAATGCCGAGCTTAGCGAAAAGAAAGTCGATATGTCGGGCGATGACGAGCCTATTCCCGTTTCGGAAGCTCCCGACGATAACGAGCCTGCAAAGGCTGTGAGCGTGACCGTTTCCATACCCGCTATGGCTATGGCTGATACTCCGAACGTTAAGCCAAAACCCGAAAATATTTCGGAGCAGCCGTCCACAAAACCTAAATTTCAAAACCCATTCAAAAGAAAGGTAAGGTGATTTTTATGTACATCAGAAGCAGAAATGAAAGTATTGAACAGCTTTCCCAATCGCTTAATCCCGAACAGCTTCGCAAGGCGATAACGCAGCGGTACAGCGCGTTGTCGCTGTCGGTAATTGCAGATTTCAAAAAGGAATATGCCGACAAGCTTATTGACAGCAGATTTTCAGCGGAAACGATAAATAAGCTGACGAGGGCTTACTATGACGAAAAAATAAATTCCGAGGATTTGTTTATTGCGGTGAAATATTCGGGCGGTGAAAATGAAAAATACATTGACGATTTTCTTGACAGCATTGACAAGGGATTTTATCACGGAACCGCCGCGAAAACCTTTTTGGCAGTCTTGTTTGAGGACTGCAATTACAAAGAAGCTGCGGAGTATGTGAAGTCGGGGGCGTTCTACCCTACGGAGTACGGAAGTCTTTCCCTTGAAAAAGACGTCGCTGTTGAGCTTGATAAAATGGGCGTACCGCTCCGCGCCTGCGAGGGTTTCAATAACAATTATGATGTGGACGATTTGAATGAAGCGTTGGAGAAGTACGCGGCAATTTTTGTTCGGGACAAAAATCTTGCAGTCAAGGTTTGCGAATATATGAAGCTGCCCGACTGGAGCAATTTCAGAAGTCAGGTCGAGCTTGCAATGGGTACTGAAATTGCCTGTTTATCGGGCGATATGTTGAGTGGACTTCGTGATAAATATTTACACGAAAACCGCTGCATTGCATTGTCGCAAAAGGTAAATGACGAGTACGGTAAATTTATTGCCGATATGAAAAAAGAGCCTGCTGACGTTATTATCGAATCGGCTTATGAAATTGTCAGCAAAGATAATATTGCTACGTACTGTCAGGAGTGCAATGTTGAACTTTCGGAAAAACAGTTCTCCGCTCTGATGTCAAGCAAAAATACTCTCGACGAGGTTTACAGAGAATGGTGCGATAACGGCGAATGGCACGGTATTGACGATATTGGACTGGCTCTTGAGGAAACCGCCGACCGCATACAGATTTCTCTTGACAGGAAAATTTCCGAGCAGAAAGCAGAGCCTGTTCCCGAACAGAAGCAGGCGGTGAAGCCGAAAAATAAATCAAGGTAAAGAACAGGAGGAATTGTAAAATGAGGAAAATGGAATTTATGAGATACACGGGAACACAGCTTATCGCGCTTTGTTCCGACTTATATAAAAAAGAAAAAATTAAAAATTTTACCGTAAAGGTAGAGTACAATAATGTTATTGTGCGCGTAAGGGATTTTATCACTACAGATATTCATTTTTACCATACGGGTAAAATCGTTTTTCGTCAGTATTTTCACGATGGTTCAAGATTTGACAAAGATTATTACATATGGGAAGAAACTACCGCTAATGAGAATGTTGCTAAAAAACTTAAAACCGATTTCAGAAAATATCTTATGAGTGAAGAAAAAGCGACTATTCAATATATAGAGCAGGAGGTCTGATTATGGCAAAAAAAGAATATACCCCCGAAGAGGTTCGGGAATACAACAATCGCAAACAGGCGGAAATAGACGAGATGATACAGCGTATCGACGAGGGTGTAAACGCAGTTTTTGAGTCGGAAAAATATAAGGAGTACCTTAAATTTGCGTCTAAATTCACCGATTATTCCGCACGAAACACTATGCTGATAAATCTGCAAAGACCCGACGCGACGTTGGTTGCGGCATACGGAAAATGGAAACAGCTTGGTCGTCAGGTGGAAAAGGGCGAAACAGGAATTTCAATTCTCGCGCCCGTGACTTACAAAACAAATAACGTTCTGGAGGTTGAGCGTCCTGCTGTTGACGAGTTTGGAAATCAGCTTTACAATGATGACGGTACGGAAAAAGTTGAGACCGTTGAAAAGCCTTTGGAGGGACTTGCTTTCAAAAAAGTGTACGTTTTTGACGTTTCCCAAACTTCTGGAAAAGAAATTCCCGATCCGTTTAACGAGCTTACGGGGGACATTGATGCAAGCCGAAAAGAAGCGGTTTTCGCCGCTTTGAAAAAGGTCGCGGACGCTGAATTTGAGTTTAAGGACATACAGGGCGGCGCAAAAGGTTACTACAGCGCTGCAAAAAATCTTATCGTCATCAATACGGGAATGAGCGACGCGCAGACCCTTAAAACCGCTTTTCACGAAACGGCGCACAATCTTTTGCATGACCCGAAAAAGAAAATCGTTACCGCAAAATCTCCCCGAAACGAAAAAGAAGTGCAGGCGGAATCCGTCGCCTTTATGGTTGCGGAAAAATTCGGACTAGACACCTCCGAGTACAGTTTTCCGTACATAGCTTCGTGGAGCGAGGGCAAGCAGCTTGAACAGCTTAAAAATTCCTTGCAGGAAATTCAGGCGGCTGCTAAAAAAATATCCGATGAAATTGAATCGGAGCTTTTGAAAATGCAGAAAAGACATCTTACCCTTGACGAAAAATTAGCCGATAACGAGCTTAACAATATCCAAAAGGCTGAATTTCTTATTGAGGACTGTTCCGACAGAGGCGTAAATTTTTCGAGGGAGGATAGCGAAAAAATTCTTGATTTTGCAAAAAATACAGAGGATATTTATGAAACGGCGCAGCTTGTTTCCGATATGGAAATTATCCAAATGCAGCGGGACAGCTACGGTTACGACTTCACAAATATGAACCCTATCGACACCAAAGAAGCCGCATTAGCGGCATTTGACAAGGGCGAAGCCGTCTATCTTCTGTACCCCGACAACACCGAGGGACTTGCGGAAAACCGCTCCGATATTGAAAATTTTGACGGATATTTCGGTATAGAAAAAGAACCCGATTTGAATAAAATTCGGGAGCAGAACAGTCAGCTAATTCCCGTTTCCAAAGAGATTGCTTTGGATATGTTTGACAAGGATTTGGACGTTTTTATTGACGAAAAAATTGCCGAAAATCGCTCCGAAATCGAAAATGCTCCCGACAATAAAAAGCTGTATCTTTCGGAATATCAGTACGCGGCGCAGCTTGATTTTGAAAATCCGAAAGTCACAAATACCGCGCCCGTATCTGAAAAAAATATTATCGGCAACACACCTTACCGAGAGCTTGGGGACAAGTCGAAATTGCAGTATTACAAAAATCTGAAAAACCGTCACGCCGAAAATATTGCCGCACAGCTTAATGCGGACGGAATACGTTTCAGCGGTTTGAAAAAAGAGTGGACTACCACGATTACAATAAATAAGACAGATATTCCGAGGTACGAAGCCGCTGTCGAAAAGGTAAAGGCTGGATATGATAAAGCAAAAAATGCTGCAAAAAATACTGCCGAAATTCCCGATAATTATTCTCAAAACAATAATTATGAAAAGCCAGCAAAGCCTGTTCAGGAAAGTGTTTCGCCTGCTGCAAAATCGGACAAAACCGACATCGGAAATACCCCTTATGAAGATATGGGAGACAAGTCGGAATTGCAGGTGTACAGAAATTTGAAACCCCGTCACGCCGAAAATATTGCCGCACAATTAAACGCGGACGGTATTAAATTCAGCGGCGTAAAAATGGGTACGGTGGCGGCGATCGCCGTTAAAAAATCGGACGTTTCAAAATATGAAGCTGCTGTTGAAAAGGTCAAAGCAAGTTACAAAAAGACGGAAACGCCGACAGCAAAGCCTTTATCTGTAACGGCTGAAATTGACAAAGCTATTTCGGATAATAACTACGAACTTTATCATTACGATTTGAAAAAAGCGGCTTACACGGTCATAGAAAAGTGCGGCGTTGAGCGTACCTCAAAAATTCTTGCGGACTATATAAATTCCCGCGGTTATGACGGTCGTATTTCTTCGCAAAACAAGGCTTGGGCGAAAAGCTTTGAACCGCCGACAAACCGTTACGGTCCTGTTTTCAAGACGCACCCGACGGTGCTTGACGGGTTTATTGACAGCTTTCGCGATAGAATAAAATCCCTTGAAATTAAGTCCCTGCCGCCTTTATACGATGATAAATTTTTATATTCATCGGAGCGCGTGGAGCTTCGGGACGATTACCGCGGCATACCCGAAACCAACTACTATATGTCCTCCGCAAACGAGTATTTTGTGGAGGGTATCGGCTGGCTTGATAATTCCGCATACGACCGCGAGCAGAAAATGTCAGGACTTTCCGCAAAAGAATTTTACGCAAAGGTCACGCAGATAAACGCGGACTACATTGACGCTTCGGGCAGCGTCGGGCAGATAGACTTGTCAAAATCGGACTATGATTTGCTTACCGAAAAGACCTATTCTCCCGAAAATTCCGAAAAGCTTGAAGCGGCGAAAGCGGCTTTGCAGGAGCGCAAAACCGAGGCGGGGATTACAGAAAAGCCTGTTGAATATTACGCCGTTCGTCAGACCAACGACCATAAATTTGCGATTTGTACTATCAGCGCGGACGGACTTGTAACCCCCGTAAAACCGAACCTTGGGACGGTTGCCGAAGCTAAAAAGGCAATGCTTGAACTGTACGAAAACAAAAAGGACAGCGTGAAATGTCAGTTTATTCACCCGCAGAATTTGGACGAAAAATCGGCGGAGCTTTACAAAAATATGCCGCGGGAAACTCCCGACGTTACCTACCGTATTCAGGTAAATCCGCGAAAAAATGCCGCTGCGGACAACACCCATTTTTTGCAGGAATACATAAAAAATCCCGACGATACTTACAAGGTCGGAGAGGTCATCTGCAAGGGCGATTTTGAAAAATGCAACGCTAAATTGGCTGACATTTTAGCGAACGGCATTGAACGTCAGCAGGAGAAAAATGTTGATAAGCCCGATTTTGAGATTTATCAGCTTAAAAAATCCGACGATAATATTTACATACGCTTTGAACCGCTTGAACGGCTTGCGGAGCTTGGACAGAAGCCCGATTTTTCAAACTATTACAAGATTTACGAGGGAGATTTGTCGGCGGTGAACGTCCGCGGGGATACTGTCGGCGATAAGCTGGAGGCGATATTCGTTAAATTCAACCTTGACCGTCCCGAAGATTTTAAGGGGCATTCGCTTAGCGTTTCGGACGTTGTTGTTATGGACGATAAGGCGTACTATGTGGACGCTGTTGGCTTTCAGCCGCTCAAAGAATTTAAGCCTATTGAAAAAAATATTGATAAAGAAAAGGCGGAGGCTGTTCCCGAACAGGAGAAGCAGAAGCCGTCCAAAAAGCCTAAACTGTGATTGGAGGACGATAATGAGTACGCTTACGGTTAAAGAAAGATCGCTTTTGAAATCTCTCGGCTGCAAGGACAAGGCGCAGGCTGTTTCCGTTCTTAATGATATGCTGCCGCTTCTGCCTGTGCGTTCCGCGATGTTTAAGACGGCGCTGGCGCTTTTTTACAAGCTGAAAAATTTTGATATTGATTATGAGTTTGAAATGGCGGGAGAAGAAATGTAATATTTTAAAGCTGCAAATATAAAAATTAAAAGGCAATCTTACGATTTTAAATTGTAAGGTTGCTTTTTTTTAAAATTTATGTTACTATATATACAGAAAATATTTTTACTGAAAGGAGCCGCCTATGTCTAATGAAATCGAAAAAACGTTTAACTCCGCCGATACAGAGCAAACTTATACTATTATAAGAAACAGCGTCATATCCGCCCAAAGCAGGATATACACTGCCGTTAATTCAGCTATGGTGCAGGCATATTGGGAAATAGGAGAGCAAATATATCTCGCTTGCGGAGAGAACGATAGAGCGGAATACGGAAAAGGCTTGCTGCAATTCCTTTCCGATAAACTTACAGCAGAGTTCGGAAAAGGCTATACGGTACGCAATTTGAGAAATATGAGGCAGTTTTATATTGCCTATCAAAAACGGCACACGCTGTGTACCGAATTGAGTTGGTCGCATTATAGGATTTTAATGCGTATCAGTGATGAGGAACGCAGAAGCTGGTATACCGAGGAATGTGCAAAATCGGGCTGGAGCGTCCGCCAGCTTGAACGACAGATAAATACAATGTTTTATGACCGACTGCTTGCGAGCAAGGACAAAGAGCCTGTTTCGGAGGAAATTCAGAAAATAGAGCCTAAGCCCGAATACGAAAAAATTATCCGCGACCCTTATGTTCTTGAATTTTTGGACTTGCCTGCCAATCCGCACTTTTATGAAAAGGATTTAGAACAGGCGTTGATAGAACATCTGCAAAAATTTCTGCTTGAATTGGGCAGAGGATTTTGTTTTGAAGCAAGGCAGAAGGAAATCAGCTTTGACGGCAGGCACTTCTATATCGACCTTGTGTTCTATAACTACATTCTTAAATGCTTTGTTCTTATAGATTTGAAAATCGGCGACCTTACACATCAGGATTTGGGACAAATGCAGATGTACGTTAATTACTATACCCGCGAACTGATGAACGAGGGCGACAATCCGCCGATAGGAATAGTGCTGTGTGCCGACAAGAGCGACGCTATTGTAAAATACACGCTGCCCGAAGATAACAGGCAGGTGTTTGCCGCAAAATACATGACGTGTATTCCCAGCGAGGAAGAATTTAAGCGTGAACTTAACTTGAACGATTTTAAAAAGCTGGACGACCGCATATGAATATTATAATAGTATATGTCGATTTATTGAAGCCTTTTGCGGAATATGAAAAATATTTGCCGTTGGTTTCATCTGAGAGGCAGGAAAGAATATCTCGCTTAAAATCCGAGAAAGATAAAATTATTTCACTTTGCACGGAATTGCTTATTCGGCACGAAATTTCGCAGCAGCTTAACATTCCCTTTTCAGAAATTGTTTTCGGATATGGAGAACACGGAAAACCGTATATTTTGAACGATAGAGATTACTGCTTTTCGATTTCGCATTCCGATAACTGTATTGCATTTTCGGGAGGAAATTTTCCAATAGGAATTGACGTTGAGCAGCTTTCGCGCGGAAATATTAAAATAGCAAAACGGTTCTTTACTGACAATGAATACAATTTCATTAAAACAAGCAAAGAACCGCATGAAGATTTCTGTAAAATATGGACTTCCAAAGAAGCGTATTTAAAAATGCTGGGTGTTGGATTATCAAAATCATTGAGGTCGTTTGATGTTACCGATAAAAGCCTTGGCTGCTGCTTCAGGACTAAACGGCTGTCTGAATTTATGCTTACCGTATGCGCTGAAAAAATAATCAATGAGATTATTGTAAACGAAATAAAATTTGAAAGTATACTTAAATAGTCTTTCCTTTTTTCTTTTCAATTTCACGCTTTTTCTTTTCCTGCTCCACAAGCTTTGAAATATAGTCCCCCTGTGAAATTTCATAATAGGTCTTGACGATTTCGGAATATGTGGTATACCGTTCTTCCAGATTATGAAATTCAGCGGCAAGAGCCTCCGCCTTTTTGTCAACGTTGGCTTTTAAGGCACGGATGCGTTCAATGCCGCTTTCATCGGTAACGTGAATACGTTCCGCGGTCTGTGAAAAGATTTTCAGCTTTAGCTGTTCGGCGGCGGTAAGCTCCGATTTGGCTTTAAGTTCAAAATACTTTTCACAATGGACGATAACCGTTTGAAGCTGCTCCCCGTTTTGAGTAAGCTTGTTAAGCTCGGCTTTGGCGTTTTGATAGGCTTCTTTCGCGGAGTTCAGTTTTCCCTCCAGTTCGCCTATCGAGGAAATATGCTCACGGTTTATGACAGCAAGCTGCGCCGCGAGAGTGTAAACGGTAAAATCATTTTGTACCGAGTAGGGCAGCTTGCGGCTGTACTTTTTGGGAGTTTTCATGTTTGCCTTGACAAGCTCGCTGACTTCGTAAATTCTCTTGTAGTAAATGCTGTTAAGCTCGTTTATGTCACGCTTCGGACGTTTCGCTATCCCGCTTTCGGCTGCGGCAATTCGTATTCGCTCCGATAGACTTTCCTCGGTGTAGTCCTCACCTAAAGTTTTCGTTCGGACAAAGCGCTCCTGTCCTTCCGCCCGTACCGCAAGATATTTCCCCCGTTTAACAGTATAGCCTGCCTTTTCCAATTCCGAGATAAGTCTGTCTACCGAATCGACGTTCATCACAAGCTTGTCAATGGCAAGCCGTATCTGCTGTTTCCAAGAGGTCCCCTTTTTCTTGTTGTCCCATTCGTTGTATTTCAGCGAACGGGATTTTTTATTTGACCTGATAGTCTGTATGCCATAATTCATACAAAGCGTATCGGACAAACTGCGTACAGCGGCAAGCGTGGTCTGATTATCGTTGAACTTTACGCCGTTAAAATCGTAAGTGTTTATGATGATGTGCGAATGGATATGTCCCTTGTCAAGATGTGTTGATACAAGTATCTGCCGCTCCGATCCGAAAGCTGCCGCCGCCCATTCCTTTGCAATTTCGTGCGCCTGTTCGGGAGAAACGTTATCGGCAGGGCTGAACGATTGAATATAGTGTATCGCCTTAATAGGCGTTTTTTCATTTTTGCATACCGCTTCGTTGAATTTGTGCTTTGAGTATTCCTCAAAAACTGTTTTCATTTCAAGGTATGCGACGGCGGGAACGGTGGAGCAGTTCAGTCCCGAAACCAAAAGCAGATTATCGGTTTTTTCGGGATTGGCTATGTAGGCTAAACTTCTGTTAGGCGTAGACCTGATACATATTGATTTAATATAAGGCATAGTTCCTCGTGTTCTCCTTTCAGCTTTTCAATGTCCGCTGCATAAAGATTATGCGTTTCGTTTGATTTCCTCGCGATTTGGTTTATGGATACGCCGATACGGTTCATAGCTTTGATAACATCTCGGCTTTCGGAATTTTCAAGCCGCATAATTTTCCCGTCTATCGCCATTCGTTGTATATAGGTGGCGGGTTTCATTTTTACGCCTGCGGCTCTTTGCTCGACCCTGCTCCATTCATCAATAGAAAACTTGACCTGCTTACATTTGATTTGCTTTTTTATCTTTGGCATTACTTCGTTTTTCCTCCGTTCTTAAAAAGGGTTTTAGGGATTTTTCCCTAAGTCATATCTAACAAAATCCTGCGGCGGTTTTTGAAAACGTCCAAATTCTGCCCCAACCGTGCGGCTGGATTTTGGTTAGATATGGGAAAAAGGATATGCTTTTTCTGTGCTTGCTACGCATACCCTAACGAAAAATTAGCGTAAAAAACAAACCGAAAAGCGTTCCTCATAAGGAAGGACGTTTTTCGGTTTTTGTTCTTATTATAATAGTATAAAATCTATATGGCATTTTATGATTTGTTGAAATTAATGATTTTCATGCTTATATATTGTATATGTTTACAAATTTTGTTTTGACAAAAATATAATTCTTTATACGACGGGAGATAAATCAATGAAATGTCCTTCCTTATGAGAGTGGAAAATACTCGCCGCATTTTCTATCTTCTCAAGGATTATTTTACTGCCAAATTTATCGCCGTAGGGCAGTATCTACTGAATATTATAAAAATAACGGAGGTAAAACATGCCAAGAAGAATTACAAGTATCAATCCTGAGCAGCAGCGGTTTTCTGTCTGGCTTAATTACTGGCTGGAGGTTTATGCAAAACCTAATGTAACTATAAGTACATATAAAGGTTACAATAATATGGTAAAAAGGCATATCATCCCAAAGCTCGGAGAAGTTAAGCTGTGCGGTTTGACCGTTGGAAAGCTTCAGACGTTTTTTAATGCAATGGCTAAGTGTGAAAATTCTTTTAACAAAAACATAACGCTTTCGCAGAAAACATTAAAGAATATCTATGATGTTATGCATATAGCGCTAAAGTCGGCTGTTGAGGCGGGAATCATTACCGAAAACAACCTTGAAAAAATCGTCATGCCCAAATGTTCGGATAGAAATGAAAATTTTCTTGATTTAAACGAACAGGTAACGCTTTTACAGTATGCTAAAAATCTTGACAGCTTGGCGGCTTGCGGAATTGTTCTTCTGCTGGATATGGGATTGAAAAAGAAAGAACTGCTGTCTCTTAAATGGTCGGATATTGATTTCAAAAGCCATATTCTTGTGCTTTCAAACAGAAAGATACCAATTGTACAGTCCGATTGTGAGTATCTTAACAAACATAAGAAGAAGCAGAGGACAGCTATGGAGAAAAAGGGACTCCTTCAAACCGATGATACTTTGGTTCTTGCAAACAGAAAGTTTTCAAAGTATACTTCGGAGGGATATAACCGTTTTATTAAGCGCGCTGCCGATAATTGTGGATTTGACAACATAACTGCAACAACATTGAGAAATACTTTTGGAGCGGAATGTATAAGAATAGGCGGCTCCTTGCCGATAGTTTCTTATTTAATGGGAGATTGCTGCGTTCGCATAACGAGGCAAAGGTATAAGAAATTAATTGAGGAATTGTCAAGTGACAATTCCCCATTTGAATCGGTATAATACACATATTATTGGTCAAAGCATAATTCATTTAAATATACATTTATAGTATACGACGGCTAAGCAATTCCGCTGCAAATTTACTTTGAATTGCTTAGTCGTCGCTGCTTATCATTTTTTCGTAAAAGTCTATCAGAATATCCGCCTTATCCTTTGGTAAAGAACGATAGAACGATACGATTCGTTTTTCTCCGTCAGATAGGATAGTAATTTCGTTATTTTCATTGAAAAATTCAGATAATGTGATATTCAATGCGTCAGCCAGCGTCTGTAAAGTTTTCATTGTAGGTTGTTTTTTGCCGCTTTCAAGATTTCTAATATGATTTTCAGAAACTCCGCTGAGCCTTGAAAGTTTATATACGCTCATATGTTTAAGATTTCTCCAGTAGTACAACCGTTTACTGAACTCCATTGTGTTCACCTCAATCCTGTTGACTTTAAAGTCAACTCATATAATATAGTATAACCTAAAATTTTTCTTTTGATAAGCTATCTAAAGGGTTGATTTTTTTATTCTAAAGGTGTATAATAAAATATGTAAGTATAAAAACACCTTTTTATGTTTACATTTAATAAGTTTTGTGGTATAATTTACTCATAAAATGTCAAATGGAGCAACATTTGGGAGAGTGATAAGTTATGCTGCGCATTGCTGTTTGTGATGACGAGAAAAAAATGATTGGAGAAATATGTAACCTCATATCTGCGTATTGTGAGAAAAAGCAGATTGAATATAAAATATTTCCATATATTGACGGAGAAGATCTGTTGAAGTCTGGGGAGCATTTTGATATACTCTTTCTTGACATTGAAATGAAACATATGGACGGAATTGTAACTGCCGAACATATTAGAGAACAAGATATGAATGTTCCGATTGTTTACATAACAAGTTATAAAGACCAATGGCGCAGAGCCTTTAAGGTTCACGCATTTGGATATATAACCAAACCTATAAAAGAGAATGAGCTGTATAGCGTTATGGACGATTATCTAAGCTCTGTTCATGACGCTAATGATGATACTCTTATTCTTCCTACCGATGACGGAGTTGCATATTTCAAAATGAACGAGATATATTGTTTTATGTTTGAAGCAAAGAAAAAGGTGTATGTACATACTGCTGATGAACGAATTTTGGTAAGAGAACACTTAGCAAATATTTATGAAAAACTTGATAAAACTCAATTTTATCAATCCAGACGCGACTGCGTTCTGAGCTTAAGGTATGTAAGCAGGATTCAGAATGAATTTGTCATAGTAATGAGAAACGGGGATATGTTACCGTTGGCTCAGAAAAAGAAAGATGACTTTACCAATAAATTGTCTACTTATTTTGTAGATAAATTGAAAGGGCGAAATGTATGAATAGTGAGTTAATTGCTTTTGTTAGTCAAAGTATAAGTACGGCTGTAATGAATTTGCTTTTATTTTTATTTTATAAGAAGATTTATGAGCCAAAATATAGTAATAGACTTCTGTATATTTTTTCATATTTGCTAACATCTTTTTTATTTATTTTAGTTAATCAGACGGCGTCTCATTTAGCTATTCCATTATTGAATACCGTATATTCATTTATTTATTTCAATGTTATTTGCTTGATTTTATTTAAAAGTACAATAAAAAAATGTTTTATGTATAATATTTTATATCTACTTGTTTTAATATTTATAGATACATTGACGGTTGCATTTGGGACGGTAATTAAGCATGAAAATTTTATGGAAGTGGTTTCAGATTCACAATATTTGACGATAAGTTGTATAACAAATATTTTGGTAATGGTGTTAGTATGGTTTATATTTATTTCTATAATTTCAAAGGATAAATTAGCAACGATAAAATATAAGCAGCTTATTTTATTAACAATATTTAGTGCCTTTGCAGCTTTCGTTGAATATAATTTTACGTTAAGAATAAATAATAGTAAAGACGGCATAATTACAATTTGTATTTTGCTAGGTTTTCTTTTTTTGAGTGTTTTGATTGTGTACTTTACAAAAGAGATTGTAAAATCATATGAAACTAATCATTTACTTGAATTGATGAAGTTCCAAAATGCTATTCAATTAGAATATTACAATGAAATGAATCAAAAATATGAAGAATCTAGGAAAATTATTCATGATATAAATAAGCATTTGTCGGTTTTGAATTCCCTGAATAATCAAAATGATGTTGATGCAAAAACATATGGCAAGATGATTGAAAGTCAAGTGGAATCCCTGTTTTGCGGTTTTCAATGCACAAATAAAATATTAAGTATTATTATGGGACAAAAAATCAATGAAGCAGAAAATATTGGCATAAAAATTACAACAAAAATTGAAGATATTACTCTTGATTTTTTGGATGATATTGATATAACAGCAATATTTGCCAATTTATGGGACAATGCTATTGAGGCGTGTAAAAAGGTTAGTAATACAGATAGGTTTATTAACATTATAATAGGGCAAGTCAATGAATTTGTAGTTATTAGTTTTGAAAATAGTTTTAATGGACAGATATATGAAAATAACGATGTATTATTGTCTACTAAGGAGCAACATGATGGTATCGGGATTTCAATAATGAAAGCTTCGGTAAAAAAATATAATGGCTTTATTAATTTTGAACATGATTTGAATATTTTTAAAGTTAAACTTATGATTCCTTTAGTGTAAACCGAATAAGTTGTAAAAATTGGCTGAAATTTGCATTTTTAGCCAATTTTTTGGCATTCAGGGCGCTATTTTGGCAACCAGGGCAAATCTATTGATTTTTTGAATATAATGTAATATACTAAAAATAGCAAAATTTATAGAAAGGCGGTCTCACATTATGGAGAAAAACAATATAAAAAGAATAGTTTCAAAGGTTATAGCTAATACAGGAATGAAGTCAGCTAAGATTGAAGCGAGTCAGGCTTGCGTTATGTTTATTTATCAGCCGAAGAAACCTAAATTGCAGAAAAAGTGAAAAACAATATTATTGATTTATTTATTACGTTTTCATACAAGGAAATGGGATTTTAGATGAACAAGTTTTTGATGTGGTTAAAGTCAATAAACTAGGGCAGGGCATAAGGTTAACTTAACAGCTTTTGTTTTAATAGATTACATGTAGTGAATAATCATTCTGAGCAAAAGTTTATTTAGCGGATGCATTTTTATAAATCATTTTATAGCTAAATAATTTTACGGAATGTTATAATTGTATGAAAATGCCAAGATATTTTATAAGTATAAATGTAATAAAAATGAAAGTGATATTATAGCAATCCTTAAAATATATTCACACAATTTGTAGGGGACGGGTTTTCCGTCCCGCTGCTGGCGGGGAGACCCCGCCCCTATGACAGAACGTTATTTTGTAGGTTTGCTATAAATTCATAGGTCAGTATAAATATAAAGATATATATTTAACGATTTTAAAAACAGCTCAAGAATATAATAATTCTTCAAAGCTGAAAAAAATTCAATTATTGGACGGAGAAATAACAAAAGCAGTTATCTACAAGTCAAAGGACGGTATATATTGCAGCTGTTTAGGAATTAAACGGATAATACCCAATATTCTTTGGATTACGCTGCATAATTCAGTTGTTATTTCTGTGCTTTTGAAATAAACATAATAAAATCTGAATTCAATAATAAAGGAGTGAAAAAATGAAACAGGAAAAGATTAATAAATTCTATACAACACCAATTTCATCCGGTCCTAAGGCTAACGCTGTTAATGGTGGCGGAAGTTGTTGGTTTGCAAGAGACTGTAAAACCGGATTCGGTGCTATTGTAATAATTGGCGGCGGTGCAGCTGTTGTTGTTGCAACTGTTGTTCCTGGTGGTTCTGCTGCAGTTGTTGTTGCTGTTGCAGCATAATAGCATAACTTTATATTTATGAGCGTGTTCACATAAACCGTGACGCACGTCTTTTTGGCAAATTTTGTCGTATTTGTCGTCAAAAATCCTTGAAATACGGGCGTATTCCTGCGGATTTTTTCCTAAAATACGGCAAAATTATGCTCAAAAATCCGCACATCAGATTTATGTGAACACGCTCATATTAAAATAAACTATATAAAATAACTTTTCAAAAGCACAGAAATTTTATTTTATATTGAAAAATATATTTTTATGCGTTTTGTATATACCGACAGGTAAGCCACACTTGCACGGTCAAATAGCCGCGGGTGCACAGAGCAGCCGCATTATCATAAAACCGTGCATCCGCTGACAAAATTTCACAAACATTCCTTATTGAATTTAACGTTCTGCGTAGAGAACATTCCAGTTAAGTGAAAGCTTCCCTAAATGTTTGCTTGTAGAAAACCGCTTATTTACATATCGGGGAAGCTTCCCCCTAATTCAGTGTACACCGCGGCACATCAAATTCAACAATGCTTTTGTGAATTTTTGCCAGTTCATAATTGTATATGAGGCTACTTAGAGGTCATGTGGCTATTGGAGCGGAATAAACACGTTTCACAAATATTAACTAAAAATCAATGTATTAATAAATTTTATAGATTTATCAAATCGCAAAACAATTTATGTGTTTTTGATAACATTAAGCAACTAAATAAGTTACAATTATGAAAAAGTTAAATCGTATTTAAACAACACTTATTTCCCTGGTTCGACACTAAATGTTGTTAATGGTTGTTTCTGGCGAACAGACTACAGTTTCTGTATAATTAATAAATATAATTATTCTAGAATAAAACAACTTTTTAAAACTGTAGAAAATATTATATTGTTTGGAGATGATTTTATGAACAGTACGTTTGACGGAAATGATATTATTTCAAGAAAAAGTGAAGCATGGTATAAAAATGATAACAGGGTAATCATACCAACATTATTTGAAATAAAGTTAAATACAACACAATCTAAAATATGGGAAATGTTTGATGGACACAATAAAATTAAAGATATAATAACATCATTTCCTTCTTATAGCCAAGATGAAATATATGATTTTATCACTCTTTGTGATAAACATGGTTTAATAGAAGTGATCAGAGAGGATGAATGGGAATTATGAGTGAAAACTTATTAATAAACAAACGAGTTGTTTTAACTACAAATGGAAATGTAAGTTTTGCAGGAATACTAAAAAAAATATCAACTGAGAATGATATAGAAGGATATTTTATAGAAACTGATAGTAAGCTTGGAGTTTGCATCTGGTGCCCCGTAAAATCTGTCAAGGAACTAATTGAAATACCAATTGATTAACAAATAATAAAGCGAGGTTATGAAAATGGACTGGTCACAGTTTAAGATTACATCTCTTTATGAATCTGCATATAAAGTTTTGTATAAAAAAAATTCTGGCTTTTGGACAACATTAAATGATACAGGTTCTGAAATAGTATCTTCATTAATGGAAGGTGCTGATAAAAAAGAGATAGCAAAAAACATATCAGATGAATATTCTTTGACATATTGTGATGTATTGAAAGATGTGTCCTTTTTTATTAAAGAATTGACTAAAAGAATTACTTTATACGAATCAGATGCAAAAAAGTATAAAGATGCAGAGGAAAAATCAATCACAATACATATTACAAAAAGATGTAATCTGAAATGTGTTTATTGTTATAATGCTTCTGGAATTGAGTTTAATGATGATCCATTATCTAAAGAAGAAATCATCGAAATTGTACGTCAAGCTAAAAAAGATGGCTTTAAAAATGTAACTTTTTCTGGCGGTGAACCAACTATCAGAGATGATTTTTTTGAAATAATAAAAGAAATCTCAGAAAAAATTAAAAATATCAATATAACTTTAATAACAAATGGTACATTAAATTTATCTGACAAAAAAATAGATTCAATAACAAAATATGTAGATACGATTCAGATTTCTCTTGACTCATGCGAGGAAGAGATAAATGCAATTACAAGAGGAGCAGGTACATTAGAAAAAATAAAGTTATTTGTAGGTGAATTGTTAAAGAGGAAATTTAAAAATTTCTATTTAGCTACAACGCCACTTACTTCGGAAATGATTGACATACCATCAGTTACAACATTGCCGCAGATGCTTAGATTCGCTACTAATATTGGAGCTATGGGGTTATATATTAATATGCTGAAGCCTGACGGAAGGATGGATTACAGTCAGTATCAACAGTTTAATATAGAAGAATATTGGAGTGAAGTTCACAAAACATATGAAGAACAGCATAGATTATATGAATTAGGATTCGATAATTTATCTTTGTTTGCCAGTTCTGATTTTAATCAGATGCTTGAAGGTTATTGCTTTTCAAGGAATTGCGGATTAGGATGTTCTGAGCTCGCTATTAATTATGATGGAAATGTATACCCATGTGCCTCATTGATGAAAGATGATTTCTTGCTTGGTAATATAAAAGAAATGAGTTTTTCGAATCTGTATGCTAAATCATATAGTATATATTCTGAATGTACAGTTGATAATATGAATCAGTGTAAAGAATGCGATGAAAGATATATTTGCGGCGGAGGATGCCGTGCATTAGCATACGCATACTCAAAGAATATATTAGGAGAAAATCCTCATTGTAAACAGTGTAAATCTCGAATACATTTCTGGCAATTGATGTCTGTAAATCTATATCAAAAGGATGTTGAAAATGCTTAATAAAATAATATATTTTGTACCATCCACAAATAGGACGTGGAAAGCATCATTAATTGAAAAAACAGGTACACCGCCTTTAGGAGTAGCATTATTATCTTCTATACTAAAATTACATGGATATGAAGTTCTTGTAAAGGATTTTCTTGTTGAAGAGATTGGTCCTAAAGAAATGAAATCAATTATTGATGAATATTCTCCTGATGTTGTAGGTGTAAGTGCGTCATTTTCCGAATGTATTGATAACGCTTATAAAATGATAAGATTTATTAAGAAATATTATCCTGAAATTCCTATTATGGCTGGAGGTGTACATAGCACTTTTAATCCCGAAGAGGTTCTAAATAATGGTGCAGATTATGTTATTCTTGGAGAAGGCGAATCTTCAACTATTAAATTAATGGAATATTTCAAATATGGTAAAGACGAACGTGTTCTTCAAAATATAACAGGTATCGCATATTGGAAGAACAGCGAAATATTTATTAATAAAGAAAAAAATACAGTTGAGGATTTGGAATGCCTTCCATTTCCTTCAAGAGATAATTTGAAACTGGATAGGTATGCTACACCGATATCGCTTATAACCAGTCGAGGTTGCCCTGGTGATTGTGTTTATTGTGCATCAAGAGCTTTCTTTGGTAAAAGATACAGACTCAGAAATGCAGAATCTGTTTTTTCTGAAGTTTATTATTTGTACAAAAAATATAAAACGGACGTTTCTTTGATTGATACCTATATGTCAATTTTTGATGATACATTTACTGTAAACAAGGTCAGATTAAGAAAGTTTTGCGAATACATGATAAAAACAGGACTTAATAAAAAGCTGATTTGGAAATGTGAATCAAGGATTGACGTTTTAGACGAAGAAGTCATTAAACTATTATCTGAGTCTGGTTGTATAGCTTTACACATGGGAATAGAAAGTGCAGATCAAGGGGTAATAGATTCTTTGAATAAACATATTAAGATTAAAGATGCTGAAAATATTTTACGATTATTAAAGCAGTATAAAATAAGACCTTTGTGTTCGTTTATAATTGGTAATCATTCTGATACACATCAAACGTTAAGTCAAACTCAAGAATTCATTGAACATATCTGCGATGAATACGGGGCTAAGGTTGCTGTATCTCCAAATACACCTCTTCCCGGTACTGAATTATACAATTATCCTGAAAAATACGGAATAACACTTAAATCAGATAAGTGGTCAGATTATTCATTAATGAAAGTAATTATTGATACAAAAAATCTGACCCAGGATGATATCAGAAATTATTATACAAAAATAATGTTAATCATTGATGAAAAGGAGAATGATTACCGTGTACGAAGTGAGTAATGTCAATAAAATATATCACAAAATGTCAATTCCAGCATTAAATAATATATCTTTCAGTTCTAATAATAATAATGCTATAGGAATACTTGGAAGCAACGGTGCTGGAAAAACTACTCTTTTCATGGCATCAAATGCTTTGTTATCAATAAATAGTGGTGATATATTAATAAATAATTACTCTGTCAGAAAAGAACCTAATAAGGTTAAACAATGTACAGGTTTATTTACTGATAAATTAGTTTTGTATCCAGTGCTGACTGTTAAGGAAATTATAAAATATTTTCTTGGAATTTATGGTATCTCCAGCAGCAAGTATGAATATTGGAGAGATTGGGGTGGAGTAAAAGAATTTGAAAACAGACAGGTTAAGCATCTTTCTACAGGTATGCTAAAAAAAGTTATGCTGCTTATCAGTGTTATATCTAAGCCAAAGGTGTTATTCCTAGATGAACCGTTTTCAGGCCTTGATCCGGTAGCCAAAAGTGATTTTCTTCTTCTTCTTAAATCATTAAAAGAAGAAAAGATGAAATTAATTATCTCCTCTCATGATCTTACCGAAACACAAGTGATTGTAAACGAGGTCGTAATTATCGAAAAAGGGAAAGTGATTGAAAGCGGTGAAGTTAATAATCTTATAAAAAAATATAACGGAAAAAAGATGATCTCGTTATATATTAATTACACTCCTGAAATCATGGATTATATTAATAAAAACAATGTCGAATATAAATTTTCCAATGATTTAATAATAATGACATTCGAGGCTGAACATCTAAATCGCATTTTGTCTGAAATAGGTGATACTGAGAAATTTGTTGATATTGTAACTAAAGAAGTCTCGCTGGATATTTTATATAATGAGGTAAGAAAAAATGCAATTCATAACGTTAATGAGAAAAGAAATTAAGTTGTTGCTAAAAAATTGGCAGCTTTTATTTGTAAGTGTATTGGTTCCAGTACTTACTCTGATCGTTTCATACGTTACGTCTGAAACCTCTGTTGTTGAAATAAAAATAGGATATATGCAAAATTCGGATTCAACAATTACTCTGTTAAACAATAGTATAAAAGATATTGACGAAGTCAAATTAGACTTTTTAGAATTTGATAGCATTGATGAAATGGAACAAGATCTTTCAAACGCTGATTTAGATGCATACATTATTTTTGATAATGAAATAATAAAAATGTATTACGATGCTTCAAACACTAAAGGACAAGGTTCTGCCTCTGTAATAAATCAGGCAGTAACTACTATAAATACAAATAATCTTGTAGAAAACTATCCTGATCTCGTTGATAAAGTAAACGAATCACAATGCTTTTACATTGAACAAAATAATGTTGAACTTAATAATAAACCAGTTAATCCCCTTGTAGTATTTGGCTTTATTTGGATCTTTTTATATTCAACTCTGAACAACTCTGTTAATCAGATTCAGCAGGAAAAAGGTACAAAAACATTAATGTATATTATAAAATCACCAATAAATAAAGTTAATGTATTCTTTACAAAACAGTTGGCAGTGATATTTCAGTTTCTGTTAATGAATTCTGCGTATTTGATCTTTGTGAAGTTGGTTGGATTGTATGATTTCAAAATAACACTTTACAGCATTTTGATGTGGTTGATAGTTGTTCTTACTGTTTCTTCTATTGGTCATTTAATAGGAATGATTTTTAATAATTCTGGTATCATGCTAATTGTAGAACTCATAATAGTATTCCCTGTACTGATGGCAGATTCAATATCGACCAATTTATTGAGTAAGTTTATTTCCTTTTTTCCTACTTTTAAAGCTACACGTATTATGTTAGATTCCTTGCAAGGGGAATTTGGCAGTATTTATGATATTGTATTATGCATAGGTACAATTATAACTTGTTACATAATCAACTGCACTATTTTAATAAAGAAAGATGCTGTAAAACTCTGCGATATCACATCATAACGATATGAATAAAACAATTACAAATATATTGAGTATATGTGTTTTGATACTATATTTATTTATTGTTGCAAGAATGTATAAATACAAAATTGCTATTTATATTTTATTGATATTTTTTTCAGCTATTAATGTAAACGTAGTTTTATCGGGACACGAATTAGGACATTTATCCTTTGGGAAAATTTTTAGTTTCAAATTAATCTCTATTTCTTTTTGCGGTGCTAAATATAATGGATACCTCAAAAAGTGGAGTTACGATTTTAAACAATATAAAGAAAATTATTGTTTGATGGAACCTCGGAATAATTCAACAAATACACAGATTTACTTGTATTTGTTGGGAGGAATACTGTCAAACTTGATGCTAGCTTTTTTGTGCGTTATATTGTTTCTTCTAAACGATAACTTAATAATAAAGGCCTTCGTTTTTAATAGCATCTTTATAAATGCCATTAGTTTAATTAATACTGTATTTCCGATCAGAGATGTTGAATTTCTGAGTGATAGTGATATTCTTTGGTATATACATAAGGATAAAAAACAATTGGAACTCTTAAAGAAGCAATTAAAAATTAACTATTCTATTGAATTCAATAAAAAAATAGGCGAAAATTCGTATATTAATCTGGATGATGTTAAATATGAAAATATGCTGACTTTTTTCTGTAGGTATAGTAATTACTATTTAGCAATTAAAAACAACGATTTAAATAAAGCCTATGACATAATGCAGGAATTGTATAATTCCATAAATTGTTACAGAGAATATGAACGTAAACAATTGTTATTAGAAGAATTATTTATTTCAAGTGTTTTAAAAAAAGATACAATTATCAATACATTAATCGAAAATATAAACTCTCAGTTATATGATGAGAATTCATTTGATTATGTTCGTACCATGTATGTATATACTAAAAATATCAAAATGATTTCTGATTATGATAATCCATATTATTACCAATATAAAAATTTTAATTTTTCACTTGTTGATGAATATGTAAATATAATGCATACAATAATTTGCGGGATGTTTCAACAAAATGATACAGCTTTATAGAGCATCTATATACAATATGAATGCTGATTTATTGGTGGTCAGTAATTTCCAAATAACATCCCCCAGATAAAAACAATTCCAAAGCAGTGCTCGTGGGTAAATATTTATAACGTTTTGTATATTGTAATCGCCAACCATACCTATACCTTGATTAAACAAGAGTAATAAGCTAAAATAGTTTCCAGGCTTTATCAAAAATTTTATGTAAAAGCAAAACCAAACAGTCAAAAGCCGGCTTGCAGGGCAAGCAAGATTTGGGATTTCCTCTTGGCTGCAATACTCCCGCAGGGTGAAACGGTATGCACACCGCAGGCGTGCATACCGTTTCACCCTGCGGGAAAAATATTAAGAGAGGAAATCAGTTTATTGCGACACGATGTTTTTTGACGCAAGATATAAAATTTTTCGCAAACTGTCATCATTGGTGAAACTCGGTTTATTCTTTGTAATTTTCCGAAACTGACGGTTAAGTCCCTCGATAATATTTGTCGTATATATTATCTTCCGAATCTCGGCGGAATATGCAAAAAATGTTGATAAAATGTCCCAGTTTTCCTCTCAGCTTTTAACGCAGCTTGGATAGTTTTTCTGCCATTTTTCTTTGAAATCAAGCAGCGCATTTAATGCCTCGTCCTCATTGATCGCCTGATAAACTTTTTTCAGGTCGGACATCAAAGATTTTATATCTTTATGGCTGACATACCTCGTTGAAGAACGTATTTGATGAATGATACATCTGTGAATTTGGGACTTCGGGAACGCTGCGTTGATCGCCTCGCGGAAACCTGCCAGACCGTTGTATATTCCGTTTCAATAGACACATTTGCACGGTCTGTCAGACACACTCTGCCGCTCAAATAGACACACTCGCACGGAGTCAGACACATATTACTTATGAGCTGATAAAAATTCACAAAAGCGTTGTTGAGTTTGATGTGCTGCGGTGTACACTGAATTAAGGGGAAACTTCCCCTGATACGTAAATATGAGGTTCCCAACAAGCGAACATTCAGGGGAACTTCCCCTGAATTGGGGTGTTTTCTCCGCAGAACGTCAAATTCAATAAGGAATGTTTGTGAAATTTTGTCAGCGGATGCACGATTTTATGATACTGTGTCTCTTGGCGGCAATGTGTGTCTATTTGTCCGTGCAAGTGTGTCTGACAGAGCGGAATATACAACCGTTCACACAGAACACTTAAACGTCCTTTACACCGCGGTTTTTCAGGTCGTTCATTACGATAACCAAAACTTTGCGCTTTCATTTGTCCGTGTGGTATAAGCGTGATGAACATTACAAAAGAAGCTCTTGAGATCGTTAAACTATGTGATACCGCCCAATTCAAGGTCGGATATCATCTGATTGGCATTATTTATACCTCCGACCTCTGTCTACGGATCATCTTTCTTTAGGTGCTTAGCTCTCGGGCGGCTTGGTTTCAGGTGTTGTAGACTCTCCTAACAAAGCAAAAAATTTTTCCTCAGCAAGTCCTTTTAGTTTTTTACAATATATAGCAATGCATTGATTATTTTATTTCAGTAAATTATAAAATTTTATTTGCAAATGCTATAAATTTTTTAATAATGGGAAAAAATAAATAAAAATGTCCTTCCTTATAGAAGGGCATTTTTTATTTTGTTTGTCAGTTTCGCCGCTGACGGATATATCGCCGCAAAGCCCTTTCAAGTATGGAAAACGAGAGGGTGTGACAGCGGACGGATATTTTTAAAGAGATACGGGACAGAGTGTATATGCCTGACGTTGCAAAATTTTACGGCTTGCAGATAAACCGTTCGGGAATGGCGTGCTGTCCGTTTCAAGAGGAAAAAACGCCGAGCCTTAAAGTTTACGACGACCATTTTTATTGCTTCGGCTGCGGAGCGACGGGTGACTGCACTGGTTTTGTCGCAAAGCTGTTCGGTATCTCACAATTTGAAGCTGCAAAGAAAATCAGCTACGACTTCGGTCTTAACCTTTTTAATAGGGAAATCGCCGTTCCTGTTAATAAGGCCCTGCAAGCCGAGAATGATTATCGTATGTGGTTACATAAGGCAACTAAAACACTTTCAGAGTATCTTACAAGACTTGCAAAGTGGGGCAAGGTTTATGCACCCAAAAATTTTTTGGAGCAGTCTAATCCCTTGTTTGTGGAAAGTCTTACAAAAAGAGATTACATAGAATATCTTTCGGAAGTGCTGACCTACGGTTCGGACAAAGAAAAACGACAGCTTTATTCAAGCTGCCGCGAGGATATTATGAAGATACGGGAACGCCTTGACAAGCTCGCCGCTGCCGAACGTACCGTAAAAAGAAAAGCTATTTAATATGGAGGATTGCCAAAATGAATATTGACAATGAAGCCCGCTGTTTTATGCGGCTTTTAAAAACGCTGCTTGATGATGACAAAAATTATTTGTTGCCCATAAAGGAGCATAAAAATATATGCAGTTCCAAAAATCTGTTGGGATATTATGACAGGGATTTTGTTTACCTTATTCCCAGCGTTGTAATTGGAATATGCGATACTCTTTTGATAAGGCAAAAGTCCGCACCTTTGAATATGCAAAAGGTTTTGAAACAGCTTTTTGCGCTGAATATGATAAAGGTGCATTGGGTTCTGACCGATGAGGTCAGATACCGTCCGCAGAAGCGCGTGGGCAAGACCCGCAGACGGTACATAACCTTTTATAAGAAGCAGCTTACAAAATTTATTGCAAAGGAGTGTTTAGGTGAATAGGCAAGAATTTGTTAGGGAAGTTTCAAAGCGCAAGGGACTTAGCAAAATGAAAGCGTACCGTTCCGTCAATGCCGTTATGGATACAATTCGTATGGCGCTGCTGAATGGTGATGATGTCGAGATAGGAGGCTTCGGGACTTTCGCTGTCGTGACCGATTTGAAGGGTGAGCGTATTCCCGTGTTTAAGGCGGGGAGAGCCTTGAAAAATATTATCAATATTTCCGAAAGCGAGGAAAAATAAGATTGTCAGAGCATAAAGAGGATAAAATAAAAATTCCCAACGAGCAGCTTGAATTGTTGGCGGCAAGCTTTTTCCCTGTTATAAGAGATTTCTATAAATCCGATAGGGGCAAAAAGTTTTGGGAAGAATATCTTGAAAAAAACGGTAAGAAAGCTGATACCGCTGCTGTTTAGGCGGCGGTATCCTTTGAAAATAATTTTTGAGTTTATCGCTTTAAAGCGTTGACAAGGTGTTTTGAGTGTGGTATAATATAAATAAGGTAAGATATAAAAATCTTGACGAGTCATATATAATATGGTATAATAAAGGAGGTCAAAAAATGAAAGCGATAATTTACGCAAGATACTCCTGTGATAATCAGCGGGAGGAAAGTATCGAGGGTCAGCTTCGTGAGTGCAAGGTTTTTGCAGAGCGCAAGGAGTTTACTCTTGTGGGTACTTACATAGACCGTGCGGTATCGGCGAAAACAGATAACCGTCCCGAATTTCAGAAAATGATTAAAGACAGCGCAAAGGGTCTGTTTGATGTAATCATTGTATGGAAACTGGATAGGTTCGCCCGAAACAGATATGACAGCGCACACTACAAAGCTATACTTCGCAAGAACGGTGTTAAGGTCATTTCAGCTACGGAGGTAATATCCGAGGGTGCAGAGGGTATCATACTTGAATCGGTGCTTGAAGGATATGCGGAATACTATTCCGCAGAACTTTCCGAAAAGGTTATACGGGGTATGACCGAGAACGCCTTGAAATGTCAGTACAACGGCAGTGGTGTTCCTGTGGGTTATATCATTGACAGCGAGAAGCATTATCAGCTTGATGTTCTTACCGCTCCCTTTGTAAAGGACGCATTTGAAATGTATGCAAACGGTAAGATGATAAAGGACATTGTTGCTTACCTCAATGAAAAAGGTGTCCGTTCCTCGCAGAACAAGCCTATGACAAAAACTTCCGTAACTGCTCTTTTGAAAAATGTTAAGTATAGAGGGCAATATAAATATAGGGACATTGTTATTGACGACGGCGTACCGAGAATTGTTTCGGACGAGTTGTTTCAGTTGGCGCAGGAGAGGTTAGTTAAAAATCAGCAGTCACGCTCCCGCTTCAAGGCAAAGGTGGAGTATTTTCTCTCCGCAAAGCTGATATGCGGCGATTGCGGTTCGGTAATGGTAGGGGAGAGCGGTACAAGCAGGTCAAAGGCAACGTACAATTATTACAAATGTGTGACCGCAAAGAAAAAGGCAGGGTGTCACAGAAAATCTATCCGTAAAGATTACATTGAGGAAATCGTTATGCGCGACGTTATGGAAAAGATGTTCACGGAGGATATGGTTTCCGATATTGCCGAAAAGGTGATAAAGTTGCAGGAAAAGGAAAATACGGCAGTACCGCTTTTGAAAAAGCAGCTTGCCGAGGTTGAAAAGGGACTTGATAATCTCATCACGGCAATGCAAATGGGTATGCTTACCAAATCCACGAAAAAGCGTCTTGACGAACTGGAGGAACAGAAGGAGCGTCTTGAAGCGGATATATTAAAGGAGGAAATTCAGCAGGACATTTTGACAAAAGGACAGGTCATTGCTTGGCTGAAAAGTATGAAGCGGCTTGACTTGTCCGTTGACGATAACAAGCGCAGACTGGTCGATACCTTTGTTAATTCGGTGTACCTTTATAATGACAGGGTCGTTATAAGCTTTAATTGTAGAGAAAGAGCGAGTAAAATCGCTCTTTCTAAGGAGGCTTGTTCGTCTTGTGCGAGATTGGGGGAACCAAGTGCAACAGCAAGAATATCCGTTTTCGCTTCATTGATCATTTTAATAATTTTATCAACCTCAGCTTCATCCTTCTCAAATTCAAAGGGAGGGGAATATGTTCCGGATATTTGAAGTCCGGGATATTTTTGTTTTAAATTATTAGCTGCTCTTACTGCAACACCTTCGGCAGCACCAAGGATAAATATTCTATATCCCCTTTTAGAAGATAATTTGCACATTTTAGGGAATAGATCCGATCCGGACACCTTTTCCTTAATAGGTGTACCCTTCCATTTTGCGATCCATAACAAAGGTTTGCCATCCGTCAGAACTAAAGCCGCATTATCATAGACCTCCTTAAATAATTGATCCTTTTCCAGCAAAACAATGTGATCCATATTTGGCGTAACAACATATGAATGACTATTTGTTTTTATTAGTCGGTCTATTTCCCTTATTGCTTCATTCATTGTAATATTATCGACATATGTGTTAAGAAACTTTATTCGCATATGTTTTCTCCACCTTGTTGTTCTCTCCAAAAATTTAAGGCATCTCTATTGCTTTTAAATCACAATAAATAACCTCATAACTATTTGATTCAAGTTCAGTACACAGGTGGCGTCCATAAAAACCGGCACTACCTGTAATCAGTACTTTCACTTTCCTTCAACCTCTTTTTTGGCGAGCTGTAAATCATGCTCTGCCATAATAGCACACAACTTCTCATAGCTTGTTTTTTGTGGATCCCATCCAAGCTTTGTTCTGGCTTTTGTAGGATCACCCCATAGATTCACAACATCTGTAGGACGATACCACTTGGGATTTACACAAACAAGCATCTTTCCGGTCTTTTTGTCATAACCCTTTTCTTCAAGTCCTTTTCCCTTCCATTCAAGCTCGATGCCATCATTCGCAAAAGCAAGAGTGGTAAATTCACGGACAGTATGCTGTACACCTGTTGCAATTACATAATCATCCGGCTCATCCTGTTGTAAAATCAGCCACATACACTCAACATAGTCCTTCGCATAGCCCCAGTCACGGAGTGAATCAAGATTTCCAAGTTCAAGATGATCCTGAAGTCCACAAGCAATACGACCTGCAGCAAGAGTTATCTTACGTGTGACAAAGTTATCGCCACGACGCTCGGATTCATGATTGAAAAGAATACCATTGCACGCAAATATACCATAAGCTTCACGATATTGTTTGATCATCCAGAAACCATACTGCTTTGCAACAGCATACGGACTATACGGATGAAAAGGCGTATTCTCGTTTTGAGGAACCTCCTCGACCTTGCCATAAAGCTCTGATGTTGAAGCTTGGTATATACGACAGGTTTTGTCAAGACCGGCAGTATGTATAGCTTCGAGAATTCTAAGAACACCAATCGCATCAACATCGCCTGTGTATTCAGCAGCATCAAAAGAAACCTGAACATGACTTTGCGCTGCGAGGTTATATATTTCATCAGGTTTTACTTGTAGTACAATTCGAATAATGCTGGAAGAATCAGAAAGATCTCCCTCATGAATGATCAATTTATCAATGATATGATCAATACGAGTCGTGGTAGAAACAGATGCTCTTCTGATTATACCATGAACCTCATAGCCTTTTTCAAGCAAAAGCTCTGCCAGATAAGAGCCATCTTGTCCTGTAATGCCTGTTATAAGTGCCTTTTTCATAAATGTAAACTCCTTTTATATTTTAGAAATTGCAAGTGATACATTCCCCTCAACTTTCAGAACGCCATTCGTTGCAGGAATAAATATTGTTTCACCTGATACCACAGGCATAGTATCACCTAAAGTGAGATCACCTTCACCATTGATACAGGTAATCGAACAAAAGCTGTCGCTTGTCAATGGAATCTGCAAATTTCCTTTCACATTCATAAAAGAAACTTCAAAATAATCGCATTTTACCTTTCCATCGAACAATATAGGTTCATATTTGTGATAATCCAAAACATCCAAAGCCTTTTCAAGATGAAGTTCTCTCGGATTACCAAACTTATCACGTCTGTCATAATCATATAATCTGTAAGTACTGTTGCTGCTTTGTTGGATCTCACAGATCAAATTACCGGCACCAATTGCATGAACCGTACCCGCAGGAATAAAAAACACATCACCTGGTTTTGTCGGATGAAAGTCAAGCACTTCCATAATGGTATTATTTTTGATTCTAAGAGAAACTTCCTCCCTGCTTACATCTTTATTAAAGCCAACATAAAGACCAGATCCCGGTTCTGCATCAATGACATACCACATTTCGGTCTTTCCATAGCCGTTTTCATGCAGCAATGCGTAAGTATCATCAGGATGAACTTGAACAGAAAGATTCTGCCGTGCATCGATCAGTTTGATAAGAAGGGGAAAGTCTTTATTTGCATCAAATTTTGTTCCAAGTGCATATATTCCGATTTTATCAAGATAATCCGTGAAAAGCATACCCTTACGCTGACCACTTGCAATCATACACATACCATCCGGATGAGCAGATAATTCCCAACTTTCAGCAATAATATCAAAATCACATTGCTTATGATAAATGTCTCTAAGTTTTGTACCGCCCCATAAATAGTCCTTGAATGCCGGAGAAAGTTTAACAATTGGATCTATGCTCATATCAGCTCCTTCCTGCCGGCCTCGTTGAGTGCGTCAACAATTTTTTTCACATTTTGTGCCTTGTCTTTTTTGCAAACCATGATTGCATCAGCTGTTTCAACAATTACAAGTCCTTCAACATCAACAGCGGTAACAGTTTTGCCGGATGAATAAATCACAGAATCCTTAGAATCGATTGCCACAACATCACCAAGTAAAATATTACCATTATTATCCGGAGCATGGAGTACATCCATCATGTCCCAGCTTCCGACATCATTCCATCCGCATTCTCCAGGGATCACAAGTACATCGCCTTTCGCAGAACTCGGTTCCATAACAGCATAATCAATTGAAATTTTACGAATATTTGGATAGACATTACTCAAAACTTCCTGTTCGTCCGGTGTATTCATCGCATCGCCGATCGTTTTAAGATCTGCATATATGTCGGGAACGTATTCTTTCAATTTTTTTAGAATCAGCGATGCCTTCCAGATGAACATACCACTGTTCCAAGCATACTGTCCACTTTCAATGTATTTTTTTGCTGTCTCTTCATCCGGCTTTTCCTTGAATTCAATAACAGGCTTAACTGCATCCGAAACAGCTGCATCATACTTGATATAACCAAAACCGGTAGATGGAAACGTTGGATTTAAGCCAATCGTTATGAGCTTGTCCTGTTCTTCAGCGGTAAGGATCGCTGCCTTGAAAATTTCAGTCAATGCAGGTACATTTTCAATATAATGATCAGCAGGTGTGATGATCATTACACCATCGCCATATTTGCGATAAATTTCCATTGCAGCGTAGCCAACACAAGCTGCCGTATTTCGAGGAGCAGGTTCAGCAAGAATATTCATTGGAAAGACTTTTCCAAGTGTCGCAGTTATCATTGCGGGAGCCTGTACATCAGCCGTTACAATAAAAATATTGCTTTTTCCAATAACAGTAGCCATTCGCTCTACAGCTTCATTGATCATTAGATCCTTACCGGAAAGGTTAAGTAACTGCTTTGGTGTTTTTTGTCTTGATAAAGGCCAGAATCGTGTTCCACCGCCTCCTGCCATAATTACACCATAATGGTTCATAAATTCTCTCCTCTAAAATTGATGTATCTATAAAGTAATAAACGATCATCTCAACCCAATCACCACTCAAAAATCCATAAACAGCTCAGAACGCACCAAACGTCCCGCCCTTCACATTGTCCATTTCCCGCCTAACGATCCGCATAAATCATACGATCCATGCAAATTTATATGCTAAACCCCGACTTACCCCTCACCACTCAAAAAGAAGTCCCACCATTAGTTTGGCAAATCAGAACAAGCATTTTTTACCTCACACCTTTTCTCAAAATCACAGTCCAAACTGTGCTAAACATTAGCTTTACACACAAGCCCTACGCTCCGATTTTTATGCGTCTAATATTATTTATCGAACTCTCTATCGCTGCGGCATTCACTCAGGCAAATGTGAGAGAGACCGCTCCCGGCAAGGAGACTGTCAATCTGCTCCGGAGAGTACAATATCACCACATTCAAAAACAACGGACGAAAGCCAAGAATCGGCATATTACCTTTCAAGGATTTAAGAAACTGCGGCAACTCGTCAAGCAACAATTTGCTCAGAACATTTAAAAATATCAATGATCCTATTTATATTTACAGATTCCCTGAAAAATAATACAATAGGAGCTATGAGAAGTGAAGAACGCAACGGCTACAGAAAATGCATACTTGATGCCATACACGAAGTGAGATGAAATCATAACAAAGGCGTGAAAAAAGGCAGTCCCATAGCGATACATCTGTAGATGCTCCACACAAGATGGACTCAATCTCAATTTTGTGTAAACGCAAAACAGTGCATATTGAAAACAAAGATCAATACGATGAGACCGGCAAAAGCAACTGTCAGTCTTATCTACATTGTAGCATGATCCTGTTCATTTGTCAAGAGGGGATAGGGAGCGGATCGCATCAAGAAACACGACTGCATACACGCTTTCCGGCGGATGCTGTTTCCATTATACACTACTTTGGAGATTTACACAAGATTCGGGATAGACTCGCAATCTCCGCAGCATCCTTAATATTAACATTTTCGCTTCTTTTACTTTCGCTAAATGGTATATTTTACGAAAATGTACAATCATGCTGCGTTTACAACAAAGCTATGGCGAATACGGAGTTCGCAGTCCTTCATGTTTTTCATTATATCACATTTCATTTGATCTGTCAAGCCTTTTTTATAAAAAAGGTGTGGATAAAAGCGCTGTTAAATAAAAACAACGATAGAGAAAGGGATTTCACGGGTTTTCTTACGTTGACGATATTTATATTTATCCAAGCCGAAGCGGTTATAAGCATCAATGAATACAGCCGCTTATATCCGGATTCCTGTTGTAAATGAGTAAACAAACGATCCAAACTATGACCTTACAATACAATAACGAGAAACATTTCGAGCAAATTCATATAATGGGGTAGACAAACGCACGATTTTATGATACAATATCTTTAAGATTACCGGAAAGGAACTTTTGCCATGAATATTTCCGACGGCTTCTGGCTGAACAGTCCCGGTCTGAAGGTAGACTATGCTGCGCAGATATACGATGCCGAAGCAGATGACCGCTCAGTCACAGCATATGTTACCTGTCAGTGGATAAATAACCGGGGCATGACCCTCGGAGGACCGCTGCTGACAGTTAAATTTACCTCTACACTTGAAAACAGTATAAAAGTTACCATAGAGCATTTCTCCGGCACAGCTGAAAAAGCTCCCAAATTTGAGCTGAATGAAGATGCCGGATTCAGACCTGTTATCAAAAAAAATAATGACGGCAGATATGAGCTGATCTCCGGAAAAACAAGCGTCCTGATAGGAGATGGACACGGCGGCAGGGAGATCGCATATTTTTATGACGGCAAACTGCTGACAAAAGCCGACCGGCGCTCCACCTCGATCATTCAGGAGGAGGAGTGGCACTCACAGCAGAGGCGCATCTCACAAACAGGACAGCGGTTCTATGCCGGGTGGGACAACGGCGGAGATACATATATCCGTGAGATGCTGAGCCTCTCGGTAGGAGAGTATATATACGGCTTCGGAGAAAAATTCACGCCCTTTGTCAAAAACGGACAGAAGATCACAATATGGAATAACGACGGGGGAACGTGTTCAGAGCAGAGTTACAAATCCATACCGTTTTTTGTCTCATCACGGGGATACGGCGTGTTTGTAGATCATCCGGAGAGAGTTGTGTTTGATGTAGCAGGGGAGAACGTCTCCAAAACGTCTTTTTACGTTCAGGGAGAACGCCTTGAATACTTCCTTTTCGGCGGAGCGACCGTAGCTGATGTGCTTTCGGGGTACACAGCTCTCACAGGCAGACCTGCGCTCCCTCCTCCTTACAGTTTCGGACTGTGGCTTTCGACATCTTTTACTACGGAATATGATGAAGAGACGGTCAATCATTTCATCAACGAAATGGAGCGGCGTGACATTCCGCTTGATGTCTTCCATTTTGACTGTTTCTGGATGAGAGAGTTTCAGTGGTGCGGCTTTGAATGGGATAAAAAAGCCTTTCCCGATCCGACCGGCATGATATCGAGACTGAAAGAACGGGGCTTGAAAATATGCGTGTGGGTGAATCCCTATATAGGGCAGAAAGCCGCCGTATTCCGTGAATGTGCGGAGAGGGGATTCTTCATAAAGAATAAAGACGGTTCTGTTTTTCAGACAGATTTCTGGCAGCCGGGACTTGCGATCATCGACTTTACAAATCCTGCCGCAAGAGAGTGGTACGCAGGAAAAATAAAGGATCTTGCGGCAATGGGCATTGATGCGATAAAAACAGATTTCGGAGAGCGGATCCCCACCGATGTTATATATTATGACGGTTCAGATCCGTATAAAATGCACAATTACTACAGCTATCTCTACAATAAAACGGTGTTTGAGGCGCTTCAGGAAGTCAGGGAAGATGTCTGTCTGTTTGCACGTTCGGCATCAGTGGGAGGTCAGAGATTTCCGGTACACTGGGGCGGTGACTGCTTCTCTTCATATGAATCTATGTGGGAAACTCTTCGTGGCGGGCTCTCACTTTGTCTTTCGGGTTTCGGATTTTTCTCCCACGATATTTCGGGATTTGAGGCAACGGCAACTCCCGACCTTTACAAACGCTGGACGGCATTCGGTCTGATGTCCACACACTCACGCTATCATGGAAATCACTCCTACCGTGTTCCGTGGAATTTCGGCGAGGAGAGCTGCGATGTGGCACGCCATTTCGTGAAGCTGAAAGGACGGCTCATGCCGTACCTTTTCAGCAGTGCAGTCGTCACCCATAAGACCGGTGTTCCCATGATGAGGGCAATGGTCGTAGATTACAGTCACGATCCGGCAGTTCTGACGATCGACACACAGTATATGCTCGGAGATTCTCTCCTTGTTGCGCCTGTTTTCTCTGAAACAGGGGAGTGCCGTTTCTATCTGCCGGAGGGCATCTGGACGGATATCCTGACGATGGAGGAGCTTTCGGGCGGCAGGTGGTATACAAAAAAGTATGATTATTTTGGTATGCCGCTGTATGCAAAGTCCGGAGCGATAATAGCCTTCGGGAGGTTTGTTGATTCTGCTGATTATGATTATCTCAGCGGAATGAAACTGGTGATATATCATCTTGAGGAGTCCGAGACCGCCGAATGTACCGTTTACAACAGGGACGGCGTTACATCTGCTCATGTGAAAGCAGAACGCTGCGGCAATGAAATACTCCTTACAGTTGACGGTGCTGAAAATTTTACGGCAGAAAGCTCACAGGGGTTGACAATTATTTCATCCTAAAACCGAGGATCTTTGCGATGATCCTGCACGGCTTTCAGAATGAAATTAGTATAATAATAAAAGTGCAGCATTGAGTGCTGCACTTTTTTGATGAACGAAGCGAATCGTATCAGTCCCGAATCTCCTCGATCTTTTCAACTTTCATAAGATTAGTCGTACCCGAAATGCCGAGCGGAACTCCTGCGGTGATCGCCACAATATCGCCGTTTTCCACAAGACCGTGTTCCTGCGCAGCCTTTACGGCGGCGGCAAAGAGATCGTCTGTATTAGTCTGTTCGCCGATAATAAAAGGAATAACGCCCCAGCTCATATTCATCTGCCGACAGACGATATCGCTCATAGTGAAGCTGATTATAGGACAGTCGGGACGATATTTTGATATGAGCCTTGCTGTCTGTCCGCCAAGCGAGACAGTAATTATGGCACGGGCATTGAGGTCGTGAGCGGTAGTTACCGTTGCATGAGCGATAGCCTCAGCGACATTTCCGTTCGGATCGGTGTGGCGTGAGGAGAAGCGTGCCTTATAGTTGATGTTGTTCTCGGTAGTTTCGGCTATGAGAGCCATAGTTTTGACCGCCTCAATGGGAAATGCACCGGCGGCAGTCTCTCCGGAGAGCATAATTGCGCTTGTGCCGTCGTAGATAGCATTGGCAACATCGGTGATCTCGGCACGTGTAGGTCTGGGATTTGTTATCATTGATTCGAGCATCTGAGTGGCAGTGATGACCTGTTTTCCGGCGTTATAGCCTCTCTTGATAATGGATTTCTGAATTGCAGGTATCTTCTCGAACGGTATCTCAACGCCCATATCGCCTCTTGCAACCATAATACCGTCGGCAGCCTCGAGTATTTCGTCAATATTCTCCACGCCGTCATTGTTTTCGATCTTGGCGATTATTCTCACATCGAACCAGCCGAGACTCTGGGTAAATTTTCTCAGATAGTTGATATCGGCGGCAGTGCGGACGAAACTTGCGGCAATGAAATCGAATCCCATTTTTGAGCCGAATTCGAGATCGTCCATATCTCTTTCGCTCAGATACGGCATTGAAAGCATCACATCGGGAACGTTGATCCCCTTATTATTTGAGAGCGTACCGCCGTGTATTATGCGGCATTTTATTTCTGTACCCCCCACCTTTTCAGCGACCAGTTCTATCACGCCGTCGTTAATGAGTATCCTTGTGCCGGCGGTCACGTCATGCGGGAGTTTCTTAAAGCTCACACTGCCGACCTTATTGGTACATGGAACGTCCTCTGTCGTGAGTGTGTATGTATCTCCGTCGAATATTTCGACCGGCTTGTCATCAACGAATTTTCCGAGTCTTATTTCCGGACCTTTTGTGTCAAGGAGCGTTGCCACGGGAAGTGAAAGCTCCTTTCTCACCTTGTCGATCATTCTGAATCGTTTTTCGTGAGTATCGTAGTCGCCGTGGGAGAAATTGAACCGGGCGACATCCATTCCGGCGAGCATAAGCTCACGGAGGATATTCTCACTGTCCGTAGAAGGACCAATAGTACAGACGATCTTTGTTTTTCTCATAGAAATACTCCTAACATCAAAGCTTTTTCAGCTTGGCATAATTAGCCATGATCTTTTTTGTTCCCACCTTGTCAAAGGCTATCTCAAGCATAGCATCTCCGGCGATCTTTTTGACAGAAAGTATCGTTCCTTCACCGAAAATATTGTGAGCGATCCTTTCACCGGCGGAGAAATCAACGCTTTCTCTTGACTGCGTTCTGTTTCTTGCAAGCTGCTGCTGCAATGTCGATGAATGAACGCTTGTCACCTGATTTGCTCCGTCAGCGATGCGGTTTTTCATAGCGGCAGCATTGTCATGCCTTTCGATAAGAGAGCCGTCTATCTCACGTATGAACCGTGAGGTGAGGTTTCTCTGTGTCTGACCGAAAAGCATACGCTGAACGGCACTGGAGATGTAGAGACGCTTTTTTGCACGTGTTATGGCGACATATGCAAGTCTTCTCTCCTCCTCCATATCCTCCTCGCTGTCGAAAGAGCGTGAACTTGGGAATATTCCGTCATCAAGACCAATGATGAAAACATTGTCATATTCCAGTCCTTTTGCGGAATGTACGGTCATGAGCGTTACTCTGTCGTCCGAGCCGTCATCTCTGTCAGCCTCGCTGAAAAGTGCGACCTCCTCAAGGAAGCCGTTCAATGTCGGTTCATCGGATTCTTTCATATATTGTGCGATAGAGGAGCGCAATTCATTTACGTTTTCTATTTTTGTTTCGGGATTGTCGAGAGTTTTCAGATAGCTGAGATAGCCTGTTTTGTCAAGCAGAACGTCAAGAAATTCGTCAGGAGGCAGCTCCTCTGATCTTTCAGTGAGGAAATCAAACATCTCATAGGCTTTTTTCAGCGCAGCAGTTTTCTTTGAAAGAGGAGCGTACTCCTCGCAGGTTTTCAGCACCTCAAAGGGAGATATCCGCAGATCACGGCTTATATCCTCAATAAGGTTGACGGTAGATTCACCGATGCCTCGTTTCGGTTCATTGATTATCCTCCTGAACCGCAGCATATCGTTATGATTGTTTATGAAACTGAGGTATGATGTGACGTCCTTGATCTCCTTGCGGTCGTAGAATCTCATGCCGCCGTAGACCTTGTACGGAATACCACAGCGCACAAACATACGTTCAATCGCATTTGACTGAGCGTTCATGCGGTAGAGAACGGCATTATCCGAATATCTGCCGGAGCTTTTATATGAGTCAAGGATAGTATTTGCAACGAAGCCTGCCTCATCGTTTTCGTCTATAGCCTTATACCAGAATATTTTCTCGCCCGAGCCGTCCTGTGTCCACAGAGCCTTTTCTTTTCTTCCGGTATTATTGGCGATCACGGAGTTTGCGGCATCGAGGATATTTTTTGTTGAACGGTAATTCTGCTCCAGTTTTATGACAACAGCGCCGTCAAACCGGGACTCAAAGCCGAGGATATTCTCGATATTTGCCCCACGGAATTTATATATGCTCTGGTCATCGTCACCCACGACACAGAGGTTGTGATGCGCCTGAGAAAGCAGCGACACGAGCCTGAACTGTACATGGTTCGTATCCTGATATTCGTCTACCATTATGTATTTATATCGCTTCTGATATTTTTCGAGTATCTCCGGAAACTGCGTGAACAGCTCAACAGTGACAGTGAGTATATCGTCAAAGTCAAGGGCATTTGCAGCCTTCATGCGCTCCTGATAGAGATTATAGAGCCGTGCGATCATTTTTTTTCGGTAATCGTTTCCGGCATCGCTGAGCATTTCCGCCGGAGAGATCATCATATCCTTGGCAAAACTTATTTCACTGAGTACAGCTCTCGGAGCGAACTGTTTTTCGGAGATATCCAGCTCAGCCATGACATTTTTTATCATACGCTGACTGTCATCAGAATCATATATGGTAAAATCCCTGCCGTAGCCGAGAGCCCCTATTTCGCTTCTGAGTATTCTTACGCAGGCAGAATGAAAGGTTGAGGCGTTGATATTCAGACCGTCCTCGCCAAGCATATCGCCGAGGCGTTCACGGAGCTCTCCGGCAGCCTTGTTAGTGAAAGTGATAGCGAGGATATTCCACGGCTTTACAGGATCACAGGCGATGATATCCCTCAATGTCTGAAAGTCATCAGTCAGACCGTTTGCGTAGTCGCAGAGAAAGCCGATCTCCTCCTGAGTACCCTGACGTGACTGATCCTCGTATGCGTTGCCGAAGTTTATCATATTGGCGATACGGTTCACGATAGCGGTAGTTTTTCCGCTGCCTGCACCGGCAAGCACCAGTACCGGACCGTTTACAGCGAACACGGCTTGCTGCTGCATATCATTAAGCCGGCTGAAATATTTTTTCATGGCAGAGCGTTTTGCATCGTTAAAAGATATATTGTTCATATATTCACTCCATTGCTGATTTTAATTGCAGAGGCAGCCTCCGGAAAGGAACTGTCAATAACCCTGTTCCTTGAGGAATTGCTCAAAGCTTCCCGTATATCCCGAAGATGCTTCCGAATAGTAGAAAAGCATTATAGAGGCATCAACAGCTTCTATTTTTTCGTTGCCGTTTGCATCGTAGATCTGTAACTCCTCCGCAGTACACTCTCTCGGAGAGCTTGAGAGATCGGCATACAGGTAAAGTGTCAGTGATGCGTCACGGGCATCGACCAATCCGTCGTTATTGGGATCTCCTTTGGCAGCAGCAGGGACGGTCGAAACAGTAGTGGTTGCTGATGCGGAGGACGTTGTAGTCGAAGCAGATGTTGCAGATGAGGTTGAAGTGGTCGTTGAAGATGAGGAGGTAGTCGAGGAGGCAGAGGAAGCAGTAGTTGTTGCAGTAGAAATGAGAGTTGTAGTTGTAGTCGATGTTGCCGTGGTAGTAGTAGTAGTAGTAGTTGTTGTTGTTGTTGACGTGGTGGTATCGGGGAGAATGCTTATATAACCGTTGGTTATACCTTTGGTGAAGAGCCACGCCTGCATGAGTTTTCCTTCGGAGTCGTTGTTGAAATCGGTGAAGAGGTCGTCAGCGTATTTGCCCTCCTCGTAGATTATGCTGATGTCGAATTTATCTCCGGGAGCGGCATCATCGGGAAGCCTGAGATCAAAGGAGTACATAACGCCGTCCGTGCCGGTGAAGCTTTCCGAGGTTGCGGCAGCAGCGGCAAAGAAACCGTTTTCAAGCGGAGATGCATTTATCATAAGTTTCTCTATGGCATCGCCGCATTTAACGATCATGTCATCGTCTTGCGGAACGATGGTAAGACGGCTGTCCCAGTAAACGTGGATACCCACAGCAGTATATTTATCCATAGAGTCTGAAACGGTTATATTGATAGTATAGACCTTCTGCTCCCTGACCTCCTCGGGAGTAAGCTCTAATGAGTCGACAGTGAGCTTAGGCTTTACGGCAGATCCCTCGATCTCTTCGGCAGTGAAGCCGTTATCCGCAGCAGCATCGGCAGCGGTAAGTGAATTCTGAGTGACCGGAGTGCTCATCGTAATAAGCAAAGCAACACAAACGGCAGATATGATCTTTTTTAGTAACATATGGACCTCCTTATGTATATACAACATTTTTTTAACACGATCATTTGAACACGACTATAAGTACATTATAACATAACTGCGGCTTGATAATCAATAGTCTTTGACAATTTTTTATTATTATTACAAAATACTTGAAATAAATGGTGATATGTGTTATAATAGTTCCGATATATATAATGAATGCCGGCATATTTCCGGCAGATGAATGTGAGGTAGATCTAATGAAAAATAAGGGAGAGCAGATAGAAGAACATGAAGTGCAGCGGATATATGCCGATGCAGACACCGGTCTTGATGAGGAGCAGGTCGCTCAGCGAAAAGCCGAGGGACTTGATAACAAGCCGGTAGAATCTCCCTCAAAATCGGTCAGGGAGATACTTGCCGACAATATCTTTACGTATTTCAATTTGCTTTTTGCTGTCATAGCGGCGCTTCTCATAGCAGTCGGATCGTACAATGATCTCACCTTTATGCCGATAATCATAGCGAATACTCTCATAGGAATATTTCAGGAGCTTCGTTCAAAATCTGTCCTTGACAAGCTGACCATGCTGAATGCTCCGGTGACATCAGTTGTCAGAGCCGGCAGTGAGCGGAATGTTCCCTCAAGAGAGCTTGTTCTTGATGATATTGCCGTATTCCGGGCAGGAAATCAGATAAGTGCTGATGCAGTAGTCATAGAAGGAAATGCTTCGGTGAACGAATCATTGCTGACGGGAGAATCCGATGAGATAACAAAAGCTCCCGGAGATACGCTCATGTCGGGCAGCTATATCGTATCGGGAACGTGTAAGGCAAGGCTTGAAAAGGTCGGCAGGGATTCATATATATCAAAGCTCACCTTGCAGGCGAAAAGGTCTAAAAAGGGCGAGCAGTCAGAGATGATACGAGCTCTTAACAAGATAGTGAAATTTGCAGGCTTTGTGATAATCCCCATAGGTATACTCATGTTCTATCAGCAGCACGTGATAAATCATCAGAGCCTTACAGACAGTGTGCGTTCAATGGTAGCGGCAGTCATCGGCATGATACCGGAGGGACTTTTCCTGATAGCGAGTGCGACACTTGCGGTAAGTGCGATGCGCCTTGCGTTCGAGAAAGTACTCGTACACGATATGAAGTGTATAGAGACTCTTGCAAGAGTAAACGTTCTGTGCGTTGACAAGACCGGAACGATCACCGAGAACACCATGCAGGTGACATCGGTGATATCGGTGACGGAGGAGCTCACAGATGAGACAGTGAACAGCATCATCAGCGATTTTGCGGCTGCTCAGTCGGCAGATAACGAGACTATGAGAGCTGTCAAGAATTATTTCAGAAGACCGGCAGGAAGAGTGGTACTGTCACAAACAGGCTTTTCATCCGAATTCAAATACAGCAGCGTGGTCATGGAAGATGGTGCGTATGTTCTTGGTGCGCCGGAGTTCGTGCTCAGGGAGAATATAAGCAGATACACAGAGATCATCAGCACCAACAGCCGCAAGGGATACAGAGTGCTTGCATTCGGAAGATATAACGGCAGACCTGACGGAAAAGCACTGACACAGGCGATAGTACCAATTTGCTTTGTTGTGCTGTCAAATCCCATACGAAAGGACGCACCGGATACTTTCCGCTATTTTGCGGAGCAGGGCGTGGAGATAAAGGTGATATCCGGCGACAATCCTCTTACAGTCTCCGAGGTCGCAAAGCAAGCAGGTATCAAGCACGCTGCCGACTACGTTGATGCAACGACACTCACCACAGATGCCTCTATCGAAGACGCAGTTATGCGCTATACGGTATTCGGACGTGTAACTCCGGAGCAGAAGCGGAAATTCATAAAGGCATTGAAGAAAAACGGCAAGACCGTTGCCATGACCGGTGACGGCGTAAATGATGTTCTTGCATTGAAGATCGCAGACTGCTCCGTGGCAATGGCTTCGGGAAGTGATGCGGCTGCGCAGGCATCACAGCTTGTGCTGCTGGAGTCGGATTTTTCCAAAATGCCCGATGTAGTGCTTGAGGGGCGAAAGGTCGTCAACAATCTCGAACGCTCCGGAAGTCTGTTCATCGTAAAGAATATATTCTCGCTCATAATCTCGATACTGACGATATGCTTCGGGATAGCCTATCCGATCAAGCCGTCACAGGTAACGCTGATAAGCCTCTTTACCATAGGAATACCGGCTCTGATACTCTCGCAGATGCCGAACAAGGAGCTTATCAAGGGAAAATTCATCGCAAACATAATCCTGAAAGCGTTTCCGGCAGGCATCACCGACACCATAATAGTTGCGGCAATGATGTATTTCGGAAGAATATTTGAGGTCAGCCAAACGGATATCGCCACGGCATCGACCATACTTCTCAGCATCGTGGGACTGATGATCGTCTACGAGATCAGCAAGCCTATGGATGTCTATAAAATGGGACTGTGGATCGTATGTGCAGTGGGACTTGTATTCAGTATGCTGTTTGTCAATGATTTCTTTGATATATCTGCCATGTCGCCGAGATGTGTACTTCTTTGCATCAACTTCTCCATAATTGCCGAGCCGTTCATGAGATATCTCACCCTTGCCATGAAGAAGCTGAAAGAGCTCTTCATCAAGGCGGAATCGGTCAAGAATCAGTGAGCCGATATTGCGGCAGAAAAGCCTCCCGCAGTGTCACGGGAGGCTTTCGCCCGTCAGGGGTACCCAACGCAGAATGACAAATAATTGCCGCCGGCCTTCATAACGATCTGACCACAGCGATATGTTCCTGCGTGAGCTTTTTTCACGGCCTATTGATTTTGTCGGAAAAATGTGTTACAATATTATAAAGTGCTGATGAGAGCGAGGGTATCTCTTGCAATGAGAAGCTCCTCATTTGTGGGAACTACCCATACCTGAACCTTTGAATCCTCAGCAGAGATCCTTGTGAGTTTGCCTCTGAGACCGTCATTGACCTTTTCGTCAAGCTTGATGCCGAAGAATTCCATATCCTTGCATACAGCGGCTCTTACATCGTAGGCGTTTTCTCCGATACCGCCTGTGAATATAACCGCATCGAGACCGTTCATAGCGGCAGCGTATGAACCGATGTACTTCTTTATCTCGTAAACGAGCATTTCGGAGACAAGCTGAGCTCTCTTGTTGCCGTGTTCGGCAGCCTCGGTGATGTCTCTGTTGTCGGAGGCAACGCCCGAAACTCCGAGAAAGCCCGACTTCTTGTTCATATAATCGCTCATTTCAGCAGGAGAGAATCCGTGCTTTGCGGCAACGAATGTAACGGCGGAGGGATCAACGCTTCCTGTACGTGTTCCCATTACAACACCGTCAAGGGGAGTGAATCCCATAGAGGTGTCAATAGATTTTCCGCCATCGATCGCTGTGATCGACGAGCCGTTTCCGAGATGACATGAAACGATCTTGAGATCCTTGATATCCCTGCCCATTGCCTCGGCAAGAGCGGCTGAAACAAAGCGGTGAGATGTGCCGTGGAAACCGTATTTTCTTACGTGGAGCTGCTGATAGTCGTCATAGGGAAGACCGAACATATATGCTTTCGGAGGCATCGTCTGGTGGAAAGCAGTATCGAATACAGCTACCTGCGGAACGTTCTCGGGGATAACTTTCTTGCACGCCCACAGAGCAAGTGCATGAGCGTGATTGTGAACAGGAGCAAGCTCCTTGAGGTCGTCGATCTTCCGGATAACTTCATCGGTAACAAGAGTGGTCTTGTCGAATACCTCAGCGCCCTGAACTATTCTGTGACCAACGGCAGAGATCTCGTCCATGCTCTTGATAACGGCTGCATCGCCCGTAGTGAGTGTTTCAACGAGCTTTTCAAAAGCCTCGGTGTGGGTGGGGAAGTTGCAGTCCTGTTCAAATACTCTGCCATCGCCGGTCTTGTGTGAGATATGGCCGTCGATACCGATCCTGTCGCAGTTTCCCTTAGCGATAACGCTCTCGTCCTTCATGTCGATGAGCTGATACTTGAGTGATGAGCTTCCTGCATTTACAACTAAAATGATCATATGTACTTTCCTTTCAATATAATCTGAGGCATGAACTCCGGCAGGCGGAGCACATCCGTACAAATAATATTATATACCATTTTCAGTAAATTGCAAGTCCTTTTTTTAATTTTTATGATACAGATCCTGCTCCGGCAGAAAAAGAAAGAGGTAGAATTATGAAAGTAAGCGGAATAATCTGTGAGTACAATCCATTCCACAACGGACATCTTTATCATATCCGTGAGACACGAAAAAACGGTGCAACGCATATAGTTGCCGTGATGAGCGGAAACTTTGTCCAGCGTGGAGATACTGCCATTATGGACAAAATTGAGAGAGCCCGTCTTGCGGTGCGTTCGGGAGCCGATCTGGTGATAGAGCTTCCGGTGCAGTATTGTCTTTCGTCCGCAGAGAATTTTGCTTCGGGAGCGGTATATCTGCTTAATTCTCTTGGTGCTGCACAGGAGATATCTTTCGGGAGCGAGTGCGGCGATGTTGAAAAGCTCTCCGAAGCACTTGATACCGTGGAGATGACAGCACTCTCCCATGCGGAGGAGATACGCAGCATAATGGAAAAGGGATATACATATCCCCGTGCGCTCAATTCCGTGATAAACGGCATTGAGCCCGAAATAGCATCAATAGTTGCCGAGCCGAACAATCTCCTTGCGATCGAGTATATGCGTGCGCTGAAAAAATACTCCTGCAAGATGAAGCCGTTCACAGTGAAGAGAATGAGCGCCGATCACGACAGCACAGCTCCTGCCGGAGAGTATGCAAGCGCCTCCTACATAAGAGAGTGCATCGCATCGGGAAAGGATATCTCCCGAATAAGCGAATACACGACATCTCTCTGGACTGATGCCGTATCGAATGCGGTACACAGCGGAGCAACAGCATCTCTTGAACGTCTGGAAAGAGTACTGCTTTACAAACTGAGGAGCACCGATCCGGAGGAGATCGCTGAGATCAGTGACGTAGGTCAGGGACTGGAGCACCGTATATACGGCGCAAGAATGGCAGGCTCGCTGGAGGAGCTTCTGTTCACGATAAAGACAAAACGCTACACAATGGCAAGAATACGCCGTATAATGCTTTCGCTGCTCATCGGGATAAAGAAATCCGATATGGAGGAGCTTCCGCCATACGGCAGGATACTTGCTTTCAACGAAAGGGGAGCAGAGATACTTTCCGCAGCAAAGAGCTCAGCGAAGATACCCTACTCCTCGTCTCTTGCTAAACTTTCTCAGATAAACGAGAAGGCGGAGCGCTTTGCCGAGCTGGAGGTTCGGGCATCTGACGTTTACGGACTTGCTCTTGAGACGGTGAACTCTGCCCAGAAGGACTACAGAGCAAAAATAATGATAGATATGGAGTGAGCCGATGGCTTATAGATTTTTGAATACCGCAGTCTGTGCCGTCTGTGCGGCAGCTTTGGTGTCATGCGGAAGAACGATACCTACGGTACGGGAAAGCACTTCTTCCGGTATATCTGCGGCAACACAGCAGACAATGCTGATGCCGACGGACAATACTACAGAAGCATCTGCTGCTCATGAAGAGCCTTCCACCGAGCAGTTCAGCCTTGATATATCATATACGAGCGGCGAAATGCCCGAATCGTATATTATCGAGGGATTTGAGACAGTCATGCAGGAGCCGGAGCTTCCCACGGGCTGTGAAGTGGTGAGTCTTGCGCAAACGCTGAATTTCTGCGGATTTTCCATTGACAAGGTGGAGCTGGCAGATGAATTCATGCCTATTGATTTCAGCGGCTCTGTCACAATGGAAGAGGCATATGTCGGCGATCCCAAGGCAAACAACGGATTCGGCTGTTATGCGCCGGTGATAGTCCTGACGGCAGACGATTACTTTCAGTCGATAGATTCTCCCTGCTATGCCGCTGACCTGACGGGAACGGGATTCCGTGATCTTTTCTGTCAGATAGCGGAAGGCAGACCTGTCATCGTCTGGACGACCATTGGTCTGCGTGAGACATATCCCAACTACAAATTCACCACAGGCAGCGGCGAGGAGTTTTGGTTCAACGACTATCAGCACTGCATGACACTCTATGGCTATGACATTGAAAGCGATATCGTATATGCGGCAGATCCTCTTGTGGGAAATTGCGAATACTCCATGTCCCTGTTTGAGAAGATCTATGAGATAATGGGCAGACAGGCGGTCATCATCTGCGGAGATTCCGACACTCCGGGGCATTACGCTCCCATAGAGGATAAGCCTGAGTCTCCCATGAAAAGCCGTAATCATAAGAAAGAGGAAGAAAATGCTGCTCAGGAGTGATATTGTCAGGGGAGTCATATTCGATCTGGACGGAACGCTCATAGACTCAATGGGCATCTGGACGGAGATCGACAGGAGATTCCTTATGGAAAACGGTATCGAAGATCCGCCGCCGGAGGTCTCGGATAAGGTGAAAAAAATGACGATATTCGATTCCTCCGGATATTTTATAGAAACCTTTGAGCTTGACTGCACTGTGGAGCAGGTCATCAAACGTATAGAGGAGTTGGTGCGTGAGGAATACGAGCACCATATCCCCCTTAAACCGGGAGCAATGGAGCTTCTTGACCGCCTTGACAGAGAGGGCATACCATACGGTATCGCCACGGCTACATACAAGTCTCTTGCGGAGGCAGTCCTGCGCCGATGCGGCATATCGGAGCGTTTCCGGTTTATCCTGACGGACAGGGAGTATCCTAACGGCAAGGGCTGTCCCGATATATTTATCGGCGGTGCTGAGCTTCTGGGTCTCGGACCGGGAGAGATAGCGGTGATAGATGATTCCCTGCATTGCATAGAAACGGCGAAAAATGCGGGTTTTATTACATTGGGAATATATGATAAGTTCTCTGCCGGAGAGCGTGAAAAGCTGATCTCGGCAGCGGATCATTTTGCAGAGAGCCTTGAGGAGGTTCTTGTTATGTGTGGTGGATCAGAATGAAGAAGGTCATGGTAGGAATGAGCGGCGGAGTTGACAGCTCCGTAGCGGCGCTGCTCCTGAAAGATAGCGGCTATGAAGTAATGGGTGTCACGCTGAAACTTTTTTCCGATGATGATATATCGCAGGCAGAGGGCAGGACGTGCTGTTCTCTTTCCGATGTCATTGACGCAAGAAGCGTGGCATATCGCCTCGGCTTTGAGCATCTTGTGTTTAATTTCAAGGATAATTTCCGTGAGCACGTAATGAATAATTTTGCAGATATGTATCTCTGCGGAAGAACGCCGAATCCCTGCATCGAGTGCAACAGATATGTGAAGTTTGACAAGATGCTCCGCAGGGCGATCGAGCTTGGTTATGACTATATCGCAACGGGGCACTATGCTGTGAATGAATATGATGAGAGCACCGGACGGTGGCTGCTGAAACGTCCTGCCGACAGAAGTAAGGATCAGACGTATGTGCTGTACTCACTCACACAGGAGCAGCTTGCTCATACGCTTTTCCCTTTAGGAGGACTGGAAAAAAGTCAGGTGAGAAAAATCGCAGAAGAGGCAGGACTTGTAAACTCCGGCAAGCCGGACAGTCAGGATATATGCTTTGTTCCGGACGGCGATTATGCCGGATTTATACGGCGTTTTACCGGAGCGGACGCTCCTCCGGGAGAATTTATCGACATGGAGGGGAACGTCATAGGCGAGCATAAGGGCTTGATAAATTATACCATTGGTCAGCGCAAGGGGCTTGGCATTGCTCTGGGAAGACCTGCTTACGTGGTCAAAAAGGATATCCTTACCAACAGGATAACGATCGGCGATGAGAGCGATCTGTATACCGATTCTCTTGTTGCATCGGACGTGAATCTTATTTCCGCAGATGAAATTACAGAGCCTGTGAGAGTCACGGCAAAAACACGCTACAGACAGACCGAACAGCCTGCTGTGCTCTCATATCAGGGAGACGGGAAGTATTCTCTGGTGTTTGACACTCCTCAGAGAGCGATAACAAGCGGTCAGGCTGTGGTTTTTTACGACGGAGATATCGTAGTCGGCGGAGGAACGATAAATTGAACGATCATAGATTTGAAAGGCTGACGGACAAAATATATGTCTGTACCGGCAAGGATCACCGCTTCGGAACGGACGCATTCCTGCTTACGGATTTTTCCGGCTACAGGCATAAGGACAAGGTCTGCGATCTTGGTACGGGGTGTGGGATAATTCCGCTTATTATGCAGAAAAGGCAGCCGCCGGAGATCATCTATGCGGTGGATATACAGCAGGGAGCGATAGATCAGCTTCGGCTTGGTATAGAAAAAAGTCATGCGCAGGGCATAGTTCCGGTCTGTGCCGATCTCAGGCAGCTGTGGGAGAATGCACCTTTAAAAAAACTTGATCTTGTGACGTGCAATCCGCCTTATAAAGCAGAGGATACCGGAATTCAAAGCGCATCAGATGCACAGAGGATAGCTCGTCATGAAATAATGTGCAACATCGGAGATGTATGTACGGCGGCGGCAAAGCTCCTGAAATTCGGAGGGCGGCTCTGTATGTGCAATCGCCCCGAGAGGCTGGCAGATGTTATTTATGCGATGAAATGCAGCAATATCGAGCCGAAGCGGATACGCTTCGTGTCTAAGACTCCCGAACATAAGCCGTGGCTGTTCCTCATTGAGGGAAAACTGGGAGCAAAGCCGTTCATGACCGTAGAGCCGCAGCTCTATATCCGCAGTGGGGACGATTTTTCCGATGAGCTGAAAAAAATCTATGCAGAGGGGGAAGACAGCAGTGAGCGGAGCTCTTTACGTGGTGGGAACACCGATAGGCAACCTTGACGACATAACGCTTCGTCAGCTTGAAACACTCAGGAGCGTTGATTTCATATGCGCCGAGGATACACGTGTCACGCTGAAACTTCTGAATCATTTTGAGATAAAGAACACTCTTGTGAGTTTTCACCGGCACAGCACTCCTGCCGATGCACAGCGCATCATTGAGCGCATTGCTGCCGGTGAGAACTGCGCTGTTGTCACCGATGCGGGAATGCCGTGCATTTCAGATCCGGGAGAGATCCTCGTAAAGCTGTGTGCTGAAAAGGGTATTGATGTCAAGGTCGTTCCCGGACCGAGTGCAGTTGTATCAGCGGTGGCTGTCTCCGGGCTGGACGCAGGACGTTTCACCTTTGAAGGATTTCTTCCCGTTCCGAAAAAAAAGCGTCGGGAGCGGATCGAACATCTCAAAAGCGAGACAGCACTCATGGTTTTTTATGAGGCTCCGCACAAGCTCAGAGGCACTCTTGACGATTTGACTGAGGCTTTCGGCGACAGGAGAGTTGCTCTCTGCCGTGAGCTTACGAAGCTTCACGAGGAGGTGCTTCGCATGACTCTCTCTCAGGCGGCGGAGTATTATACCGAAAATGAGCCGAGAGGAGAATATGTTCTTGTGGTCGAGGGAGCTGCTGTAAGTCCGGGTGAGTCAATGACGATAGAAGAAGCTCTTGAACGGGTGAAGGAGCTGGTCGATTCGGGAGAGCGTCCGGCTGATGCGTGCAGGACAGCGGCAAAGGAAAGCGGATTCCGCAAGGGAGAGCTGTACTCAGCCTTTTGCAGGGAAAAATAACCGTTAGCGTGATGCTGCATCTCTCGGATCTTTTGTGATAAAATCGTGAAATATAAAAAACTGCTTGCAATATATTGCGGCATATGGTATAATTAAAAGCGAATCACTCAGCCGCTGATGGCGGCAGGCAAGGAATGACCGCAGTTATGGGGTCTCCCCGAATGAGTCCTTGAAGGCTGCGGAGAAGGAGGTTATTATGATCTGCGATCTGCATTGCCATACAAAACTGTCTGACGGATCACTCGGCATAGAGGAAGTCATAGATCAGGCGAAGCGTATGGGTATAGACTGGATCTCAATTACAGACCACGACACAATGGCTTCATTTTCACGTGCAGATGTGCTTGGCGAACGTTCCGATATAAAAATACTCCATGGTGTGGAGCTTTCCGCATGGGACAAGGAGAGAAACAGCAAAGTCCATATTCTCTGCTATGCGCCGTCGAAGCCTGACAGACTGGAGGGACTGTGTCTCAAATCATGTGAGATAAGAAAAGCCTGCTCCAAAGAGATGATAGACAAGGTCATGAAAAAATTCCCCATACCGCTTGAAAGCATACTCAGACATACAACGTCTTCAAAAAGCATTTTCAAGCAGCATATAATGCGTGCGCTGATAGATTACGGCTATGCGCTGGAATTCTACGGCGACCTTGACAGAGAGCTGTTCAATCCGCAGTCGGGGAGCTGCTATGTGGAGCGTGAATATCCCGATGTGAATTTTGTGATCGACCTGATACATACTGCAAAGGGAGTCGCAGTTATGGCTCATCCCGCACAGTATGACAATATCGAGCTTCTGGAGGAGCTTGCAAAAAAAGGAAAGATAGACGGCGTTGAGGTGGATCACTACTCGGCAGATGAAAGCTACAGAAAAGAGCTTTCTGCTCTTGCGGAAAAATACGGTCTTATCGAAACAGGAGGCTCGGATTTCCACGGACTTTACAACAATGTGCCGTCACATCTCGGAAGCCGCTCTACTACAAAAGCAAACCTTGACAGGATACTCAAACTCGCTTCAAAAAAGCAGAAGGAGTAATAAATGCCTATTTACGTAAAAACAGGAATGAGAGTTGCAGCAGCTCTCATTTCTTTTATGATGATGGTGATCTTCCTCATACCTGTTCAGCGGGGGATAATCAATATCGGGAACTGTTTTGGCGCAGGCGCATCGGCAGCTCTCGGCATGATATTCACATTCCCGGATCATTTTGTCAGGCTGATAAAGCATCTTTGGGAGAGCGCTGCCGGAAAAGCAGCAGTCATATCCGCCGGAGTGCTTTGTGCTGCTTTTATAATATATGCGGTCACGGTGAGCGTACTGATGATGCGTGCCGCCTCTGACAGACCGAAAAATGATAAGGCACTGCTCATAGTGCTCGGCTGTCAGGTGAAGAACGGTGCTCCCGGCCGTATGCTTGCAAGCAGGCTCGATGCGGCGTATGATTTTCTTGCGGAGCACGATGAGGCTGCGGCAGTCGTCTCCGGAGGGCAGGGCAGCGATGAGAGCATCAGTGAGGCGCAGTGTATGAGAGACTATCTTGTGTCACGGGGAATATCCTCCGATAGGATATACATGGAGGACAGATCCACAAGTACAGAGGAGAATCTCAGATTCTCACTTGAGCTTATAAGGAACAGAGGACTTTCGGGAGAAATTACAATAGTAACGGACGGATTTCATCAGTTGAGAGCTGAAATGCTTGCCAAAAGGTCGGGTGTCGATACGAAAAACATATCAGCATCGACCATGTGGTGGCTGCTCCCGACCTATTGGGTAAGGGAGTGGTTCGGCATTGCATACTATATAGTATCCGGAGGGTGATCGTCAATGGCATTTGTAATAAAACATAAGGATGGTCGGTATCTTGCAACGAAAAGGATCCTTGTGGAAAACATCAGATTTGCCCGTGTTTTTGAGGATCGTAATACCGCAAAAAGGTATATTTATGATTCGTTGATCGAAACAAAGAAACTGTTTATTGAAGAGATAACCGACATGGAGGTGTTTGAATGAAAAATATTGCAAAAAGAGTCGGTGCTGTCGTATCATCTGCCATGCTTGCAGCACTTTGTATACCGACAGGCGTTTGTGCAGTTCCTGAGCTGCCCGATCGTTATTGCGGCAGACTTTCACGTGCGGCAGGAGCCGATCTCTCATATGCGCTGCCTCAGTTCAGAAGACTGAGCGGTCAGCCCGATGGAGAGCTTACTCCGACGGCGGCATATACTCCTCTCACAGAGACAGCGGCTGAAGAGAGTATGCCTGAGAGCTTTGATATGCGCACGGCAGGAACGATCAGCTCGGTGAAGAATCAGACGATATACGGCAGCTGCTGGGCTCATTCCTCGGCAGCAAGCGCTGAATCCGATGTGCTTGATGCAGTACCGTATGTTGATCTTTCTGAGATGCATACGGCATACTATCCGTATTATGGTCCGGATCAGATAGATACGGGGATCACAGATATTGAAGAGCTTCTTAACTACGGCGGTTCATCCTATGTGACAGCCAATCTCTGGGCGCAGTGGCTTGGTCCTGTTGCAGAGGAAAAAATGCCTTATGCCGACCTCAGCTTTTTTGATGACAGTGCTGCGGTGCGGAATATGAAGACTCAGGCGGATTTTCATCTTGAAAATGCATATCTCTTTGAGTTTGCTGCTGACAGAAGTAATTTCGATGATGTGAACGCTCTTGTCAAGGAGTTTGTCTGCAACGGCAATGCGGTAGACGTTTCATTCTACGCTGATATCGCAGGCGGATCACCGGATATGTTCTGTACTGAGCGCACTTCACGATTTGCAAATCATGCAGTAACTATAGCAGGCTGGGACGATAATTTTCCGGCGGAAAATTTTTACAATAAGCCCGAGGGCGACGGTGCATGGCTGATAAAAAACAGTTGGGGAATGGGCAGCGGAGATGACGGTTACGTTTGGATCTCCTACTATGACAGATCATTGTGTAATTTTGCCGTGTATGATCTGGAGGATAAGGAGAATTATAATACCATACTGCAAAATGATTCATACATTCCTACACAGACAATGTCGGCATCAGATGATGCGGAGGAAAACATTCCCTCTTATATGGCAAACGTTTTCACGGTGCGGGAGACTATGCAGATCGAGGCAGTATCCACGTATATAAACGCTCCCGGAACGGAGTATGAGATCACGGTGTATACCGATCTGAATGACGACAATGATCCGACCTCCGGAACGCCCTCATCGGTCACGGTCGGAGCAAGCGATCTCACAGGATATATCACCATAGAGCTTGATGAGAATGTCATCGCCGAAAAGAATGAGAAGATCGGCGTTGTTGTGAAGATGTTCTGCAAGGATACGCCGTTTGTGCTTCCGCTTGAGACCTGCATGACTGCTGTAAATAAGGAGACAGGTGAGGTCACAGACATCGGGGCATACACAAATCACACCGCATTGGAGGAGCATACTGCCGAGGGCGAGAGCTTTTTCAGCGGCGACGGAGTCTCATGGACGGACGTCATGGACGGTAACTACGTATATACCGATGATGAAAAAGAGGAGATCCTTGCCGCTCTGGAGACGGAGCTTTACAGCGGACTTACTGACGAGGATACCGATCTCCTTGCCAATGCCGCTGAGCAGCTTGAAGAATTCCGGCAAATGTTTGCTGAGTCGGATATAATTGTCATGATGGGAAATTTCTCTCTGAAAGCGTTCGGTTCTCCGGTGAACACGGTGGATTTCTCGCATATGTCGGGAGAGGTATCGCTTGACGAGGCAGTATCGCTCTCAGTTAAGGACGGCAGCGATATTTATGTATCAGTGAACGGCGGAGCGTATGAGCTTTATTCAGCACCCATAAAAATTGATACCGACACCGTGATATCAGCAACTGTTGATTTTACGGTCTTCACTGAACGCAGCTACTCTCCGGCAACGGCACAGTTCAACGAATTGTGCTATAAGGTCACTTCCGGCAGGTCAACAGAGTATAAGGAGGCTCAGAGGATCGGCAAGAGCTTGTACGTCATAAGGCTTGAAGAGGACGAGGACAAGCTGAGTATGTTCCCTGTGACAGGAGCTGAGATCACTCTGAATGGCAATAAAATAAGCTCTTACGCATATACTGATGAATATGAGCAGGATTACGGCGAGACGATCTGTACCTTTGAGCTTTCGCAAAATGGTAAGCTTGACAATACGGTCGAGGTCATCATCACAAAAGAGCCCGTCAGCTTCGACCTTGAAAGCGAGACGGTCAGCTACAGCTATGGTGAGCTTCTCGACAGCGCAGGAGATCTCGTTCTCGATGGCGCAGATGTCGGAGCATACGCCGGAGAGATACTTACATTTGTCAGCGGAAATAACTCATATGATGTAGAAGTCCCGTCAAGAGCGCAGCTCCCGGAGCTTGAAACCGATTACGCATCTGAGACACTCGGATTCATTCCCAATGAGCAGTCGGAGCTTTTAGAGTACGCTCCCACAGCGTCTCCCTCCGAGGAGGATTATATCTCAGCCGATGGGCGTCTTATAGACGGCACATGGATAAATTCCGGAATGATAATGAATAAGGCGTTGAGGATAATCCCCGGTGAGACGATAACGCTGAGACTCAGAGCAGGAGACGGCTGCTTTGCCGGCATACCTGTGACATATGTATTTCCCGATGCACCGGATGCTCCGACTGAGATACCTGAGTACACGGTCGATGAGGAGTTAATGCTGCATTTCACGGACTATTCATATGAGACTGCCGCTCCCGATCCCTCGTATACGGGCAGTCTTGCTGAAAATGCGGAGATGTACGGCTACAGCGATGTTGATGAGTTTGCCGCACTTATGATGAAACGCTTCGGTGCGCAGGACGTGCAGGAGCTTGAAGCCTCTATGGGAAGCTTATGGGATCAGGCTGATACAGCCGGATACGGCAGTGAGATATTGCTGAGATATGCGGCAACAGACAGCGCATTTGCCTCAAAATACGTAAGGGTGACGATCTATGAGACCGGCGATGTCAATGCGGATGCTCTTGTGGACGCCCGTGATGCATCGCTGATACTTGAACATTATGCCGATCTCTCGGCAGGAGGGACGGGAACTCTCACTGAGGGAGAGGGCGGTTCAGCCGATGTTGACTCGGACGGGATCATCACCGCAGTCGATGCAAGCCTTGTGCTGAGTATCTACGCAGACAGGTCATCGAAAAGCTGAACAAAAATTCGTATTTATCTGCTATTAAATTTTATCCTTTGGGCAATTGGTATAAATCAGCATTGGTAAATTTGTGTAATAAGAGGAATTTGCAGTTTTACCGTTTTGTAACTTTTTAAAAAACACCTTTTGATTTATGTTATTTTTACTGAAAAAACAATGTTGAAAGTATACAATATGCCCAAAAAATATTAAATAACGATTCAAAGCATTGACTTTGTACAAAAAATACGGTATATTTTAATTACCAAGCAAGAAGTATGTCCGGTAGAACGTAACGGATATATTGCCTGTAGGATGATTACACAGACCTTATGTCTTGGTAATAGCTGCCCGAAAGGACAGGTAACGGCGGAAACGTGTTTCCGGAAACGAAGGGTCGGGCACATCCTTCCCGAAGGATCGGGAGATCCGCAGAGCCGTAAAAATTATCCATACATATTATATCCCGCATGAGATATAATATACATATTTAAGGAGGAAAATTCTAATGAACACACTTAAGAAAACATTAGCCTTAGTGGCTACTCTTGCTATGGCTTCAACAGCTTTTGTTGGCTGTGGTAAAGATGAAAGCTCATCATCAGGAAGCGGAAGCGGTACAACATCAGGCAGCAGCGAGGCTACAACAGGCGCTGATGAAGGAACAACATCCGCTGACGCTCAGGATACAACAGACGCTCCTTCAGAAGGCAATTCTGTTGAGGTAGGAGATGTTCAGCTTGCAACAGGCGGCGATCAGTTCACTATCATGGCTTGGAACGCTAATGACTGGCCGCAGGTATATGAAACATGGAAGGAAGTCAGCGACAAGGCTCCTGCTGAAGTAAACTTCATCAACCATGACTGCGGCGGCGGCGACGCTTCCGAGAAGTATGACAAGGTATTTGAAGCAGGCGATGACCTCGATGTTTACTTCGTTGAGGCTGACTGGTGTCTCTATCACCTCAACAACCCTGCACAGGCAGCTCCTCTTGAGCAGCTCGGATTCTCTGAGGCTAACTGGACAGACGCTTACGGCTACACTGTAAACGTTGCTAAGGCTACTGAGGGCGATAATGAAGGAAAGATCATGGGTGCTTCATGGCAGGCAGGCTCCGGTGCTTGGGGCTACAACACAAAGCTTGCTGAGGAGTATCTCGGTGTTAAGACTCCTGAGGAGATGCAGGAAAAGGTTAAGGATTGGGATACCTTCACAGCTACAGCTAAGGAATTTGCTGAGGCTACAAACGGCGAGATCGCTTTCACAGCTACACTCGGCGGACTCTGGCAGGCATATGTTGGCGGAAGAAGCACAAAGTGGGTAGAGAACAACAGAATCATGTATGATGACTTCTGCGAGAACTTCGCTAAGATGGCTAAGGATCTCCATGACTGCGGCGCTATCACAGAGATCGGTCAGTGGAGCGATCAGTGGACAGCTCTTGGTCAGTCCAACGGTACACTTGGTTACTTCGTAGCTTCATGGGCAGTTGGTGATACCGGATTCTTCGGTACAGCTACTTCTAAGTCCAAGGGTGATTGGAGACTTATTACCGGACCTCAGGTTTATTCATGGGGCGGTACATGGCTCGCTGTTAACCCCAAGACTGATAACGCTGATCTGGTTCAGGATCTTATCCTTAACATGACTGTAAAGCCTGACACAATGCAGACTTACGCTGAGGAGAAGCCTGATTTCGTAAACAACAAGACAGCTATGAAGGCTGTTGCTGATAAGGAAGCAGGCGGCACACCCGTTAACGCATACGCTGCTGAGGCTCTTGGCAACCAGAACTATTGGGAGGTATTTGACAACAGCGTTGAGAACTTCCAGAACGGTGGTCTTATCACTCCTTATGACAGCACTATCAAGCAGTCATTCATTGATGCTATTTCTGCTGTTTACTACACAAGCGGAGATTGGCAGGCTACTGTTGATGAAGCAACAGCTAAGGCAACTTCAAGCAATGCTAAGCTTAAGGAAGCACTCGGAGTTTAATTGCTAATTTCGACATGAAAAAAATAGTTGCCTATAGAGCGTTATGCTCTATAGGCGGCTATTTATAATCATATTAAGATTCTTCTTACGAGAGGGTGTGTGCTTATGGCATCAGCTGCTCAGAGACGCATTAAATCAATCAGCTATGCTAAATACGGCTATATTTTTATATTGCCTTTTTTTCTTGTTTATTTCTTTTTTCAGCTCTGGCCTCTTTTGAATACCTTTATCCTCGCATTTGCGGATAATTCGACGAGCAAAGGCTTTGTCGGCTTTGATAATTTCAAATATCTTCTGAAGAACGTTTCAGATTCAGATATGGAATGGGCACGAAAGATAAATGCTGACTTCAGCGCAAGTCAGGAGGATTATACCCGTGCTCTGGGTATTCTTAATCAGGAAAAGGTTCACGACAAATTTATAACTTCATTCGGCAATACTGCTATACTTTGGTTAGGTAACTTTATTCCCCAGATCCTTCTTTCACTTTCCCTTGCTGTCTGGTTCACGGACGCAAAACTGAAGATCCCGGGAAAAGGCTTCTTCAAAGTTATTATGTATATGCCTAACATCATTACCGCAGCATCTATAGCTGTTCTCTTCCTTTCTCTCTGTGCTGAGAACCAGTTTGGTGCATTCAACCAGTTGTTACATAAAATGGGAATAGTACACAATCTGACAGGTAATAATGCAGATGTTGTTCATTTCACCGGTGGTCTTGCAGGAAATGATCCATGGCCTGCACGATTCGTCATTATGTTTATTCAGACATGGATGTGGTTTGGTAATACTATGATAATGCTCATGTCAGGAATCATGGGAATCAATCCGTCACTTTTCGAGGCTGCAAGCATAGATGGTGCAAGCAGCGGACAGATTTTCAGAAAGATCACTCTGCCCCTCCTCTCTCCGATCATGGTATATACCCTTGTAACATCTATGATCGGTGGTCTCCAGATGTACGATATACCATATCTGTATCACACCGGTACTATACCTTATGACAGCCTTTCAACGATCGCGGTATTTATCTATCAGAACTTCTCACAGCCGACAAACCGCAACTACGGTTACGCATCGGCAGCATCTGTTATGCTGTTCGTTGTAACTGTCGGACTCGGCTTCATAACGTTCTATATGAACAGGGATACTGACGAGATCGCCAAGAAAAAGCAGCGCAAAAAGCTCGCAAAACAGGCAAAGGCTCAGAGTAAACAGTTTGGAGGTCTTAGCATATGAGTAATATGAAATCTGTTTACGGGCAGGCAAAAGATAACTATATGTTCAAGATCAGACTGAAATCCGGACTGCTCTTTGTTTGGTGTCTGATACTTACAGTGATCTGCCTGCTGCCGATCTATTTGCTGTTAGTAAATGTAACACGTAGTACAGCCGAGATTGCCGGAGGTTTCTCACTTATTCCGGGAAGCAGCTTAAGTAAAAATATAAAGTTGCTGACTGACAGCGTTCAGTTTCAAAACTTCAAGCCGCTCATCGGTTACAGAAACAGCTTTATTATAACCGCAAGCTCTACATTCCTGACTGTTTTCTTCTCGGCACTTACTGCTTATGGAATTCATGTTTATGACTTCAAGCTCAAGGAGGTCTCCTATACGGTCATACTCCTTATCATGATGGTTCCTACGCAGGTCGTTGCTTCCGGTTTCTTAAACTTCATGATGAAACTCAACCTGACAGATACATATGTTCCGCTTATTGTACCGGCAGTTGCCGCTCCGGCGGTCGTATTCTTCATGCGTTCATACATGAAGTCGTCATTCCCGCTTGATATAGTGGAAGCTGCACGTATCGACGGCTCGGGAGAATTCAGAACATTCCTCACGATTGCGATCCCAATGATGAAGCCTGCTATTGCAGTTCAGGCAATTTTCGCATTCGTTGCAAGCTGGAACAACTTCTATACTCCTTCGATGATACTTGTTACGAAGAAAGTAAATCAGAAGACAATTCCTATGATGGTACAGTCAATACAGTCTATTGACATGAAGGAAATGGGAGCTCTTTATGTGGCAATTGCTATCAGCATTGTGCCTATGATCATAGCTTACGTTCTTCTTTCAAGATTCATCATTGCCGGTGTTGCACTTGGCGGTGTAAAGGAATAATACGCAACAGCACACTTCGGTGTGCTGTTTTTTTGTAATATAACACTCCCTCGCTGAATATTATTTAGTGAAGGGAGTGTTTTTTATGTCAAGCCGTACAAGCTATGAGATCATATCCTCATATATGACTGAGCCTGTAAGAAATGCAATGCTTTCTGTCGGAAACATTGGCAGAAATCGTCTTTGTGAGATCCGATTGAGAAGCAACAGACCTGTAGCCTACATATATCCCGGCTGTGTGAGATATCTTGCTTCGGGCGGTGAGCTTGCCTCAGATCACAGGAGCTCTCAATGTGTCAGTGTATCAGCAGAAAATATTGCCGCCATCGTAAATAAGCTGTGCAGATATTCTGTTCATAGCTGTTCCCGTGAGCTGAGGGAAGGTTTTTTCGTACTGGAGGGCGGTATCCGTGTTGGTGTCGCCGGGACCTGCTCTGAAACGTCGGACAAGACTCTCCGTGATTTCAACGCTCTTAATTTCAGGATCGCACGTGCTGTTATCGGCTGTGCCGAGGAGATCTTTCATCGGACGTGCTCTCATCATGCCAGTGTTCTGATCTGCGGTGGAGTTAATTCCGGAAAGACAACGCTCCTGCGAGACCTCTGCCGACTTTGCGGAGACCGTTTCAAGGTAACTCTTATTGACGAGCGAAATGAGATCTCCTCGTCTGTAGCCGGAAGTCCGTCAAATGATGTCGGCGTACTTACAGACATAATTTCGGGAGCAGAGCGTTCCTCCGGTATCATATCCGCTATCAGGACGCTTTCGCCGGATATGATCTTCTGCGACGAGATCTCAACTCCTGCCGATTCTGAGGCAATACTCAGCGGATATGGCTGCGGCGTAAGATTTGCGGCAACACTTCATGCTGAAAATTTTGAGGGAATGATGAAGCGATCGGTTGCAGAACGCCTTATTTCAGCAGGAGTATTCGACTACGCTGTTTTTTTGGGAGGCAGTGCTCAGCCATCGACGATCACAGAGGTAAGGAGTTTGAAAAATGCTTCTTAGAGCTGCCGCTGCCGTAATGTTTGTTGCTGCCGGTGGTATGGCAGGCATTATTCTCTCCGACAGGCTTAAAATGCAGCGTGAGATGTGCCGTGAGATCGGTGAGCTCCTCAGAAGCTGCGCTGTTCAGATACGTTATCGCGGAGTTGACGTTTACCGTCTTGCCACTGAGTTAAAAAACTGTCAGAGTTTCAAGCATCTGACTTTTATAAATGAGCTTCCGGAGAAATATGAATACGGCGAAGATTTTCACCTTTGCTGGGAACGTGCAGTGATGTCACAGAGTGATCTGCCGCATGAAGAACGTCAGATGCTTTGCAGCTTTGGAAACACGCTTGGAACGAGTGATATCGAAGGTCAGCTTGTCTCGATAAGCGCACTCGAGGAGGAGCTTGAAACTCTTGAAAACAGACGTGAGGAGACATTCCGCAGCAAGGGCAAGCTTTACCGCAGCGTGGGAATGCTTTTCGGTGTTATGGCAGGGATCCTCGTTATATAGCGAAAGGACAGGAATATGGATATAGATCTGATTTTTAAAATTGCCGGAACAGGTATAATTGTCGCAGTGCTGAATCTTGTCCTGAAACGTGCCGAGCGTGAGGAACAGGCTATGATGACAACTCTTGCCGGACTGATCGTCGTGCTTGTTGTGATCGTTCAGGAGATTGGAAACCTTTTTGAAACGGTCAAGACCGTTTTCGGATTATGGTAGAGAATTGTCTTTCGGTCGCAGTTTTCTGCACAGCCGCAGCAATATTTTCCGTTCTGCTGAGACAATACTGCCGTGAACAATCTCTGCTTGTGTCGTTGGCAGCCTGCACTGCTGTTGTGGGAGGCTCAATGCTGTTTTTATCGCCGATCGTCACAGAGATCAGGGATATCTTCACGCAGGCAGGCATATCGGGAGATTACATCTCATTGATAATGAAAGCGGCAGCAGTCTGTTTCATAACGCAGATCACCTGTGAAATTTGCCGTGACAGCGGAGAAATGGCGATAGCTTCAGCAGCGGAGCTCTGGGGCAGGGGAGCTTTGACATTTATGAGCCTTCCCATAGTGAAGGCACTTCTGGAACGTATCAACGAAATAATATAGGACGGACAGGTATGAAAAAAATATTTTATCTGCTGTTTCTTGTGACAGCCGTGTTCTTTGCTGCTGTCCCGGCTGCTGCCTGTGCTGAGGATCTTTCTCAGGAGGAATGGGAGATAAGTCAGCAGATGGACGATATCCTCGCAGAATATGATATCAACTACAGTTTCGGAGATATGAGCGGCTTGAGTTTCGGGGAGATAATGACAAATGTGAAAGAAACCATAGCCGAAAGAATAACAGCACCTCTCAGAATGCTGGGAACGCTTCTTGTCGTAGCAGTTTTTACGGCAGTGATGCGCAGCACCGGGGACGGAATGTTCCCAAAGAGCAGTTCATCGGGACTTTATGATATGATATGCGTAATGACCGCAGCAGCAGTGATAACTCCTCAGCTGCTGTCAGTCTATAGCGGAGCTATTGATGCCATAGACAGAAGCGGTGGATTTCTGCTGATATTCGTGCCGGTGTTTGCAGGGATAACGATAGCCTCGGGTGGGGTGACCTCCGGAGCGTTGTACAATATGATCACTCTTGCCGCCTCAGAGCTCATAGCCGGCCTTTCAAGGAGCTACCTTATGCCCGTGCTGAGCCTTACGGCAGTGCTTGCAGTCTCAGGAAGCGTTTTCCCGAAGGCATCGCTGAACGGTCTGATAGAGCTTATCAAAAAGCTGCTTACATGGGGCATGACAGTAGTTATGACGCTTTTCACGGGATTCGTCGCACTGAAATGTACCGTTGCAGGCAAGGCTGACGGTGTCGCTACAAAGGCGGTAAAGTTTGTCATATCGGGATTCATTCCCATTGTCGGAAATGCTGTCTCCGATGCGTATTCTACTGTTCGCAGCAGTTTCGGAGTCATACGCAGCACAGTCGGCATGGCGGGAGCTTTTGCGATAGTGCTGATAATGCTGCCTCCGGTGCTGGAGATACTCATATATCGGGCAGTGATGTGGATAGGCACGGCAGCGGCAGAGATACTTTCGGCTGAGCCGCTTGTGCGTCTGATGAAAGGCATAGACAGCGGACTTGCTATCGCTCAGAGTGTGCTGATATGCTATTCCATGATGTTCGTACTTTGTACGGCGATACTTATGCAGACATTGGCGTAGGGGGATATTATGGAGGAATTCAGAAATTCGGTCATAACAGTGTGCATAGTTACGGCAGCCTCGGCAATACTGGGAAATCTCGTCTCCGGTACACGTCTGAAAAATCAGATACAGCTTATGCTTGATCTTGTGATCGCTATAGCCGTGATAACTCCATTCACAAAGGGAGGATCTCCTGCACTGCCGGAGCTGAATGATATTGATACACCCGATTACAGCTATTCACAGGAGCTGTATAACGAAGAGTTGAAACGGCAGACATCAGAAAATGTGAGAGATGTCCTGATGCAGCAGATACAGGCTGCCGGAATAAATTGTGTTCAGCTTGAAGTGCTTGTTAATATTTCAGAGGACGGCAGCATATCTATTAGTAGAGTGATCGTTTCATCTGACAGCTTTGAGGCTGCCGCAGAGATAATCAGAAACAGTCTCGGAGCAGATACGGAGGTGCTTAATGGAGATACCTGATAAGCTGAAAAACGTCCGTAAGGACAAAAGGGTAAAAGCCGTTATATTACTCGGTATCGTCGGAATGGCTCTGATAATGATATCATCGCTGATACCGGAGAAAAAACAGACGAAAAATACTTCACAGGCGGTCAGCGGAAACATGACTGATACACAGAGCTATTGCTCCGCAGCCGAAAAGCGGCTTGAGGAGTTTTTAAGCAATATAGACGGGGCAGGTGATGTAAGGGTTTATCTCACAGTGGGAAGCACTGCTAAAACGATATATGCCACTGAGGGTAAACGAAGCAAGACCGACAACAAAACGGAGGAGGAAGAGAAATATGTAATGGTAGGCGGAGGAAGCGATAAGTCAGCGCTTGTTGAGAACATAGAAGCTCCCGAAATACAGGGAGCAGTGATAATATGCAGCGGCTGTGACAGTCCTGCGGTAAGGGAGCAGATATACCGTGCCGCAGCGGCAGCACTGGGACTTCCCACGGGAAAAATATACGTGGGTAAGCTGAAAGGAGAATAATTATGAGAAAACCAACTGTGATAATCGGGAAAAAGCAGATAATCATGACCTGTCTGACACTTATGCTTGCAATTGCCGTGTACATAAATTATGCGGCAGCTCCAAGCCTTTCACGAGACAAAAATAAAGACAGCGTCCGGAGCAGCGGTGATGTTGAAAGCTATGGTGATACAGAATTCGTCAATGCCGATGCAGATACAGATGCAGCCTCAGACTACTTTGCACAGGCAAGGCTCGATAAGATGAACAGCCGTGATGAGGCAGTACAGACTCTTCAGTCCATTATCGGCGGAGGAGACATCACCGAGGAGGAAATGGTTATGAATGCTCTTGATGCTGTGCAGGTATCAAAGCTGATCGAGTCTGAGGGAACTATAGAATCTCTCGTCAGAGCACAGGGATTTGAGGACTGCGTGGCGTATCTCGACGGCACGACTGCAAAGGTCGTTGTAAAGACTGAGGGACTTGATAAGGCTCAGGCAGCGGCTATCAAGGAGATAATTTTGGGCGAAACTGATGTTCCGGCAGAAAATATCAGAATTTTTGAAGCAAAATAGTTGTACAATCTGAAATTTTGTGGTACAATATATAGTAAGGGTATGTCTGCGGACACGGATCAGCCGTCAGGAGAACTGATATCCGGCGGAGGCAGGGATAAAAGGAGGCAGGAGATCATGCTCACATTCGGTCAGGAATATTGTTTTTCTGCCCTCCCGATACTGCCTGCTGATCTTGCTATGTCAGAACGAGCTTACCGATCTCAGCGGCGGACCTTGAAACGGACAGACATACCGCTCAAGACGTTCAGCAGGAGGTAGAAAATGGATAGCGTAAGAGAGTCTGCAAGATGCGGACTGAAAATATCTGATGACGTTATAATTTCAGCGGCAAGACTTGCTGCACTTGATGTGAAAGGTGTTGCTTCTTTGGATGGCGATGTCAATATGCTGAGCAAGCTGAGACGGAACGGTCCCATTTCTATAGAGCATATCGGTGACGTGGCATCTATTGATCTGCGGATAATCGTCCGAGGCGGAGAAAAAGCCTGTGCCGTGGCTCAGGAGGTACAGTCAGCAGTAAAAGAAAATGTCCAGAGCATGACGGGAGTTACCGTTGCAGTGGTGAATGTTTCCGTCAGCGGAGTCGTGTTTGAAAACAAATAGGAGAGTGTACAGATGACAAGACGTGAAATAAGAGACAGTGCGTTCAAGCTGGTATTTGAGCAGCTTCTGCGTGATGACGACATTCGGGAGCTTTACGATATTGCCGAGGAAATAGACGAAATAAACGTCAACGATGAGGTAAAGAAGATCGTTGAGGGAACGCTTGCTCATGCAGAGGAGCTTGACAGGATAATATCAGGCTACAGCAAATCAAGGAGCCTTTCAAGAATTCCTAAAATAAATCTCGCTATACTGAGGATCGCTCTTTACGAATGTATCTATGATGACAATACTCCCATGAATGCTGCTATCAGTGAAGCAATAAAACTTTCCGGAGCGTACAGTTATCAGGAGGATACCGCTTTTATCAACGGCGTTCTGGGAGCATTTTCCCGTGAACACGGCGGAGAGACGGAAAATGCATGAATTCTTGGGCATAGATACAAGTAACTATACCACCTCGGCAGCAATATATGTCAGTGAGGAGCACAGGATCATTCAGGCAAAAAAGCTCCTGCCCGTAAAGGAGGGACAGCTTGGTCTTCGTCAGAGTGATGCAGTTTTCCACCATACGAAGCAGCTCCCCGGCATAATGGAAGAGTTGTTTGCGGCTGCTCCTGCGGAGTGCCTTTCGGCGGTGGCTGCCTCGGTGCGCCCGAGGAATACCGAAGGTTCGTATATGCCGTGTTTCCTCTGCGGTGAGACGGCTGCCCGTTCGATATCGGCAGCCGGCAGGATAAGCTTTTATCCGACATCTCATCAGACGGGGCATATCCTTGCCGCACTTTATTCTGCGGACAGGCTTGATCTTGTGAGGGAGAGATCCATTGCCTTTCATGTAAGCGGCGGAACGACGGATTGCCTTCTCTGTGAGCCTGATGACGACAGCATAATCAAAGTGAAAGAACTGGGAACATCTCTCGATCTGAAAGCAGGACAGGCTGTAGATAGGACAGGCATCATGCTGGGACTGAAATTTCCCTGCGGCAGAGAGCTTGAAAGGCTTGCCTGCGGTGCGGATAAAACATTCCGCCCGAAGCCGGTCATAAAGAACGGAAACTGCTGTCTTTCCGGAGTCGAAAATAAATGCCGTGAGATGCTTGAAAAAGGGGAAAGACCCGAAAATATAGCTATGTTCTGCCTGATGTCGGTGGGAGAAAGTATTCTTGCCATGACACGGAGCGCTCTCGAAAACTGCGGAGATCTGCCTGTGATCTTCGCCGGAGGAGTGATGTCCGATATGATAATTCGTGAGCATCTTGCCCGTGAGATAAAACGATCATATTTCGCAGCACCGGAGTTTTCGTGCGATAATGCCGCAGGAGCAGCTCTGTACGGATATCTGAAATACATGGGAGTAGAAAAATGCCTGTAATAACCGTTTCACAAATAAACAGATATATCGCCTTTATCCTTAAAGGAGACAGAAATCTCGGCAATGTGATGATAAAAGGAGAAATCTCTAATTTTGTGCTGCATAGTGCAAGCGGTCATATGTACTTCACATTAAAGGACAGCGGCAGCAGCATCAAAGCAGTGATGTTCTCACAAGCGGCATCAAGGCTGAAATTTCTGCCGGAGGACGGTATGAGCGTCATTGCATCGGGCAATATCGCCGTATTTGAGCGTGACGGCATATATCAGCTTTATGTCAATGACATCATTCCGGAGGGAGCGGGAAAAGCTGTAACAGCACTTGAACAGCTAAAGAAAAAGCTTGAGGCTCAGGGAATATTTGATCCGGCACATAAGCGTCCGCTCCCTGAGTTTCCGAAGCGCATAGGAGCAGTTACCTCTCTGACAGGGGCGGCTGTAAAGGATATAATAAACGTCCTCAGTCGGCGTTATCCCATAGGAGAGCTTTATGCGGTGAATGCAGTCGTTCAGGGGGAGGAAGCTCCCGATTCGGTGTGCATGGGAATATTGAGGGCAGAGGCGGCAGGCTGTGATGTCATTATCGTTGGCAGAGGCGGCGGCTCGTCAGAAGATCTCGGAGCATTCAACAGTGAAAAGGTCGCATACGGAATATATAACTGCAAAGTTCCGGTCATATCGGCAGTCGGTCATGAGAGGGACTATACCATTGCCGATCTTGCCGCAGATATGAGAGCTCCCACACCATCGGCAGCGGCGGAGCTTGCAGCACCTCCTGTTGATCTGCTGTATGAGAGGATAGGATCACTTTCAAGGCGCAGTGAAAATGCTGCTTTCAGAATATTTGACAAGTCGGTGGATAGGTTTATAACTCTCAATGCAAGACTTTCCGCACAAGCACCCGAAGAACGCATGAAAGCATACCGCAGCAGACTGGAAAACCTTTCTTACAGGGGAAAAACGGCTATTTTGCGGTATATGGAGCGCTGCGATGCTGAGCTTGCGAAGACTGCCGCAAAGCTGGAGAGCCTGAGTCCGGTCTCTGTTCTTGCGAGGGGATACTCTCTCGTATATGGAAAAAACGGTCTTATAAACAGCACGGATAAGCTCGATACAGACGATATCGTTCGCATACGCTTCGGCAAAGGGGAGGCTGAGGCAAAGATAATAAATGTGGTGAGAAAATGAAAGAAAATATTACCTTTGAAGAAAATATGACAAAGCTGGGAAAAATAGTAGCAGAGCTTGAAAAAGGTGAGCTTCCTCTTGAAAAGGCAGTGGAGCTTTACAGCGAGGGAGTTCTGCTGTCGGCAAGATGCAGAAAGCAGCTCGATGATGCTCAGCTTAAAATAACAGAGGATAGCGGTGCTTCGCCGGAGAAAGGATAACAATGGTGAATTTTAATGAAAAGCTTGCCTCATATGCGGCGTTCACAGAGGCAGAAATGAAAAAATATAACCAACAGACGCCTGAGTCTGCATATCAGAAAGATCTTATAGATGTTATGAATTACTCTCTTGAAGCGGGAGGAAAGCGCATACGTCCTGCGCTGGTATATGCGTTCTGCGAGGCTTGCGGCGGTGATTGGAAAAAAGCTGCTGCGCCGGCTTGTGCGATCGAGATGATACATACGTTTTCTCTGATACATGACGATCTTCCGGCTATGGACAATGATGATTTCCGCCGGGGAAGACTCTCCTGTCACAAGGCGTTCGGAGAGGCTATGGCTATTCTTGCGGGAGATGCGCTTTCAGTGTTACCTTTCGGGATAATTGCCGATGATAACAATCTGTCTGACGGTCAGAAGATCAGGATAATTTCAAGGCTTGCAAAAGCTGTCGGCAGAGACGGCATGATCGGCGGACAGGTCATCGACATGGAAAATGAGGAGCGCACCGATGTGGACGAATCAAACCTGCGGAATATGTACCGCCGCAAAACAGGAGAGCTTATAGCCGTTTCATGTATGATGGGCTGCATATGTGCCGGAGCCGATGATGAGACGGTCAATGCTGCCGGAGAGTACGGGTATCGTCTGGGACTTGCTTTCCAGATAGTCGATGATATACTCGATGTTGTAAGTACCTCCGAGGAGCTGGGCAAGCCGGTCGGCAGTGATGCGGAGGAGAATAAGACTACGTTCGTGACGCTCTTCGGAGTGGAGGGAGCGCAAAAGGCTGCCGATAAGGTCACAAAAGAGGCAGCGGAATGCCTTGAAAAATTCGGAAACAATGAGTTCCTGCAGGAGCTTACGGAAATGCTTCTGAAAAGAAAAAATTAAAAAGGAGCTGCGGAGATCATGATATGATTCTCCCGTTTAGTGAAAAATGAAGGAAAATACAAATCCGGACAGACGAGTTGCTCTGTCAGAGCTTGATCTGCCTGAGGACCTGAAAAAGCTTTCTGTAAGACAATGCAGGTATCTATGCAATGACATCAGAAATATGCTGATAACGACCGTATCAAAAACAGGCGGTCATCTTGCCTCAAATTTAGGGGCTGTGGAGCTGACAATGGCTATCCACCGTAATTTCAACTCTCCCGATGATAAAATAATATGGGACGTGGGACATCAATGCTACGCTCACAAAATTCTTACGGGGAGAGCATCGGAATTTTCCACGCTGCGGCAAAAGGGTGGGATCTCGGGATTCCCCAAGCCGGAGGAATCCGTTCACGATACCTTTATATGCGGACACAGCAGTACATCCGTATCAGTAGCCTGCGGTATCGCCGAAGTCATGAAACATCAGGGAAAGGACAATTATGCCGTTGCTGTGATAGGCGACGGAGCAATGACCGGCGGAATGTTCTACGAGGCAATGAATAATGTGGGCAGGGATAAGGACACAAATCTCATCGTTATTCTCAACGACAATGATATGTCAATATCAAAAAGTGTGGGTGCGCTTTCGAGATATCTGACCTCTCTGAGAAATACGGAAAAATATCTCCACACAAAGCGTGCTGTCGAAAAAGGACTGAAAGGTATTCCCATAGTGGGTGACGGCATATCAAAGGGCATCAAGTCGGTGAAAGATTCCGTAAAATACAGGATACTCTCACAGAGCACGATGTTCGAGGATATGGGCTTTATATATCTCGGACCGGTAAACGGTCACAGCCTTGAAGAGCTTGAAGAAGTCATGCATATGGCGAAAACGTATCATAAGCCTGTGCTGATACACGTCAAGACGGTAAAGGGCAAGGGATACATTCCTGCTGAACAGAATCCGGGAGAGTATCACGGCATATCAAAATTTGATATTGTGACGGGAAATCCCGAAGTTTCAGCCGATGAGTGCTATTCAACGGTGTTCGGCAAGGAGCTTGTGAAAATGGCAGAAAAGGACGACCGTATATATGCCATAACCGCTGCCATGAAATATGGCACGGGTCTGCAATTCTTCTGCAATCGTTTTCCTGACAGATTTTACGATGTAGGCATAGCCGAACAGCACGCCGTGACCTTTGCCGGCGGACTTGCCTGCATGGGAATGATACCCGTATTCGCAGTTTATTCCACATTCCTGCAAAGAGCGTACGATCAGCTTGTCCATGATATTTCTATCGGGAAGCTCCACATCGTGCTTGGTATCGACAGGGCAGGCATCGTGGGCGAGGACGGCGAAACACATCAGGGATTGCTTGATGTCCCCATACTGACGACTATCCCGAATACGGTCATATATTCTCCCTCATGCTATGAGGAGCTGAAAATGTGTATGCAGAAAGCCGTATATGTGAACAAGGGGCTCGCTGCGGTGAGATATCCCCGTGGCAGCGAGGAGGTCGAATTCAACCGCCATTATCTCAACACGGAGTATCTTTTCATCAGAGAAAACAAGAGCGATACGCTCATCATCACATATGGCAGAATATATAACGAGGCGTTCAAGGCACAGAAGCTCCTTGAAGAAAAGGGCGTGATCTGCGATATACTGAAGCTGACAAAGATATATCCCATAAGCAAGGCGATAATCAGCGAGATATCTTCATACGACAGGATAGTCTTTTTTGAGGAGTCTATGAGCGAGGGAAGTATTTCCGAAAAGTTCGGCGAGCGTCTTGCTGCGGTATCATACCACGGAGACTACAGCCGTGTTGCACCTAACGATTTTGTAAAGCAGGGTTCGGTCAGGTCGATTCTTGACGATTTGGGACTTAGTGCTGAAAAAATGGCGGAATATATCATGGGTGACGATAATGGCAAGGCTGGACAGTGAGCTTGTGGCAAGGGGGATCGCACGGAGCAGACAAAATGCCAAAGAGATGATACTCTCCGGCGGCGTTACCGTGAACGGCAAAGCAGTCACAAAGCCGTCGGCAGAGGTATTCACCGATGATGAGATATGCTCCTCATGTGAAGAGCTTTATGTCGGCAGGGGAGCGGTCAAACTCGAAAAGGCAGCAAAAGAATTCGCCATAGATCTCACCGGAAAGAAATGTATAGATGTGGGAGCATCAACGGGCGGATTTACCGATTTTATGCTGAAAAACGGAGCGGCAGAGGTATGCGCTGCCGATGTGGGACACGGTCAGCTTGCACAGAGCCTCAGAGAAGACAGCCGTGTTATCAACCTTGAGGGGATGGATATCCGTGATCTTACGGAGGAATGCGCAGGCGGCAAAGCTGATATCATCACTGCCGATGTGTCGTTTATCTCGCTGAGATTCATACTTCCGGAGATATTCCGTCTTCTTAAAGATGACGGCTGCGCTGTGGCACTCATAAAGCCGCAGTTTGAGGCAGGGCGGGGGAGTATCGGCAAGCACGGCATAGTCCGTGACAGAAAGGTCCACGAGAGAGTTCTGAATGAGGTAGACAGCTATGCTGCATCAGTGGGATTTTCACTGCGCAGGTATACGTACTCTCCCATAAAGGGCGGCAGCGGAAATATTGAATATCTGGCGTATTTCCGAAAAAATGGGGATACACTTCAAATAAATGATTTTCATAGGCTTGTCGGAGAAGCGTTCGGCAGCCTGTAAGGAGTTATGTTTATGAAAGCGGCTTTGTATCCGAATTTCCAAAAGCCAAACGCACTTGCGTGTGCAAGAGAGGCTTGTGATGTGCTCCATTCAGTCGGGATAGAGGTCTGTGTCAGCGGCAGATTCAGTGATGAGTTTGCGGACAAGCCGTTCGTCAGATCTGAGGATATACAGGAATCTGCGGCAAACGCTGATGTGGTGCTTGCTATCGGCGGAGACGGAACAATACTGCGGTGTGCGAAGCTCCTGATGGGCAGAGAGACTATGCTGCTGGGGATAAATACCGGAACTCTCGGATTTATGGCAGGTCTTGAAGCCGATCAGCTTGATAAGCTCAGACTTCTCACCACCGGAGAGTATGAGATCTCCCGGCGCATGACACTTGATCTTACGTATCACAGCAGTACGGGAGACATGACATATACGGCTCTGAATGAGGTGTCGGCACGCTCGGAAAGCCTGCGCATCAGCGATTTTGAGGTTTTCTCGGAGGGATATCTTGTGGGACGTTATCGTGCGGACGGAGTGTTGTTCAGTACGCCGTCAGGCTCGACAGCATACGCTCTCTCGGCAGGAGGTCCGGTGATCGAGCCTGATCTTGAATGTATCGAAATGAACCTGATCTGTCCCCATTCGCTTTTTTCAAGAGCAACTCTTTTTTCAGCAGAGAAACATCTTCGACTGACGAACAGGACTCCCGGAGAAGAGTGCCTGATCATCAATGTTGACGGAGAACTGCATCTCAGGCTGGAGGAGAACTGCTCTGCCGAAATAAGCAGGGGAAGACATAACATAAGGTTTATTGATCTTATAGGAAATTCGTTCCATGAATCGCTATGCCGCAAGCTATGCAGACCAATAAAGTGAGGATCACAGTGATATTATGAAAAACCGGAGACAGGAAGCTATAATCGAAATAATAACTCAGCAGAGTGTTGCTACACAGGAGGCTCTCATTTCGCTCCTTGCTGAAAGAGGAATAAGTGCTACACAGGCAACGCTCTCACGTGATATACAGCAGCTCTCTCTTGTGAAGCAGCGCAGCGAAAACGGCGAAGTCAGATATGCTCTGCCGGCGGCGGCGGCAGAGGAGAAAAATCTGTTCAGAGAGACTGTACTCTCTGTAGATCATGCGATGAATACGATCGTCCTGAAATGCAGGGCAGGTATGGCACAGGGAACGTGTGCGGCCATTGACTCTGTAAATCATGAGGGAGTGGTCGGAACTATCGCAGGTGACGATACCATTTTCATTCTTGTGAGAAGTGAGGCAGATGCAAGGAGGCTCTCGAAAAAATTCAGAAGTGAGCTGCTTCCGGGGAGGTAAAAATGCTCAGAGAAATATATATAAGCAATCTTGCGGTAATCAGGGAGGCTGTTATACCTCTCGGGGATAAGCTGAATATCTTCACCGGAGAAACAGGCGCAGGAAAATCAATACTTATTAACGGGATAAATGCTGTTTTAGGACATCGCTGCTCAAAGGATATCGTACGCTCCGGCTGTGATAAGGCGACTATAACGGCTCTATTCACGGAGCTCTCTCCGCAGGTCACGGAGAAGCTCGATGAGCTTGGCTTTGCTCATGATAACGATGAGATCACCGTTACACGAGAGATAAATGCCGATGGCGGCAGTATCGCAAGAATAAACGGCAGGACAGCTTCGGCATCTGTGCTGAAAGAGATCGGCGGAATGCTTATAAATATTCACGGTCAGCATGATAATCAGATACTCCTTGACAGTGAAAAGCATCTGGAAATACTCGATAATTTCGGCGGTGACGATACGCTGCTGACACGGTACAGGGAGTCGTTCAGGCAGCTCCAGCAGACGGCACGCCGCCTGGGAGAGCTAAAGCATCAGGAGCAATCACGCGTTGAGAGGAGCAGGTATCTCAGAGAGGTAATAGATGATATAGGCGAGCTTGATTTGGAGGAAAATGAGGACGATATCCTTGAAAAAGAGTATGAGGCTGCTAAAAATTCAGAAAAAACAATAATAGCTGTAAAAAATGCAGCGGCGGCTATCTCCGGAGATGAGGCAGCGGCAGAGCTTGTTTCATCGGCTGAAAGAGAGATCTCCGGATTTACTGAGATCTCGCCGAAACTCAATGAACTGTACGAGCGTATGACTGCCGCAGAGATAGAGCTTGCAGATATCGCCTCAGAGCTTGATGATTTTGCCGATAAGGTAGAGCTTGACAGTCAGCGGATAGAGTATCTTGGTACAAGATTGGGTACAATAAATAAGCTGAAAAGAAAATATGCACTTGATTGTGAGGGACTGATAAAGCTCTATAACGATTCCTGTGATGAGATAAGCCGTCTTGAAAGCTCAAGGGACGAGATAACGGCTCTCAGCGAAAAAAGAGAGCAGCTTCTCCACACAGTTACCGAACGGGCAAAGGAGCTTTTCGCATATCGTGAAAAAACAGCAGTGCGCTTTGCTGAGTGCGTTTCCCGTGAGCTTGAATTTCTCAATATGGCAGGAGTGGTAATAGAAGTGCGCCACGAAAAGGGAAAGCTCACAGTGAATGGTATGGATATGGTGGAATTTCTTATCTCTGCCAACAAGGGAGAAGAGCCAAAGCCTATTTCGAAGATAGCCTCGGGCGGTGAGCTTTCACGCATCATGCTTGCACTGAAGAGCGTCATTGCCGATAAGGACAGTATACCTACCATGATCTTTGACGAGATCGACACGGGAGTCAGCGGCAAGGCTGCTCAGAAAATAGGTATAAAGCTCCGTGAGATAAGCAGAGTACGGCAGGTGATATGCGTTACTCACCTTTCTCAGATAGCTGTTATGGCGGACGATCATCTGATGATAGAAAAAAGTATTGTCGGTGAACGCACCGAAACCGGTGTCACCCTGCTTGACGAGGAAGGAAGAGTTTCGGAGATCGCACGCATAATGGGCGGCGAATCTCCGAGCAGCCTGATGCTCGATACGGCAAGAGAAGAACTGCGGAAAGCGGCTCTTACGGGAGGTGGACTTTCATGAGAATATACTCCGCACGTCACGGAGAGACTGACTATAACAGCCGTGAAATAATTCTTGGAACTACGGATATCCCTCTGAATGAGAGGGGACTCTCACAGGCAGAGGCGCTTGCGGATAAGATCGCCGGAATGGGCAATATTGATATTATAATAACATCTCCGATGAAGCGTGCTCTGAAAACGGCTGAAATAATTTCGGAAAAGACAGGACTGCCTGTGATCTCTGAGGTACGTCTCAGAGAATGGGATTACGGTGAATTCGAGGGAAGATCACGCTTTACTGAGGGATTCCCGGAAAATAAAGTGGATTTTGCCGTCAGAATGGGCAGTACAGGAGAATCTCTTTTACAGCTTGCTCACAGAGTGTATTCGGCACTTGATGATATCATAAAGGATCACAATGACAAAAATGTGCTCCTTGTGAGCCATGGGGGAGTGTGCCGCATTATAGAGACATACTTCCGTGATATGGCTTCCGGGGAGTTTTTGGGCTGGTTTATGGGAAACTGCGGGCTTATCGAATATATTGTTTCTTCCGGCTCTGAACTTATCCGGCAGAAATAAACTGCACGAAGATCGGTCATGATCTTTGTGTACTATCAGGAGGAAGATAATGAAAATAGGAGTTGATTACTATCCGGAGCAGTGGGACAGCTCAATGTGGAGTCAGGATGCCGAGCTTATGGCTAAAACAGGCGTAAAGACGGTCAGGATCGGAGAATTTGCGTGGTCAAGGCTCGAACCATCAGACGGAAGTTTTGATTTTTCGTGGCTTGATGATGTGATCGGGATATTCTCTCATTTCGGACTTGAGGTGGTTTTAGGTATACCCACGAATTGCCCTCCGCTTTGGCTGTATGAAGCTCATCCGGAGATAATAAGGGTGGGCAGTGACGAAATACCCATACAAACGGGAATAAGAGCACACAGATGTATAAATTCACCGGTATTCATGACATACGCTAAGCGGATAACCGAGCAGCTTGTGCGGCGTTACGGGAGCAATCCGACAGTTACGGCTTGGCAGATCGACAACGAGCTTGAGGCATATCCGTGCTGCTGCGATGAGTGCAGAAGAAAATTCAGGGAATGGCTCATTGACAAGCATGATACTCTTGAAAATATAAACAGGGCTTTCGGAACAAGTGTCTGGAGCGGAGAGTATACAAGTCTCAGCCAGATAGCACCTCCCACAGCGTATCCTAAGTCATGGCAAAATCCGGCACTGTGCCTGGAATTCTATCGTTTCACATCCGAGTGTACGGCTGCATATGTGAAGGAGCTGTCAATGGTGATACGCCGTGAATGTCCGAAAGCACAGCTGACCACAAATGCCTGTTTCAGCGAAAATACACCCGATTTTTACAAGCTTTTCAATGAGGTCGATTTCGTGTCATATGACAACTATCCCCCCACAAGGCTCTCCACAGATCCGGAGGCTCATTACTCACACGCCTTTGAGCTTGATCTCATGAGAGGAATAAAGGGCAGGAACTTCCGGATAATGGAGCAACTCAGTGGTTCAACAGGAGGCTGGGCAGCGATGTCTCCAACGCCCAAGCCGGGCATGATAATAGGATACGGACTACAGGCACTTGCACACGGTGCGGATACGGTCGTGCATTTTCGCTGGAGAACTGCCGTGACCGGTGCGGAGATGTTTTGCCATGGGCTTATAGATCACAGCGGCATACCGGGAAGACGTTTCTATGAATTTGCGGAGCTCTGCAAGACAGCCTCAAAACTCAGCGTTATTGACACTACAGAGATCATATCTGAGGCAGCGATAATATACTCTCCGGATAATAATTACGCTCTGGAGATACAGCCGCAGGCTGACGGATTCAGCTATATGGAGCAGCTCAGAATGTTTCACAAAGCATTTGCACGGTATGGTGCGAATGTCGATATCGTTTCGCCTGATGCGGATCTCTCGGGATATAAGGCAGTCATAGCACCTGAGATGTTCGTTTACAAAAAATCATCGGCGGAGAATCTCTATCGTTACGTCATAAACGGCGGAACACTTGTTATGACCAACAGAAGCGGCGTCAAGGATCAGAATAATAACTGCTTTACGGATACTCTTCCCACGGTCTATCGGGAGCTGATCGGCGCAGAGATCACCGAATATGATCCCATAGGAGCTGCTGAACAGACCATTGTTGATTTTGCGGGAAATAAATTCGTATGCCGTCAGTGGTGTGATGTTCTGCGGCTGACGACTGCAAAGGCATACGCAGAGTATAATGACGGCTTTTATCGTTGCTGTCCGGCAGTTACTATGAACAGATATTGCAGCGGAGTAGCGTATTATGTCGGAACTGTATGCAAATCTGACTTTTACGAAAGCTTTGTGGGAAATATCATGCGGCAGACGGGAATTCCGAGACTAAAGGGACTTCCGGCAGGCGTTGAGGTGACGACAAGGACAAACGGTCTGGACGACTTTATTTTCTTTTTTAATAATTCGGAGACTCCGGCAAGTATAAGGCTGCCGAAAGCAATGTACAGCATCATAGATTCTATCGGCAGGGATAATATTGAGCTGAAGCCTTTCGGATTTGATATAGTGAGAAAATGAAGATCAATATTCTCTGCGCCGACTGCGGCAGACAGGGGGAGATCACTCCATGACAGCACATTCGGGAGAGGTGAAAGATTTGCGCACATTGGATATCGTCAAAGAAATGGGTATCGGTATCAACCTCGGCAATACCTTTGAAAGCTGCGGAGACTGGATCGACCGGTGGGGAGACGGCACTCCGAATGCTTATGAAACTGCATGGGGAAGCCCTACCGTTACAAGAGAGATGATACAGGGATATGCCGATGAAGGATTTGGTACACTGAGGATCCCTGTTGCATGGTCAAATATGATGTCAAAGGACGGTTCGTATGTCATAAGCGATGCCTATACGGCAAGAGTGAGCGAGGTCATTAAATGGGCACTTGATGCTGATCTGTACGTGATAATGAATCTCCACTGGGACGGCGGCTGGCTGTCAGAATATCCGACAAATCGTGACGAGTGCAGGAAGAAATACTCCGCTATATGGGATCAGCTCTGCGAGAAATTCAAGGACTACGGCGATCACCTCATTTTTGAGTCGCAGAATGAAGAGCCGAGCCGGGATTCTCTCTGGAGCAGGTGGACAGGAGATACAGATAAGGCTGAGGCTTATGGGTACGTCAACGAAATAAATCAGAGCTTTGTGAACATCGTCCGGTCATCAGGCGGAAATAACAAAAAGCGGCATCTGCTTATCTCCGGATATAATGCCGGGATAGATCTTACCTGTGATGCGCTGTTCAGAATGCCGTATGATCCTGCATCAAGGTGTGCGGTGTCGGTGCATTACTACACTCCCGCAGAATTTGCCATTCTTGAAGAGGACGCCGACTGGGCGATGTGCCGATGTACATGGGGTACGGACGATGATTACCGTGAGCTTGACCGTCAGATGAATATGATAAAGTCAAGCTTTGTGGATAAGGGTATTCCGGTTATTCTCGGAGAGTATGGCTGCTCAAAGAATAACAAGGATGAGGGATCCGTAAGACGATTTATAAGTTCGGTTTGCGAAGCAGCTCTCTCCTGTGGGGGAATATGTCCTGTTTTGTGGGATACCACCGCTCTTCACTATGACAGGAACAGTCATAAAATGGTCGATCGGCAGCTTCATGTCACCCTGCTTGAGCTGCGGGATAAATACGCTCCTGCCGCTCCGGCGGTGCTGCCATAGATCTTTAAGGGAGGTCAGTTCATTTGAGTATTATTTCGGAGGAATATCCAAAGTTGCTGAACAGACAGCTCAGAGATAAATTTCTGAATAATGGTATGGACTCACTGTCAGATGCAGAGCTGCTGTGCCTTTTGCTGTCATACAATGAAAAAAGAAATGCCGGACAGATGGCTGAAATGCTGCTGAATAAATTCGGCAGCCTCAGAAATATCATGACAGCAGATGCCGGGATATTGAAGAGAACCGGTCTGAAAGAGGCATCTGTAGTATTGCTGAAAATGATACCCGATCTTGCGATACGGCGCAGATCATCGGCTCTTGTAAAGACTGTCATTGATTCTTCCGAAGCTGCGATAGAATATTTCAGTAAATATTTTTCCGGCTTACATATTGAACAGCTCATCGCTGCGGCGATCAGCAAAAAAATGAAGATAATTCGCAAGCCTGTAGTGATCGCCTCCGGCAATGACGTGTGTATGGAGTTTTCCTGCCGGAACATAATTGATTTTGCTTTGTCATACAAGGCTGATATAGTTATCATAGCTCATAATCATCCTGACTGCTCTGCTGAGCCTTCAGATGACGATATTCGCTCCACAAGACATATCATCAGAAGTCTTGCCGGACTGGGGATCACTCCACGGCAACAGCATTTACTTTTTCACGAAAATATGATAGAATATAAGTATGAAGATACAAAAATTAACAGAAAGA
>CANQJO010000009.1 GCA_947624255.1 uncultured Ruminococcus sp.
GTATCTCTTTTTGTCTTTTGTTAATTTTCTGTTAATTCTACTCTTTTTCTATTGACTTTTCATAGCCGGTCTCCTTATCACAATTAAGCAATTGATAATGATGCTCTAATCCTTATGCTAAATGCATTAGCCCAGCATTCACAACTACATCAAGTTGAAACTGGTTCTTGTTCCCATTGTCAAAAAGGACTTCTATGATATGAAGACCGCCTTGCTTTATCTCAGAACCGACTATTATGCCTTCTCCATATGCATCATGTTTGATTCGTGTGTTCACGATATACGCAGCGAGACTGGGATCTGTCAGAACAGACGGAGCTTGAACTTTTGAAACAGAGGGTGCTTGAACTTGTGGTTCTATTATCTGAATATCGGGATGAGACTTGGCAGTTTCCCTTGGCATTTTAACAGACGGCGCAACCTCATTCACAAAACTTGATTCGCATTCGCTGACATAGAATAGATGCAGTTCGTTTTTGGCTCTTGTAATCGCCACATAGAATAAGCGTCTTTCTTCTTCGTAATTGTCTATGCGTTCCTGCTCCTGTGCATCTTCTCGGCTGGAATGCGGCAGGCATCCATCATAAACATCTACAATGTAGACAGTATCAAATTCCAGACCTTTCGCTGAGTGGATAGTTGATAAGATGACAGGGTTCTCATCTGTACATCTGTAGTTCTCAATCAAGTGAGGTAATTGCACCAGTCGTTCCAAAAATCCTTTGATGGTTTCCTCACGAACAGCCAAAGTATACAGGATATCTACCTTTCCTATGTCGAGTTCCTTCTCTTTGGCATATGCATAGTACCAAAAATGACAAATCAAGTCTATGGCATCATCCGGCTTTGAGGCAGCGATTTTCTTGAACTTATTCCGAAAATCCTCTGCTTTGCGCATCAGTGTCGGCCACCGAGCCATCTGGTTTACCAGTTCGTCTGCTATTGTGATTCTTTTCTGCTGTGCCTTTTTGCAGCTCCAATTAGCTGCGTTTTTGTTGAACCCATATCCGCACTTATAATACACATGATTAAAGGCTTCAGCATCATTCTGATTTAGCGCAAACCGAAGGAAATACACGATATCCTGTACCACTTTGCTGGTAAAGAAGTTTTCACCAACATCCTTCAGCCGGTTAAACGGGATATTTTCACGAAGAAATAGATCCATCAAGGGAATCGCACTGCTGTTGTTGCGATAAAGTACTGCCATTTGAGCGTGTTCTCCCTTTGATATCGCAGCAATAGAAGAATACTGCTGATGCTTTCTTCTGACCGTTATCCGCTCTATCGGCTTTCCGTCGCCTCTACTTGCCACCATATGCTTTTCAGAATGCCGATTAATGTTCTGACTGATAAACCGTTGTGCAGCAGAGACGATTGGTTTAGTAGAACGATAATTTGTTTCAAGGAATAAAATGTACGGATTCGTATAAGTATCGGTAAAATCGAGAAGCGCACGAGGATATGCAGCACGGAAACGATAAATGCTCTGGTCTTCGTCGCCAACCATGAAGATATTGTTTGTTTTGGATGCCAGTATTCTGATGATCTCATGCTGGATTTTAGATGTATCCTGTGCTTCATCCACGCAGATATATTTGTACTGATTCTGTAACTCATCCAAAAGAGACGGGACTTTCTCTATGAAAATCTTTGCGAAAATCAGTTGATCGTCAAAGTCCATTCGTCTTTGGCTTTTGAGGGTTTCATCATAAATGTTGAAAAAAAACTCATAAATCGAGCCGTCCTGCAAGTATTCGGCTCTTAATTCCGGCGTAGTCATCATCATGTTCTTGATATAGCTGATAACCGTCTGCGCCTCAATAATATCTGAGTCATGCGGAAACTTGTCGCCTGTAAGCTCTATATAAATGTTCCTGATAATTGCTATCTGTTCATTTTCTTTAAGCAAAGTAAAACGCTGGCGATTATATTTCTGCACATATCGTTTGATAATCTGCTCACACAGGGAGTTGATAGTGCGGATGTTTAGACGGCTTGCCATTTCAGGCTCGAATTTCGCCGCAAAACGCCGTTTGATATCATTAGTTGCACTGACTGTATATGTGATCGCAAGGATATTCTCCGGTGCAATCCCCTTACAGTAGATCATGTAGCCCATTCTTGCAACCATGACTGTGGTCTTACCGCTGCCGGGGACAGCAATCATCAGATTAGCACCACTGACAGCCTGAACAGCCCGCTGCTGTTGCGGGTTCAATTTGATATTGTACTTTTCAGAAAATGCCCGGAAGTCCTCGTCTATCTGCGTATCCAGATGAAGCGGCGGAAGGCAAACTCCATTGATCAGACCAACATACGCTAAAAATGCATCCTTCGTATACTTACGTTTCATACAGAATCCATCGTTGGTAAAAGCCTGAATATGAAGGATGCATTCTCCCTCATCCGCAATCTGGAAAAACAGATCAATTTCACCGGCACGAAGGTTATACTTCCGAAATGTTGAACGGGGCTTGTTCCAAAGAAAATAACCATTAGAATCCGATTCAACGAGTAAATCCTGTTCGTAGTCTTCTCGCATATCATACAGCCATACTACCTTATATCCGATATTTCCATGATAGAATACATTTCTGTCATTAAACTTTCCAGAAGAGAGAGGACTATGCTGAAATTCAACAACAGTTCTGTCAGTCAGAACATCCGCCCTGTGGCGGATATCATCACACTGAACAACTACTTCCTGATTCTCAGATGGAAACTGGTTCTGCCACTCGTAATGCCAGTCGGACATATCATATTGTCCGTTCCAACTATCCTTACATTCGCAGTTCGGGAAATGCGAGAAATGGCGTGCCCTTTCGGTGCCGGCTTTCACGAACATCTTTTCAAGACAAACAGGGCAGAAGAACGCATCACCCTGAACAGCGTCTTTGATCGAAATTCGCTTTTGTTCTTTATTTAAGGCGATATACATCTTCTGCCCTCCTTATGCAGTTATTTATGCTTCTGGTGATAATCCTGTACCATCTTTCGTGTTATCGGGTAAGGATCGCCCATCATCCATTTGCAATCATAATACTTCCAAATCCTATCCAATTCATCTTCCGAATTGATCCCAAGCTGATACATCTTAACCATAACAAAAGTCAGGTCATACCATTTGCAATCGTAATGCTGGCACAAGTCATCTAACTCATCCTGACTATCAATTTGCAATTCCGACATAACATCTATAATTTCACTGATTTCCTCGTCTTTATTCTCAGCATACTGTATTGCCATTTCAAAGCACTGTTCGATAAGATGAGCAAACGGAATCGAAAGCTTTTCTGACAACTCAGAAATCAAACAGCAGGTTGCTGTATCAAATCCTAACTCATCAGTTGCGTGAATAAAGTCATCGAAATAGTGCCAGTCCGTGTTGCTCAGATTATCACCGTCAAGTTTCGCAATAATAGAATCAAGTCTGCTTTTATTAGCAAGATGGTTCTCCAACACCTTTCTCACATCAGGAAGACTTTCTTTACTTTTGCGGATCTCTACAGGAGTTTTTCCAAATTCTCTTTTGATAGCTCTCGCAAAAGCTGTCTGTCCAGAATATCCATATTCCAAGGAAACATCTACAATGGCCTTATCAGGACTATTGACAAGCTCACTTGCGGCAAAAAACAATCTGCGCTTACGGATATACTCACGCAATGTAAGCTCTCCTGATGTGATCACAGCGATAAACTTGTTGTAATCCTGATCACAATAGTTAGTTTCGGCGTAGATTTTTCTTGCAATCTCCTTGTGGTTAAGATGGATATGCTTATCGATGATAGATAAAGCAGCGCCAAGAACATTGTTATTACTCATAGTACTGAGTACCTCCTTTATTTGATGTCTCTATTATATCAGAAATACTCTTCAAAGTCTTGACAGTTGAAATATAACAGAAGTCAAAATGGCTATTGTATTCCAAGATGCTTCTCAATCACCGCCATAATCTCATCCAGCCGCTTCTCACCGACACCCTTGATACTGCCGATTTCCTCCCTCAGCTCACCAAGATCAAGCGTCGGAGCTTCTGCATCCTCCATGACGTTGTTGTAATAATTCGTGAGGAAGTTCTGCATCTCTTCACGAGTCATGCCTTTAATTTTCTTGTATGTAGCCCGGTCGAGCATTTTCTGTTCCATATTGCACCTCTCACCTCTTTAATACGACTTCAAACGACCCATCCGCATTGCACTTCAGACTCAGCGTCCGGATATATCTCTGGAAGAACGCCTCTTTCTCCTTATCCGATGCAGTAATCCGAGCTTCTTCATAGATCTGCTGCACCAGTTCCTTGCCGTTGAGATACACAATATCCAGCAGGTATTTTCCCAGAATATCGAACAACACAGCCCTCTTGAATTCCTCTACATTGCCAGAGCAGAAATCATCGATCGAGCAGTAATAAATACCATGCTCGGAGAGGGCATTCTTGATGGCAGAACCGCACTTAGCGTACTCGTACATAACGAGGAATTTCGCCTTCGGCAGTGAACAAATCAATCCCCAGTAGTCGGAATCACTGGATACCAGAATGAAAGAGTCAATCCCGTCCTCGTAGTAGCTCTTGCAGACACCGGCGGTCATCATGATGTCAACCAGTGACTTTCTGTCAGTCACTCGCTGCACCTCTACATGCTCCACGGGAATACTGGTGAACTGATACAGCCAATCCCAGCCAATGGACGTGTGGTAATCATCATACAGATAAATCTTCTCAATTTTGTTCAGCTCATCCGCATCCAGATTTCGCAGAACGCTGTACAGCTTGTACACATCGGAATTCTCGCAGTCCACGACAATCGCTGTGCGGTTGCTCTGCTTCACAAAATCATAGATATTGTTCTTCGTTTCGCTGTGAGCGTCACGGTATTTGGTGTAATCATCGAAATGGTCATCGTGCTGCTTGTAAATCACGCTGAGGAATTTTCCATCGCTGTAAAGGATACTCCTGCATCAACGGGAATCCAATGAACGTACATCTGGAAGGGGTACTTGTCGATATTCGCCATGTACTTCTCGAACTCCTTCTTCAGCACGTCCTTCTTCGTGTACTTCGGAATGCAGAACAGCTCCCGTATGTACGCCCAATTCACCCAATCATAGAATAGCTCCGAACAAGCGTCAATGTTCTCGCTGATGAGCTTGGTGAGGTCGTGCATATACTGCTCGGCACGATAATTCGGCTTAATGACGTTGATACCCCATTTTGCAAGCTGCTTGATGTTGTCATGGTCGTACCATTCCAGCCTGTCCAGATTCATGAGATTATACCGCATTTCGGTGTCGGTTTTCTTGAACTTCTGAAACAGCGTGGTGCGGAGTTTGCAGAGATAACGGATGATGGTCGCACCCTTGTGGGCATACAGCCTTTGCAGCGTGTCGTGGCATTCAGCGTCAAAGCACTGCTCGATGATGTGCTTTTTCACGCCAATGAGATAGGCTATGGTTGTGACGAGTTCTTTGGTATCGACGGTCATGGTATCGCCTCCTTGCTTACCTTGATAGAAACCGAAAACGTTCCGAGCAGTGATAAAACCACTTTAAACATAAGTTATGGTTTCTACTTGCTTGTATTTCTCCTCGCTTCTTATCCCTAATGCCATAAAGTATTCGTAATTCAAATTTCTAATTGATTCGTTAAGTATTTCATCATTTGACATATCGTCAACTTCAACCACTGAACTCATAATCAAATTCCTATCAGTTTGAGGCTTATGGTAATCACCGTCATCTGTTATTGTGCCCTTATAACAAGACAGATCAAAACAAATATATGCTTTTTTATTATATCCTAGTCTTATAAGATGTTCTACGGAATATTTAATGTGTTCCAATATTATATCGTTCCATATCGCGCAACCTGAAAGGCTCCACTTATTGTTGTGATAGTGCAAATAATACCCATCTTCTAAACACATAGTCGCTTCGCATATTCCATTATTACGCAAGTAAATTTCCTTCCCATAATCATCCCTTAAAGCTAAAAATTTCACTCCATCTGCATTTGGAGATATAAAATTAAATCCGCTTGGACAGGTAATAAGGGTACGATTCTCTCGATACATCATATACACTCTTTTATGTGCTGAAATATCAAGAAAATCTTGCGATATAACATATACACGACAATAAAGTGGAATTTCCCCAAGTTTTGAATAAAACTGCACTCTACTTTCTCTAAACGCTTCTATTTCCTTGCGTATAATTAAAGACTGGTTAAACATTCTCATCACCTGATTATAGCTCATCCTTCTCTTTCCGTTTCCATCTCTGCTGACAAAATCAAACACATCATTTCCACTGTTATAAACATATGGAGCAAAACCATCAGCTGCAATCTCCAAAACAACAATGTATTTTCCATTTTCCAATTCAACGAAATGCACTTTTACAGAAGGAATCTTAGGTTGAATATTAGCAAGTTTCTCCCTTATATCTAATTCATATTTGTCCAGATTTCCATTTTTTATGTCAATACCAACTAATGCATCGGGAATCCCATTTTTGTCAGATATACCTACAAAAATATAACCACCTTCTGCGTTAGCAAAAGAACAAATATCGTTTTTAAATTCAATTGCCTTTTGTTTTCGTATATCTGCTGGAAGTCTCTCATCCCAAAACGCAAATAGTTCTTTATAATCGATATACTGGTTTTCTATATAGTCACTATTTCCAATAAGAGAGTTCAAATCCTCTTCTGTTATCTTACCTACCGTTTTTCCATTGATAAGGATCATAAACCATCCCTCCACTCATGAAATCGTTCGCTGTTCAAGTATTCCCTGTTCTCGGTCCCAAAAATCTGTCTCCGTTCAGATGAATCATATGGTCAGGATTCTCTGCAAGCCAGACTTCTGTGTCCCATGCAAGTGAATCCGAGAACTTCTTATATGTCTTAAAATCAAGAAATGCCGTAACATAAATCTTTCCCGCTGTTACATTCCTAGTCATTTCCTCAATTTCTCTGATTCGTTTTGGATCCATCGGTCCAACAGATGTAACTGATTCCACAAAGAAAATCCAGTTCTTTTCAGCAGAATACAATACAACATCGGGCATTTTATCATGAAGTGTAATAGCAAAACCAAGTTCAGAAAGTTTTTCAACATTTTTTACAAGGTCTTTCTCAGTAGTATCGCCAACATACAAGCACTCCGATCCGGGAGCGAATCTAGGTGCAAATTCTTCAATGATTGCCTTTTGAAGTTCATTATGCTTTCCAGGAGAAAATGTAAAACCGGCACCATTGATAATAACCGGCATTTTTTGCATGGATCGCTTTGAGGCATACATACTTACCAGCGACTCGTGACTGGAAAGAAATCCGGCTTTCCGCTGTTCCCACAAGTCAGTCCCATAACTCTGGATTAGTGATAAAAACTCATCTGTCAATCGATATCTATAATTGGGGCTGTTTGTAGCTTTACCATTGTCCTCAATAAATGCTGCATTTCTAAAATGGTGCATTGCTTGTTTTCTGAAAGTTTCACGACTGTTTTCAGCATAGTCGGTTCCATAATTTTCACGTGTGAATACGAGTACATCATGAATTCTAATCCAATTGTTTGTAGCAGTTTCCCACGCTGCATCTTCTTTAATGTCACTCATCGCCAAAAGAACAAAACAACACAGGTCAGCCTGCTGCTTTTTGGGAACATTAAGTTCACTCAGTATTTTTCTTGCTTCTTCAATCTTGCTCATACATAACTCCTTAAAATTCTATCGCATGAAGTCTCGGACATATCCCTTGTTCGTATCAATTCTTTTCCCATCGCTTCAATTACACTCATAGGAGGCATCGGCATTGAGTTAATTTCCGTAGAATTCACCTGTGTTGAGCCATTTAGAATTCTATAATAGCAATCATATAAGGTTGAATTGAAAAGAACATACAAGCCATAGACTACACATTCAGAAAGTGCCTTCAGCCCGCCGATAAAATTGATTTTATTCTGCGTACTAATAGTGGTGTAGCCACTATGTTTCCTTGCCAAATACACACCGCACTGCAATCTACGATGTTCCTCTTTGGCTGTAAATCGCTTGACAAAAAGATAGTTAGCATTTGCTTGAAGTAAACCTGGCTGTGTAGTTACAATATACTCATGCTCTTTTCCGATCGGGAATACAACTCTGCCATCTTGAATGTGCTGAGCATAAAACAATGGAACAGCCTGTTCCTCTGCTGTATCACGCAACGCTTCCCTATTGCGAAAATCCACAGTCAGACCTGTTTTCATTTTTAAGCCGAGACTTGGCAAGGTATCATTCCACTGGTTAAGACGATTCAATATCTCAACCTCGTCCTCATTTGTCACAAGATATACATAGCAGTCATCACCTGACACTACTGTACTATACGGGGCCGTGAAAGTAGTGATCTCTGAAAAATCACGATTGCTCTGTGTGGTAGTAATTGTAATGCGTTCCGGCTTGGCAAGCGTTTTTTTCACTTTTATAATGAGCGTTTCCTGCAGAACACTTTCTTTTTCAAACACCTTATCTCGGCTGACAAACAGATGAATATGTTCCAAGGCACCCTCGTGGAGAAATTTCTGACGAAAGGCTTTGAAATAGGCACCTGATGTCCAGGAACGTGGAATGATGTATACCATTTCGCTTTCATTCTTCAGATTGAATAAAGCCATCTGTGCAAAAAGGAAGTACAGATTCGGTGCACCATAGCACACATCGGGCATAGCCAGAGCTTCGGCAGCATCTTTCGGGATCTTCTTATAAGGAGGATTACCAATTATCAAATCATATTTTACTGGGGCAGAACTGGCATCAATCATATTATTGTAATCCGATTCTTGGCTCACAATGTAATTCTCCTGCGAAATGCAAAAGCTCAATGAAACAGAAAGATTATCCTTCATGTACTCAAGATTTTTTTTCAAAAGTTCAATCACATTTGGGTCATTCTCATAACACACAAGATGAACTTCCTTTACGCTCGGAAAAGATTCTATTCTTTCAAGCAAAGCAGCTGACAAAACTCCTGAGCCCGCTCCCGCATCAAGAATCGTAAGTTCTGGTTTATTATCGGGTATGGTAAACAGACTCGCCATAAAACGAGCCGTTTCCCTACTTGTGAAAAACTGACCATACTGCTTTCGCTGTGTCTTCGGCATCTCGTCAATATAAGCATAGGTCGTTTCAAGAATCCTATCCAACAAATTCATAACGTTATACTCCTCATATTTCAGTTGACTTGTTCTTTTTATTATAGCACAAATCACGCAGTTTCGCAAGTAACACAGCTTGCCTTTATCCCTCTGTAACTGTCTTGGCTTTGATGTAATACTGAATCCCTCTGCTTTCGCAGAAATCTATGACTTCTTGTGCTTTTTGATTGTAATAATCCCTATGAGTTTTATAGGCAGTGACTTCCTTACTGTAGTTGGTTCTTCCAAAAATGATTTTATCAACAAAACTGATCTCTTCTAAAATCTCATCAAGTTCCTGCTCTATAAGGTTAGGAGTCGGGTACGGTTCCATACTCACCCATGTTCTACAGCCCAAGTCATGCAGTCGTCTTAATGCTGCGATTCTCTCCTGTATCGGTGCTGCACCTGGTTCAATCTTGCTACGATATTCTTCATTCAAAGTAACTAAAGTAATACCATATTCATTCTCATCGGACAATTCACTCAATTGTTCAGGAAGGATACCCTTCGTCAAAACAACGCATTTTACTCCTGCCGCATTCAATTTTCGAATGGCAGCAATGCTCATCTTGCATATCTCATCATATTCATACATGAACGGATCAGTAGAAAAACAAAGTTGAACAAACTTTATTTTGCTTTTGAGTCTTGGAATCTCTGCATCAAGCAATTCAAGTGTGTTAGATACCAGATAGGGTTCCACCCATTCTTCATATGAGTTAACCTGACCAAAACGCTTTTTCATCATATAAGCGTAGCATGGATACATGCAACCATGAGCACATCCTTGAACATGGTTCATAGTATAATCACCATATTCTACTCCCGTTAAGTATAACATTGATTTTCTTTGTATGTAACCTTTTACAGTTTTCATTGATTAACTCCTATCTGGGAAACTAATTGTGCTTCTCTTTACAACTGCACCAAAGTTTTCTTTCAATATTTTCTTGATCGTTTTTCTTTCAAAATCAGATGGAAAAATCGGGTGTTCTTCAAGGACTCCCCACACAACTTGAAGATTCACATCAGCTTGCCCGGCAAAATACTTTGATAAATATTCAGCAACATTTGAGAGACTGTAGCACTCGTCATCTACAAAGGTCGATGCAAACCCGGAACCATCCAGATCAAATTGAAGCTGATCTTCCGCACCATGCGTATTTTTCATAGAAGATTTTCCCTCAAATGTTTTCCAGGCTGAATTCTTATACAGCGTGAATCCACGAATATGGCTTGTGCAATGAACCAAATTGTATTCGACGACATTTGTTCGAATGAAAAATGGAAATGCCGCCACATAATAGTCTCTTGCCTTATTCCGTCGTAGTGTTTGGATAATATCCTCAACACGCTTTTCATATTTTGTTCTGTCTGTTCCGTATGGTATAAGCTCTTCAAAAGGACATTGATATGTCATTTCATACTTTTCTTTCGCACTATCACGTTTAACAACTCCGATTGAACGAACCGTATCCGATACCATATGATTAAGAATGACCTCGCCCCATCGATTAATAAAAGGTAATATAGCTGTCCAGTCTATTGATGCAACATAGGGGTCATATATGAGAAGCGTATGCATATCCTGAAATCCTCTTATAGATTTTGCTATCCGTTTAAGCAACGAATTGGCGTCTTCAGAATAGAAGTCAATATGAAAGTTTCTTGTATTACTTCCAGTCAGTTGCTTCAAATGCGCAATTTTCTTTGAACTATAGTCATTAAAGACTATATAGATACGCTTGGTCGGATACTGAAAAGCTGCATCCCTCAGTATTCTAGCAACTCTTACCGCTGTACCATACACACATTCTCCACTCTCTGTTCTGTATTCTCCACTGTTGCTCATACAGTCAATGTAAACAAGATTTTCACATTGAGAATTCAGTAGTATCTGAGACCATGACTCTACATAGTTTTCGATCAATTCAAACTTCTTGATTGTATGCGGTTTTGCAATGCTGATTACCTCATCATTATTCTTGCTGCTCATAAATTACCTCCAATCATTTTTCTCTATTATCATCCGTTCCATCTTTAAGAAAAGAAATTCTGCACACTCTTTTCCTGCCCGCAAAATTCATTTGCTGCTCTATCATATTCAGAGAAGGTATGTTAAGAGCCTTCTGGAACATCATATTCATTGGATAATACTCCTCTACATGCCATATAGCCCTTCAACTTCTTTTCCCTGTGCATATATGCAAAACAACAGATCACAGCTCGCTTAACTCAATTCAGGACACACCGTGTCTCATTTTTGAAATGCACAGTAAACTGACACATTTTCAAAAGTGCTGTATATCATGGGACAGTCACCTTAACCGACAACCTATAATTACATCTATTATACCATATCCCGCATGAAAATACAATATTCCGCAAAGAAAAGAACAAATATTCCGTTTTCTATTGACAAACCTCTCGCAGTGTGTTAAAATACAGTTAATGGGATATATTTCCTGTTAGAGAGGACATGTACTATGAGAGTAACCCATGAGACGATGACAGCCAATGCAGATGCCATAGAAAACTGCATTGATGAATATTACGAAGAAAACGGTATATCGCCATCTATCGAAGTAATCGCTGCCGAAACAGGCATCTCAAAATCCACTGTCGGTCGCTATTTGCAGAAAATGACCAATGAGGGCCGACTCATCAGCAACGGAAAACGAGGCTATGCAACGAAGCGAATGCAGCAAAGCTGCAATATGGAGCTTATACCGATTCTTGGAAACATTGCCTGCGGTGCGCCCATTTTTGCAGATGGGACGGTCACGGAATATGTCAGACTGCCTGCTTCCCTGCTGGGTAGCGGGAACTATTTCATTCTGACTGCTTCGGGAGATTCCATGATTGACGCCGGAATTGACGATGGTGACACTGTTATTGTAAAACAGCAGGATTACGCCGAAGTCGGTGACATTGTTGTTGCTCTTGTCGGTGATGATGCAACACTCAAAAGATATTATCCGGAACCTGAAAGAAAGAGAATCAGACTACAGCCGGAAAACGAAAATCATGAACCAATCTATGTCAAGGAATGCCTGATACAGGGCATTGCTGTGACCGTGTGGAAGAATCTGAAGTAAAAAGGACAACAAAACGAAGGGAGTGAATTTAACAACTGGGAGGTGCAAACCTTGAACTATGAAATCGGACCTATTTTAACAGTATCGAACCCAATGCGTCCGGAATCAACATATAAGATATGGAACCCACGATTTCAGCAAAAGCCTGAAATCGTGTCATTTACGCAGATTCTTAAGGAGAATTACGTTGTTGAGTATGGAACATTCATCCGTGGCAAGATACGCAGTGGTGAGCTTCCTGTCCCCTGCTTCGGTTATCGCAGTCTGCCGAAAGTGCAGGATGTCACCATAGACAAAGCTTACTATGACCGTCTCGACAGCATCTCCTTTGCAATGTACGTAATATGCGATGTCCGTTTCTACGACCCCGTTACACAGCAGGAACAGTACCAGAAATACTATGTAACGGGCTATCATTCTTTCAACGGAATTTCCGATTATCTCACGAATGCTGACATTTACACAGGACAGCGTTTTCACCTACGGAATCAGCTGGATGATTATCTTGTACCATATATCCGTTCCTCAAAATACGATGCTTATGCCTACGAACTGCTGCTGAAATATCAGCCGGAGGCTTTAGAAGAACCTTGCAGTGTGGACGCTGAAAAGCTCGCCAATGCGATGGGTTTCAGGATCGAGTATGTACAGCTTCTCCCCAACGACAATGTCTGTGCAAAAACAATTTTTCGCACGAAAGAAGTCACCATATATGAGAACGGAACCGCTGTAAACAGAACTTTTGAGGGCGGTACAATACTGGTTACAACCCGATGCACGGCGGATTTTCGTATGAATGTACTGCATGAGTGCATCCATATTGAATACCATCGGATGTTCTATGAGCTACAGCATTATTATCGAACAGCAATCAGAATGGAGACACCTGACTTTGAAGACTTCTTCATGTCCGACGACCAGCAGGATACCCTCCGAAGTATGGAAATACAAGCAAATGCCATTGCAGCCCGTGTGACGATTTATGCAGAAAACCTGGATATGGTAATATCCGAGTTCTGTGATTGCCTTGGCAGAGATGCTTACCATACAGATCTTGTCGGTTATGAAAAGCTGATAGAAAGAATCACAGAAATTTTCGGTTCTTATCGCTCAACAGCAAAAACAAGGCTATTGCATCGTGGATTTAAGAAAGCACGAGGGGTATTCGAGTGGGGCGATGATAAATATGCAAAAGCCCATGTCATACCTGAAGATTTTCCCGATGATTGGACTTACACTGTTCCACTCTACGAAATGTCCAAAATACTCGGAAGAAATCTCATGTTTGACAAGCTCGTGCATTCAAGGAAATTTGTGTATGCGGATGGTCATCTATGCTTGAATCATTCCGATTATGTTTACAAGCTGGGCGGATACTGGTGGCTGACGGAATATGCGAAACAAAATATGGCTGAGTGCTGTCTACCATTCAGACGAGTTTACGGTAAACAAAATCTGAAGTATACCTTCGGTGAGCTAAACAAGGAACAGCAAGTTCGCTTCTTTGAGCGTGTTTTCGATAACGAAGCCTTTAACAGGATGGAAGAAAAACGAAGAGAAATGCTTCGGAACAGCCTATATATCGAAGAAGTGAAAAAAGGAAAAACCAGAAGAAGAAAAATGACAAGAGGCGAAGCAGTTGTTTTCCTGATGAAGCAGGCACACATGACGGAAGAAGATGTGGCAGAGGCTGCGGAGTGCAGTATTGACGCACTGACAGATCTTCGCAGTGACAAGGAATATACACCGAGAATGGGAACCATGCTGGCTTTCTTTACTGCTCTGGAGCTTGATGATGTTTATCGTGATGAGCTTCTCATTATGACAGGGCTGATCAATGACATCAACAAGGAGATGTACCAGCTCTATCGGATCATGCGTGATACGAATCCGGACGGATTTACCGTTTACCAGGCAAATCAATACTTAAGAGACATTGGAAAAACGCCGTGGACAAGCGGCTACAGACCGAAGAAAATCAAAAAGAATGCAATATAACGATCAGGCGGCTGGAAAGCTGCCTGATTTTTTTATGCCTTTATCCGTTTTATAAACCGGAGTAAAACGGCAAAATTGCTGTATATTTCGTGTGTAAATATACTAATTGTTGCATATTTTTGTGTAGTTCCAACGATACACAAAAGGCAACAGCCGAATATTACAGCACTATTCACAAAAATCAACTACGGTTTATTTCCGCTGGTGACTCTTCGTGAAAAATGATATGATATAGCTACAGCCGGATGCATACGGCAGTATATGTACAAAATGGCGAAATTACGAGATAAGTGTAATTTCGTGAGTACATTATTCTGTCCATGCGTCTGGTTATTTTTATGCCATAATCCGCACCGTCTGATCTCCGGTGGCTCAACGAATTATGACGATTCATTGCAACAGTGTCTTTTGAGCGGATTGCTGTATTTCGGAATGGAGTATCCATCTGGAATGCGGTAACGTTCCTCTCTCCATTCCTACGAATGGAGAAAAGAAATGAAAAGATATGTTCCAATGCGAAATGCAGACAATCCTCATCACGTTGAACTGATGCCGGTTTCCGAAGAAGTTTATGCAGAAATCACTCGTGAGACATCACGGATACGAAATAAGAAGCAATATCACGGTCAGTGTGCCTGCCCCAGAAAATATCTCTGGAAATGCGATGGCGACTGTTCCCTTTGCGAATACAGTGCCGCCGGCGATAACCTTTCTCTTGATTATGAGAATGAGCTTCATGGAGAACATTTTTCGGACGGCTGTGATATTGAAGAAATGGTAACTGACCAGCTTATGATGAGGCTGATTCTTGAAAGACTTGCAGAGTTGCTGCCTGTCGCACTTACAATCGGAAAAATGAAGCTTGATGAAGAATTATCCGAAAGACAGTGTCTGGAACAGCTGGATCTGAAAAGAAGTACATACCGTTCACAGCTTGAAAGAGCCAGAAAACAGCTTGAAAAAGAATTCGGCATAAAAATCTGAAAATGTTTCGTCCAAACATCACTTGATTCTGTAGTGGGATATGAGGGGCAATGATGCTTCTCTTGATAAGGTTCAAATCAATTGAAGGTGGTGATGCCATTGGATGCAAAAACAAAAGAACTCATTGCACTGCTCTTCGCACTTAGCGTCGTAGCAGAAAGACTGGCAGTAAATCTGGAAAAGGAGGAAACGAAAAATGGGGCCAATCTTTGAGGTCATCAACGCACTGAATGCACTGATCACAGCACTGACAAAGCTGACAGAGCAAACAACACAGAAGGAAATGGACAAGTTCGAGCAAATTTATCCCCCAGCAGACGAACAGCCGGAGCCCGAACCTACCAACCCCGACCCGCCCACAAAACCCGTCACCCTCGCCGAGGTCAGAGCCGTGCTTGCCAACAAGTCCCGTGCAGGATTTACGGAGGAGGTCAAGCAGCTTGTAATGAAGCATGGGGCAGAGAAGCTGTCCGGCGTTCCCGAAAGTGAGTATGCGGCACTGATGAAGGAGGCGGAGAGCCTTGGCACGTAAACATTCTGAACGAGCCCATGCAAAGCTGTCCGCATCGGCAAGTCACCGCTGGCTTGCCTGTCCGCCATCGGCTCAGCTTTGCGCCGATCTCCCGGATACGGCAACGGACTACGCAAAGGAAGGCACCTGTGCACATGAACTTGCGGAGTACAAGGTGAACAAGCTCCTTTGCATTGATGCCGCAGACCCGACAGAACATCTTGAGTACTTCGATCAGGAAATGGCAGACTGCACGGATGCCTATGCAGAGTACATCGCTGAGCAGATTGCAAAATACACCGATCCCATTGTTATGGTGGAACAGCGGCTGGATTTCAGCAGATATGTCCCCGACGGCTTCGGGACTGGTGACTGTGTTATCGTTGCTGATGATGTACTTACCGTATGCGATTACAAGCATGGGAAGGGTGTGGCAGTGACAGCGGAACATAATTCCCAGATGATGCTGTATGCCCTCGGTGCATTAGGACTGTTTGACAGTCTGTATGACATCACAGAGATCCGCATGGTCATCTTTCAGCCGAGAATGGACAATGTCAGTGAATTTGCAATGTCTGTGACCGATCTGCTTGACTGGGCAGAAAACTCACTGAAACCGACAGCTGCACTTGCCGCCAAGGGTGAGGGCGAATTCTGTGCCGGAGATCACTGCCGTTTCTGTAAAGTAAAAGCAACATGCCGCAAGCGTGCGGAGTATAATCTTGTTCTTGCACAATATGACTTCGCACCTGCCGATACCCTTGAAGATGCCGAAATCGAGGCGATTCTTGAAAAGGCTGATGCACTGGTGGCATGGGCAAATGATGTAAAAGAATTCGCACTCTCACAGGCACTCTCCGGCAAGGTCTGGAACGGCTACAAGCTGGTGGAGGGCAAATCTAACCGCAAGTACACCGATGAAACAAAGGTCGCACAGGCAGTACAGGACGCAGGATATGATCCATATGCCGCACCGGAGATTCTCGGTATCACAGCAATGACAAAGCTGCTCGGCAAGAAGAAATTCACCGAAATTCTCGGAGAACTTCTCTACAAACCCACAGGAAAACCGACGCTGGTTCCTGCTTCGGATAAGCGAAGAGCATGGAATCCGGCATGCCCGAGGCGAGGTGAGATTGGTTCGAGCCGAGGGTATGCCGTGCTTGGATTTGACACGGCAGAAAACGATTTTAAGGAGGAAAATTAACATGGCAAAGTATGTAAATCCCACAAAGGTAATCACAGGTCCCGACACACGCTGGAGCTACTGCAACGCATGGGAGGCAAAGGCAATCAACGGCGGCACACCCAAATTCAGCGTGTCCCTTATCATCCCGAAGTCCGATACAGCGACCATTGCAAAGGTCAAGGCAGCCATTCAGGCGGCGTATGAGGAAGGTGCATCCAAGCTCAAGGGCAACGGCAAGTCCGTACCGCAGCTGTCTGCCATCAAAACGCCCCTCCGTGACGGCGATCTGGAACGTCCCGATGATGAGGCTTATGCAAACGCTTACTTCATCAATGCCAACTCTGCAACTGCTCCCGGTATTGTGGATGCAGACCGTCAGCCGATCATCGATCACAGCGAGGTATACAGCGGCGTTTATGGCAGAGCGTCAATCAACTTCTACGCATTCAACTCCAACGGCAACAGAGGTATTGCCTGCGGTCTGAATAATTTGCAGAAGATCCGTGACGGCGAGCCTCTCGGCGGAAAGAGCCGTGCAGAGGATGATTTCAATGACGATGAGGACAGCGATTTCCTCGATTAAGCAATAACGAATGTCGGGAGGGCGACAAACGGCACAGCCGTTCGGGTGGGTAAAGGATAGGATGGAAATGAAAGAAATGACAATTGATTTAGAAACACGCAGCGACCGTGATCTGAAGAAATGCGGCGTGTATGCCTATGTGGATTCACCGCGTTTTGCGATCACGCTGTTCAGCGTTTCCGTTGATTGCGGTGCTGTACAGCTTTATGATCTTGCCTGCGGTGACACGATTCCTCTTGCAATTCTGCACGCTCTCACGGATGAAAGCGTCATCAAAAGAGCGTTCAATGTGAATTTTGAGCGGATATGCCTGTCTAAATATCTGCGTGAATACTACCCGAAAATCTTTCGCAGCTACAGCATTGACGAAGATACTGTCAGTGACTATCTCAGTCCTGTGGGCTGGCAGTGTACAATGGTGCATTGCCGCTATCTGGGGCTGCCGTCCACGCTTGCACAGGCAGGAAAGGTGCTGCGTCTGATGGAACAGAAAATGCCGGATGGCAAGGCACTGATCAGATATTTCTGTGTGCCGTATGATACAGTTGACGGTATTCCCCTATTTCATTCCCCTGCTGATGCACCGGAGAAATGGGAGATTTTCAAACAGTACAATATGCAGGATGTGGAGTCGGAAATGGCAATTGACCGCAAGCTGTCGGGGTATCCTGTACCGGAATCTATCTGGGAGCAGTTTTATCTCGATCAGGAGATCAACGATCGTGGCATTGCAGTTGATATGGAACTGGTTGAAGCTGCACTGACTCTCGACGGACAGGCAAAAGCAAAGCTGTCATCGGAGATGTGCAGACTTACGGGTGTAGAGAATCCTAATTCCGTGTATCAGCTGCTTGACTGGCTGGAAAAGCAGGGCTATGCTTCGGATTCCCTCGACAAACATGAAGTCCGCAGATTATTGCAAACGGCAAAGGATCCTGTGAAATCCGTTCTGGAAATGCGGTTGCAGCTGTCAAAATCCTCTGTGAAAAAGTACACCGCCATGCAGCAGACCTCCTGCTCCGACCACAGGGCAAGAGGAATGTTCAGCTTTTATGGTGCATCACGCACAGGCAGGTTCTCCGGCAGACACATTCAGCTTCAGAATCTGCCCCAGAACCATATCATTGACCTGACCGAAGCGAGAGAAAGCGTGAAATACGGCTACTATGATGAGATCGAAATGCTCTATGAGGATGTTCCCGATACGCTTTCTCAGCTGATCCGCACGGCATTTGTTCCCCGAAAGGGATACAAGTTCATTGTTGCAGACTTTTCTGCGATTGAGGCTCGTGTGATTGCGTGGCTTGCAGGAGAGGATTGGCGACTGGATGTATTTGCAGACGGCGGTGATATTTACTGTGCGTCCGCATCACAGATGTTCGGTGTGCCTGTTATCAAAAATGGTGTGAATGGTCATCTTCGTCAGAAAGGTAAGATCGCCGAGCTTGCTCTCGGATACGGCGGATCGGTCGGTGCATTGAAATCCATGGGAGCCATTGAAATGGGCTTGCAGGAGAACGAATTACAGCCCCTTGTGGATGCGTGGAGGGATGCCAATCCGAACATCACCGCTCTCTGGTGGTCGGTTGATCGTGCTGTCAAAAAGGCAGTCAAGGAGAAAACGACTACCACCACTCACGGAATCCGATTCATCTGCAAAAGCGGAATGCTCTTTATCGAACTGCCCAGCGGCAGACGGCTTGCCTATGTAAAGCCGAGAATCGGTGAAAACAAGTTCGGCGGTGAGTCCGTGACCTATGAGGGCAGCACCAACAAGAAGTGGGAGCGTTTGGAAAGCTACGGTCCGAAATTCGTGGAGAACATTGTACAGGCAATTGCGAGGGATATTCTCTGCTATGCTTTACAGACATTATCTCACTGCTTTATTGTTGCACATGTACACGATGAAATCATCCTTGAAGTTGACAGGCGTATGTCCGTTGAGGCAGTCTGTGAACAGATGGCAAGAGTGCCGGACTGGGCGGATGGCTTACAGCTCCGTGCGGATGGATATGAATGTGAATATTACAAAAAGGACTGAGCCCAGATCTGGGTTCAGTGACAGCTCATTTTTGAGCAGTCGGAAAGGAGAATAATCATGTTTTACACAAAAGCAACACTCACCGATACCGTAGAGGTAAAGGTGGAACTGAATGATGAAAATGTATTCTGCACCTGTCCCGATTGCGGTGACGAGGTGTGCGTTGACCTGTCAGAGGTTTTTGCTGATGGCATCGGTGATATGTACGGCACGGCAGTGCTTTGTCAGAACTGTGCAATAAGGAGGATCGAACATGGCAAGTCTGTATAATGCTGAAGGCTACTTCTCACCAACGGAGTATGAAGCCATGACGAGAATAGAAAAGGTGGAAAAGGCTGCTGCAAGGACAGCCGCCTTTCGCCCCATCGTATATATCTGCTCACCCTATTCGGGAGATATTGAGAGAAACACAGAAAATGCACGACGCTACAGCCGCTTTGCGGTTGACCAGCACTGCCTGCCTATTACACCGCATATCTACTTTACGCAGTTTATGAATGATGCTGTTTCCGAAGAAAGGGATATTGCGATTTTCATGAATTGGGTGCTGATGAGCAAGTGTGCCGAGTTATGGGTGTTTGGTGATGTCATTTCAAAAGGCATGAAAGCCGAAATTGACCGTGCGAAGCGTAAGCACATGAAGATTCGATATTTTACAGAAAGTCTGGAGGAAAAGGTATGAAAGCGATACAGACAGAATACAAAGGATACTTATTCCGTTCCCGCCTTGAAGCACGCTGGGCTGTTTTCTTTGATGCCTGCGGAATCGAATGGGAATATGAGCCGGAAGGATTGATTCTCAGCGATGGCACACATTATCTTCCCGACTTTTATCTGCCTGATTTTCACTGCTATTTTGAAGTCAAGCGTAAAGGAATCAAGGACACTGACGAAGGCAATACAGCCCTATGCAAGATTTCCAACGGACATAGTACCGACAGCTGGGCAGGGCTCATTTGCTTCGGTGATCCGATGGATGATGATCTGCACATCTTCTGCCAGGAAACCGATGACGGCGGCGGCGGAGAATATGATGACCCTGTTACGATTGGATTTCATCCGGATACAGGAGAACCGTATCTCTTTGCATATGAAGATTACCGTGAACGCAGTTTTTTCGATAACTTCAGTGATTTCAATTTTATCCCGATGCTTACAACACTGTACGGAAAATATGATTATGATGACTTTGTTACCGACCGTGTGCGTACTGCAAGAAAGATCGCCAGACAAGCACGGTTCGAACATGGCGAAACCCCAAGGAGGCTGCATTTATGAGAGATCTTGCAATTGCATATGGCAACAGCCGTCAGGCAAAAACATGGGTCAACAAGACTATCTCGTATGACTCTCTGAAGGAACGTCTCCGTGTTCCTGTCAGAACAACTGAAACCGCCGAGGAATATGCGAAGATGACAAAGGCACAGCGTGACGCTGCCAAAGACCACGGTGGCTTTGTAGGCGGTGTGCTGAAGGGCGGCAGGCGCAAGATCGATACCGTGGAGGCACGTTCTCTAATTTCCCTTGATGGAGACCGCCTGACTGCTGATTTTGTAAATAACTTCGAGAAAATCATGCCCTATACAGCTTGTCTGTATACAACGCATTCTAGCACGGCGGATAATCCCAGAGCAAGAATCATTCTTCCATTGACGAGAAATGTTACCTCCGAGGAATTCGTGGCTGTTGCACGCTATGTCGCACAGATGCTTGGCATTGACTATTTCGATGAATGTTCCTATCAGCCTAATCAGCTGATGTACTGGCCGTCCTGTCCACAGAACGGTACATTCACCTTCAAGGATGTGGAGAAAGAATGGCTGAACCCCGACGGAATTCTTACTGCCCATCCAGAATGGACGGATCCCACACAGCTGCCGACATCCTCCCGTGAAAGCAAAGCGAATCAGATTACACAGCAGAAGGTGCAGAATCCCCTTGAAAAGGAAGGTGCAGTCGGGCTGTTCAACAGGGCATATTTTCCGATCAGTGTAGCACTGACGGAATTCTTATCCGATGTGTACGAACCCACGGACAATGACAATCGCTGGCATCTGATTGCATCAAGCAGTATCGCCGGTGTAGAAATCAAAGAGGATATGTTCGTATACTCCCATCATGCCAAAGACCCTGCATATCTGAAACTCTGCAATGCCTTTGATATTGTGCGTATTCACAAGTTCGGCAATCTGGATGAGAAGGCTGCGTTCCGAGAAATGTGCAAATTTGTAATGCAGCTGGACGCAGTAAAGGTACTTGCGGCAAATGAACGTCTTGCAGAAGCCGAAACGGACTTTGCTGTCTCTGCTGATGATAACTGGATGAAAAAGCTTCGCCGCAATAAGGACGGTGTACTTGAAAATTGCCTGCATAATATCCGTCTGATTATGGAAAATGATCCCCACATGTGCAAAATCGTATTTAATCAGCTGGCAGACGGCATGGAGATCCGTGGAGATGTTCCGTGGAAGCATCCGGCTCGTTTCTGGCGTGATGCTGATGACGCACAGCTTATCTGCTATATTGACGCAAGCTATGGTACTTTTTCGGCACGAAATTACGATATCGCCGTTACAAAGGCAGCGGACGACCGTTCCTATCACCCAATCAGGGAATATTTCTCCCGTCTGCCGGAGTGGGACGGCATCGAGCGTATTGACACGATGCTGATCGACTATCTGGGTGCAGAGGACAACGCCTATGTCCGTGCTGTCTCCCGCAAAATCATGTGTGCTGCCATTCAGCGAGTATACAATCCCGGCATAAAATTTGACCATATTCTTGTACTGAACGGCCCGCAGGGCATTGGCAAGTCAACCTTCATTTCCAAACTCGGCGGTGAGTGGTATTCCGACAGTCTGAATCTCTCCGATATGAATGATAAGACTGCCGCTGAAAAATTACAGGGGTACTGGATTATGGAAATTGGAGAGCTTGCCGGAATGAAGAAGGCGGATATTGATAAAGTCAAAGCCTTTATTTCCCGTCAGGATGACAAGTATCGTGCCTCCTTCGGCAGGCGTGTCACTCCCCATCCAAGACAATGTGTGTTCTTCGGCACTACCAATTCCGAGAATGGATTCCTGCGTGATGTGACAGGTAACCGTCGTTTCTGGACTGTGAAAACACCCGGTACAGGCACATGGAAGCCATGGGAACTGACACAATTTGATATTGATATGATGTGGGCAGAGGCACTGGTGTATGTCAATGAAAACGAGCCTTTGTTTTTACCTGCCGAACTGGAAAGCTATGCAAGATCAGAGCAGTCAGCGGCAATGGAACAGGATGACCGTGAAGGACTTGTTATGCGATACCTGGACACCCTGCTGCCTGAAAACTGGGATACGATGGAGGTATATGAGCGCCGCAACTATTTGCAGAATCCCGATGATGACACACAGCCATTAGGCACGATCCGCCGTGAAACCGTGTCCAATATCGAAATCTGGTGTGAGTGCTTTGGTAAGCTGAAGGAGGACATCAAGCCGTCCGACAGCTATGCCATCAGTGCGATTATGACACGAATCGGAAGTTGGGAGAAAAGTGGCGAACGAGAATCACTTCCTATCTATGGCCGACAGAGGATCTATCGCAGAAAGTAAGAACCCCGGACAAGCAGGCATGGACAAGTGCCGGACAATCTTTCACCGCATACTTGTCCATGCTGTTGTCCGAAATCGTGTCCAATTTCAAAAGTGCCTAAAACAGGGAGAATAGAGCAGGTGCACGGACAATGTAACAATATCTCTTATAGTACATTAAAAAGTATATTTTATATATATAGCATATAGCGTAATACACGCGTAAGGGATTTTTCGTACCGTCTGTCCACAGAAAGGATTGGAAGATGCTGAAAGAAATACTGAAGGATGATTTTATGGACTGCCGTAAAGTGTTCAAGATATGTGAGAATATGGGAATGACAAAATTTATGGTAAGAGCACAGAAAAAGATCGAGGGGATAAAAACAGTTCAGGTTGTAAATCGTGATGGAGATCAGATGTGGCTTTGGTTTGACCCTGAGCAGATCTGGGAGAAATACAATGACTGAAAAGAAAATCGAACAGGCACTTGTAATTGCCGTCAAAACCCAAGGCGGCATCTGCTGGAAGTTCGTATCTCCCGGCACGGCAGGCGTTCCCGACAGAATCATCCTGATGCCCATGGGGAGAATCGCCTTTGTGGAAGTAAAAGCACCAGGCGAAAGACCGAGAAAGCTTCAACTGGCAAGACACCGCCTTCTTCGGCGTTTGGGATTCAAGACCTTTGTGCTGGATAACATAGATGACATACAGAAAATTATCAAGGAGGTGATGCCGGATGAAGCTTCATGATTATCAGGAATATGCAGTCAATTTTATCAAAGAACACCCGATTGCAGCACTCCTGCTTGATATGGGCTTGGGTTGACAAAACTGTCATAACGCTGACTGCCATAAATGACCTGTTGTTTGATTACTTTGAGATCCGTAAGGTTCTGGTAATCGCACCTATCCGTGTGGCACAGCATTCATGGCCTGACGAAATCAGAAAGTGGGAGCATTTACAGAATCTCATCTTCAGCGTAGCAGTCGGCACAGCGGAAGAAAGAAAAGCAGCACTGCAAAAGCAAGCAGACATCTACATCATCAATCGTGAAAATGTACAGTGGCTGATTGAGGAAAGCGGTGTGAAGCTTGATTTTGATATGCTGATCATTGACGAGCTTTCCAGCTTCAAGAACCACCAAACAAAGCGGTTCAAAGCACTGATGAAAGCAAGACCGAAGGTAAAACGCATTGTAGGACTGACGGGTACTCCTTCCAGTAATGGACTCATGGATCTGTACGCAGAATTCAGACTGTTGGATATGGGAGAGCGTCTTGGGAGATTCATCGGGCAATACCGTCTGCAATACTTCTCCCCCGACAAGCGAAATGGCATGGTGGTATATTCCTACAAGCCATTACCCGGTGCGGAGAATGCCATCTATGAGAAGATCTCCGACATCACCATTTCTATGAGAGCCACAGATTATCTGGATATGCCGGAGCTTGTGAATTCTGAATATGTGGTACAGCTTTCGGACTCTGAAAAGGAAAAGTACACAGAACTCAAAAAAGAACTGATTTTGGAACTGCCTGACGGTGAGATTACCGCTGCAAATTCTGCCAGTCTTTCCAATAAGCTGTCGCAGATGGCGAATGGCGCGATCTATGATGACAACGGAGAAACCGTAAATATCCACGACCGAAAGCTTGATGCACTGGAGGATATCATTGAAGCCGCAAACGGAAAGCCAGTTCTGGTGGCGTACTGGTTCAAGCATGATCTGGAACGCATACAGAAGCGTCTGAAAAAACTGCATATTCCGCACAGCACCATGGACAAGCCCGACAGCATCCGCAGATGGAACAAGGGCGAAATCCCCGTAGCACTGATACATCCTGCCTCTGCCGGACACGGATTGAATTTACAATCGGGCGGCAGCTGTCTTGTGTGGTTCGGGCTTATATGGAGTCTGGAACTGTACCAGCAGACAGTAGCAAGGCTGTGGCGGCAGGGACAGCAGTCCGCAACCGTGGTCATTCAGCACATCATCACAAAAGGCACAGTGGATGAGCGTATGATGAAGGCGTTGCAGGAAAAGGATGAAACACAGTCGGCACTGCTGGATGCGGTGAAGGCTGAACTTGAAAATATATGACAATCAATGAAAATCCAAGACAATCTATGACAATCCGAGTGGAATACATTACTTCGGAGGTAGATTATGAATATTATCTGGCAGTATCTTGATAAGCGTGGTGCGGCAATCAACGCACTCAAGGACTACAACAGCATGGCTTATATCATCGAACATACCGATGAGGAAATCGCCAACATCCACGATGACATGACCAGTATCGGCAGTCCGGCATTTTCCGATATGCCGTCCGGCAGTTTCAATCCGCAATCAGGTGAAATCCGTCTGACTGCCGCCATTGATGAGATCGATGTACTTCGTGAGCGTTACCGTCAGGCAAAGGAATACATGGAGTGGTTTCAGCCCGCATGGGATACGCTTTCCGAGGATGAGCGTTATGTGCTGGAGCAGTTTTATTGGCATGATGAACAGGACATCTATGCAATCTGTGAGCATTTCGATATTGAGCGTTCTTCTGCATACAACAAGAAGAATCGTGCTGTCAATCACCTGACTCTGCTTCTTTACGGTAAGGCATGAGTAATATCGTGGATGACAAATGCAGACAGGCGTGGTATAATAATATCATGAAAAACTCAAAAAAGCAAAGTGAGTAAAATCGTGGATGACTTTTTCGGAAAGACGTGATAGAATATATAATAGCAGAAAATACAACAAGCCTTTGTGGGAACAATCCCGCAAGGGCTTTCTTTCTGGCAGGAGGTGTCGGCAATGCCGAGAAAAGCAAAGAAACCCTGTAAGCACCCCGGCTGTCCGAGCCTTACGGAGGAACAATATTGTGCAGAGCACAAGCCCCTGCACCCCGACAGGCCATCCGCCGCCAAACGTGGCTACGGCAGTAAGTGGCAGAGGGTAAGCAAGGCGTATCTCCGAAAGAATCCGCTGTGCGTAAAGTGCAAAGCGAACGGACGGTTTGTAACGGCAACAGTCGTTGACCATATCATTCCCCATCGAGGTGATAGCGTCCTGATGTGGAGTGAATCCAACTGGCAGGCGTTATGCAAGCGATGTCATGACCGCAAGACCGGCAATGAGGACAGCAGACCGGAATATCACTATTGACTTTCGAGGAGTGAAGTGCTGCCCCGGGGGTATTGATTTTTCTACGGAATATCGAGGAAAAGACCGGCGCCCCCTCTCACGCACAAAATTCGGATTTCAAACGGGGTATTGACCCCCTGCTAAATAAAAAACAACGAAACATACCGAAAATACAAAACTTTCCCGACTTCACAGTCGGGATTTTTTATGCTCATTTTTAGTCAAAATGTTTGAATTTGTTTGAATTACTGGAGGTCGGCTGAGCCTGAGGCAGGATACTGTCTGAAGGCAAAGTTGTGCCGACATTGGATGAAAGGAGGCGATGACGTTGTGGCGAAGGACGGCACAAACAGAGGCGGTGCAAGACCTGGTGCAGGACGACCCCGAAAGGCTCTTGCAGAGAAACTTGCCGAGGGGAAAACAGCGGAAGTGATGATGCAACCTGCGGATATTGAGTCAGTGGATACTCCGCCTGTGAGAGAATTTATGCAGGAATTACAGCGTGACGGCACAAAGCTGCTCGCTGATGAGGTGTATACCGAAACCTACCAATGGCTGAAGGAACGCTCTTGTGAGAAGATTGTCAGCCGACAGCTGGTGGAGCAGTATGCCATGAGCATTTCCCGTTGGATACACTGTGAGCAGATTGTCACTAAGTACGGCTACATCTCAAAGCACCCGACAACCAATGCGGCGATTGCTTCACCATACGTTGCAATGTCGCAGAACTACATGAAACAGGCAAATCAAATCTGGAATCAGATTTTTCAGATTGTGAGAGAAAATTGCAGTGTGGAGTTCCAAGGAAATCCGCAGGATGACATGATGGAGAAACTGCTCCGAAGTAGAAAGTGAGGTTATATGAAATCAAATGATGTCCTTTTCTGGCGTGAATTAAAAGCCAGCAGACCGATGCTCACCAAACAGCAATATCGCACTATCAAAGGACAGGCAGTTAAGGGCAATGTCATGGCTGCAAGAAAGGGCTTGCAGAGAATTCAGCAAAGGAGGCAGCACCGATGAAAACAACGACTGATTTTCAGCTTGTCGATATTCACAAGCTTATCCCATATGTAAATAATGCCCGAACCCACAGCAAGGAGCAGATTACAAAGCTGCGTTCCTCTCTTCGTGAGTTCGGTTTTATCAATCCTGTCATTATTGACAAGGATTTCAATATCATTGCAGGTCACGGCCGTGTCATGGCGGCAAAGGAAGAAAGCTATTCAGAAGTGCCGTGTGTATTTGTGGAGCATTTGACAGAAACGCAGAAGAAAGCATATATCCTCGCCGATAACCGTATGGCACTTGACGCAGGCTGGGACGAGGAAATGCTCGCCGTTGAAATGGAGGAACTTCAGAATCTCGGCTTTGACCTTGGGCTGACAGGCTTTGATGAAAAGGAGCTTGCAGACCTGTTCGCTACGGATGAAGATGCACAGCAGGATGATTTCGATGTTGAGGCGGAACTGGCAAAGCCCTGCTTTTCTAAGCTGGGCGATATCTGGCATCTCGGCAGACATACCGTTATTTGCGGTGACAGTACCTTGCCAGAAACGTATGCCGCACTGCTCGGTGATACAAAAGTGAACCTGGTGTGTACCGATCCTCCGTACCTTGTTAACCTTGAAAGCACATCGGGAAAAATCAAGAATGATGACCTTGACGATGAAAAGGGATATGCATTCCTGAAATCTGCATTTGAAAGATTCAAGGACGCTATGGCAAAGGATGCCAGCATTTATGTGTTCTACGCAACAAGCAAGGCTCGTGTATTCCATGATGCCTATGAAGATGCAGGGTTCAAGGTTGGTGCCGGTCTTGTCTGGAAAAAGGACAGACTTGTCCTCACCAGAACCGACTGGAAATACATTCACGAACCCATCATCTGGGGCTGGCGTAAGGATGGCAAGCACATCTGGTATGGCAACCAGAAACAGAAAACGGTATTTGAATTTGACCGTATCAAAAACAGTAAAGAAGATGGCTGTGGACATCCGTCCTCCAAGCCCGTTCCCCTCATCGCATATCTCATTACACAGTGTACCCAGACCAACGGTCTTGTACTTGATGGCTTCCTCGGCAGTGCCTCCACACTGATTGCGTGTGAACAACTGAACCGTACCTGTTACGGTGTGGAGCTTGAACCGAAGTTTGTTGATGTGGCTGTAGAGCGTTTCCGCAAATATATAGCCGAGAATAACAGCAGCGCTGATGTGTATGTAATCCGTAACGGTGAAAGAATTCCGTACTCCGAACTTGTAAAGGAAGTGGTGCTGGATGGCAATTAAACCACCCTACTACATCGTTTCCCTGTCCGGCGGCAAGGACTCCACCGCAATGCTTCTGCGACTGCTGAAAGAAAATCGTCCGGTGGATGAAATCATTTTCTGCGATACGGGGCTTGAATTTCCCGATATGTACGCACATCTTGACAAACTGGAAGAATACATCGGCAGACCGATTACACGAATCAAGGCAGAACATGACTTTGAATATTACTTCTGCCATGCCCCGATCAAGCGTGGGAATCCCGAAAAATTCCGTCAGCTGTTCGGCAGGGATTTTGATGGCTACGGCTGGATGGGTCCGAAAATGCGGTGGTGTACCAATCGACTGAAAGACCAGCCCAGAGAGAACTATCTGAGAGATCTTCGGAAGAAATACACGGTATACCAGTATGTGGGCATTACGGCGGATGAGCAGTATCGGCTGGAACGCCCCAATAACCGCCGTGCCGAATGCATTCACCCTTTGGTGGAATGGGGCATGACGGAAGCAGACTGCCTGCAATACTGTGCTGAACGTGGCTTTAACTGGAACGGACTGTATGAACGATTCCATCGTGTATCCTGCTGGCTCTGCTCGTTGCAGTCGTTGGAGGAACTGCGAAAGCTGTGGGAGTTTTATCCGAAGCTTTGGGAAAAACTCCGGCAGTATGACGAAATGACATGGCGGAATTATCGTGCCGATTATTCCGTAAAACAACTCGAAATACGCTTTGCTTTTGAGAAGGAGTGTCTTGCTAAAGGCATCCCCATCAGAAACAAGGCTTTTTTTACTGCCCTGCGGCAGAGATTGGAGGGTTCTAATGCCTGATGGTTTTATTGATATTCCAGGTGTATCTCCTGGTAATGCTATTCCTGTTTTAGGTGGATTTTATTACATTACGAACGACGGCAAATTATACAGTGTCAGAAACAGAAAATTTCTGAAACCCGCACGTGATAAATATGGCTACCTTTATTACACAGTAAGCATTGACAGTAAGAGAACAACAATTAAAGCACATCGTCTAGTAGCAATCGCTTTTATACCCAATCTTCAAAACAAACCTACTGTGAATCACAAAAACGGAATTCGCACTGATAATCGTGTTGAAAATTTGGAATGGGCAACATCCATGGAACAAGCACATGATCCACTTACCAGAAAAAAGATACTTCAAATAGCAGAACATACAGATTATCGAACAATGGGTGAAAAACGCAATTTTGGGCGTCGAAAAACAGAAGTGTATAAAGATGGTATTTTAATAGGCACTTATGATTCGTTGACACAAGCCGCTAAATATCACAAAACTAATTTAGCGAAGGCATCTGAATGTGCTAATGGAAAAAGAAAATCAGCAGGAGGTGTACAATTTTGTTATCTGTAAATAACAATGCTAGTTTGACCCTCGGCAGTCTATTCTCCGGCTCGGGAACATTTGAAATGGCAGGTATCCTCTCAGGCATCACACCAGTATGGGCATCAGAAATTGAGCCATTCCCGATAGCCGTCACCCGAAAACGACTGCCGTTTATGAAGCACTACGGCGATATTTCTGAGCTGAACGGTGCGGAACTGCCGCCCGTGGATATTATCACATTTGGAAGTCCCTGCACTGACCTGTCTGTTGCTGGCAAGCGTGCAGGCATTCAGGCGGAGCGTTCGGGACTATTTTTTGAAGCAATCAGAATCATCAAGGAAATGAGGTGTAAGACCAATGGCGAATACCCGAAATACATCGTGTGGGAAAATGTCCCAGGGGCATTCTCCTCCGGAGGCGGCGAGGACTTCCACTGTGTCCTCGAAGAAATCTGCAAAATTGCGGATGAGTCCGCTGCTGTTCCTAAACCTGCGAAGTGGCACAACGCAGGAGAAATCATGGCAGGTCATTATTCTGTCGCATACCGATTGTTTGACGCGCAATACTGGGGAGTTCCCCAGAGAAGAAAACGCATCTACCTTGTCGCAGATTTTACAGGCGAATGTGCCGGAAAAATACTCTTTGAGTCCGAGGGCGTGTCAGGGTATTCTGCGGAGAGTTTCCGTGCGTGGCAAAGAGCTGCCGGAGGTGCTGCGGATTGCATTAGAAAAGCAGGCGAACTCTGTCTGAACGACCAAGGCGGCAACCGTATGGATGTGACAGAGGATATGACCTGCACACTTCGTGCCGAGGCACATCATCCGCCGTGTGTGTTATCGGCAGGATTCTGCACGGAGCATTCTGCAAAGGCTCGTGGCATCGGCTATGAGGAGGAAAAGTCTCCGACGCTGCGTGCAGGCGTTGTGCCTGCGGCTATAAGCTGTTATGAGAATCATAGTCAGGATACGAGATACAGAGGTCCCCTTGAAGTCGCTCCCACCGTATCAGCAACCTATGGTTCGGGTGGTAATAATCAGCCGTTTGTGGTGAATACGCCTTTCACAAAAGGAACTCGTCCGCATTCCAAAGATGAATGTGAGACATGGAAAGACGGAAAAGTCGCAAACACACTGAACACCCATGATATGGGTGAAGTCCGTGCTAATGAACTGGTGGTGCAGGCTTTCGGCATCAGTGCTTTTGAATCCAATGCGATGAAATCCGGCAATCCTCACAGCGGTGTATATGAAGCAGACACCTCCAGAACACTGGACTGCGGCGGCGGTTCTCCTGCCTGCAATCAAGGTGGTATGGCAATCGTGGAAAGCTATGCTCTGCAAGGCTCTATGATTGGCAGAGCAGATAAAAACGGTCCACAGGGTGACGGAATTAATGAGGATGTTTCCTTTACCCTCAATACTTGCGACAAGCACGCTGTGGTTTATGCCATCGACCGTGAAACCTTTAACTGCGGACAGAATTTCGCACGGAATCTTGGGATTTCCAATACAGGCGTTTCCTCACCGCTGAATGCACAGGGTCCGTCTGCCGTGGCAACGCCTGTGTATACCTCAAGCAAGGCTTCCTTCTTCACCAATGCACAGGCAGATACAGCAAATACGCTTGTTGCTACGGATTACAAAGACCCACCTCTCATCAACGATATGGGATACACGGTTCGCAGGCTCACCCCACAGGAGTGTGCATTGCTCCAAGGTATGCCGACATGGTGGTGTGAGGACATCGGCATAGAGAATCCGACCGAGGAAGATATGGCGTTCTGGCGTGATGTATTTGAAACGCACAGGCTTGCTGTTTCTCCTGAAAGGAAGGCGAAAACAGATAAGCAGATTCTGAAATGGCTGAAAAACCCACATTCGGATAGTGCTGAGTACAAGATGTGGGGCAACGGTATCGCACTGCCCTGTGCGTTTTTTGTGCTGTCCGGCATTGCACACTACGCAAACAAATAACGAGGAAAACTCCCGAAATCGGGAGTCCCTCGTCATTCCATGATTTCCAGCATCAGGTGTGCGCCGTCCCGAAAGCCTGCCGCATACAGTTCCGCACTGGCGATCTCACTGCTTTTCATCTGCAAATCCGTCATCTCCTTGAACACAGTCAGCTGTTCCGGCGTGAGCATCTTTTCAAATGCATCGCACATGGGTAGCCATTTCTGCATCAGGGCGTGGTATTCGGGACTAGTTGGCGTGTGATCGGCTCGGACGATGTTTCCGTGGTAAAATTCCTCAATCATCGGCATCGCTCCTTTCGTCACACATGTTACCATATTCTGCGGAAAATAGCCATCACCAGAAGCAACAAAGTTCTGGCGGTGAAATGCAGCACTTCTCACAAGTGTAATAAGAACAAATGTGAGGGCAATTTTTCTACAGTATTTCGGCGAAAAATGACTTGCATTTCTGTGAAATAAGCGGTAAGATGTAACACAACGCCGAAGGGCGAAAGAAAAAAGGAGGCTGAATATTTCATGGAAATCAAGTTTAATATCGAGAAAACCAAACGAAAGGAACTGGCACACTGCATTGCAGAAATTATGGAATGCGACTGTCAGTACATGGGTGCGCCGCTGTTCTTCTATCAGATCGGTTTCTTCACCCTCAGCAAGGAATGTGTTCTGAGCTGTAACGATGGCTGGGATGAGCTGACCATTCAACAACTGCTGGAGCAGTTTGCGAAGAGGGGCTATCATGCCGAAATCGACAATCGACTCACCATCAGCATTCCGAAGGAAAAGCTGGATGAGCAGACCCTCACCAACCTTGACAGGATTCTTGAAAACAAGGGTACGCTCATCAAGCATGCTTTGCAGACGGATTCGTTGGAATATACGGTAACGGAATCGGAGGTACAGTTCCCTTGGTTCACATTGGAACAGCCGGAGGACGCTGACGCTTACAGCCGATTCCTCACTGCCCTGATTGATATGGCAAAGAATCAGAAACGCATCAACAACAAGCCCGACACCAGCAACAATGAGAAGTACGCCTTCCGCTGCTTTCTCCTGCGATTGGGATTCATCGGCACGGAGTTCAAGAGCGTCCGCAAGGTACTGCTCCGGAATCTAACCGGAAGCTCTGCTTTCAGAAACGGAGGGACAGCCGATGTTGCCGAATAAAGAACAGCTTGAAGCCCTTCGCAGAAAATATCCGGCTGGCACGAAGATCATTCTGCACCGCATGAATGACCCCTATCCCGTGCCGCCGGGTACGGTTGGCGAGGTGGAATACATTGACGACGGGGGCAATATTCACATGGTCTGGCAGAGCGGCAGAACGCTGTCACTGATCGAGGGTGTGGATGATTTTTCAAAAGCCCCCGGGGACTCGGATTAATCGAGATCCTATTCCCATTGTAGTGTATTTTACCATACAATTGCAAGTTTATCAAGGGTGTATATTACACAATCATTCAGAGCCGTTTTGCCCCTATATTCTGTAGTTTTAGCCGCTTGCTTTATCCTCCGTTATGCGGTAATATGGTACACAACGAAGGGGAACAAACCCCACGAAAACCACGAATTACGGAGGAAAAAACAATGAACGCAAAGACCGCACAGCAGATCGAGAACCTCAAGAATCAGACCATCGGAGTTGAGGTTGAAATGAACAACATCACAAGAGAAAAGGCTGCAAAAATCGCCGCCGAGTTCTTCGGAACAGGAAGATTTCAGAACACGGCAAGCCGCAACGGATACAGCACATGGAGTGCTTGGGACGCACAGGGCAGAGAATGGAAATTTCAGAAGGACGTTTCCATTGCCGGATGCGACAGCGAAAAGTGCGAGCTGGTTACACCGATTCTGCACTACGCCGACATCGAAACCTTGCAGGAGCTTGTGAGAAGGCTTCGCAAGGCGAGTGCAGTCAGCCACGCAGGCGTCGGGGCGGGAGTTCACATTCACATCGGAGCGAATGGACATACACCGCAGACCCTCAGAAACCTCGCAAACATCATGGCAAGCCACGAACAGCTGATTGCCGATGCACTGAAAATTGACCAGGGCAGAATCAACAGATACTGCAGAACGGTAAACCCAAGGTTTATTGAACAGCTCAACAAAAAGAAACCCACAACGATGGCACAGCTTGCAGACATCTGGTATGAATCCAACGGCAACAACTACGGCAGAAATCAGCACTACAACGAAAGCAGATACCATATGACGAATTACCACGCAGTGTTCACAAAGGGCACAATCGAATTTAGGTGCTTCAACTTCGACAAGCCTGCAAACGGCAAGAAAAACGGACTGCACGCAGGTCAGCTGAAAAGCTGGATTCAGCTTTGCCTCGCCCTTTCCGAGATGGCAAAAGAGGTCAGAACCGCAAGCCCCAAGCCACAGCAGACGGAGAATCCGAAATTCGCAATGAGAACCTGGCTGATTCGCCTGGGACTGGTTGGGGAAGAATTCTCGACAGCAAGGGATTTCCTTACAAGAAACCTTTCCGGCAATGCAGCATGGAGATTTGGCAACTAAGGAGATAGCCTCCTGCCACTCGCCGCCTTCGGGCGGCTCTGGGTGGTAGAAGGGTATTTCCTTCAGAAAGGACGAATCAACATGAAAAAATATTACATTGCCTACGGCTCAAACCTCAATGTCGAGCAGATGCGTTATCGCTGCCCCGATGCAAGAATCATCGGCACAAGCGTGATTCCCGACTATCAGCTGCTGTTCAAGGGCAGCAAGACAGGCTCCTACCTCACCATTGAAAAGAAGAAGGGTGGCAGCGTTCCGGTTGCAGTCTGGGAAGTTTCGGAGCGTGATGAGCATCGGCTCGATGCCTACGAGGGCTGCCCCAACTTCTACTACAAGACTGAGATGCAGCTCACGGTCAAAAGCCACATCACCGGACGCAAGAAAAAACTGGATGCCTTTGTGTACATCATGCACGAGGAGCGTGAGCTGGGGATTCCGAGTTCGGTTTATGTGAGAACCTGCGTTGCAGGCTACCGCCATTTCGGTTTCGATTTGAAGCACCTGCGGCTTGCGATGGATATTAGTGAAAGGGGTGAAAAGTAATGAAAGAGCTGAAAACAGCTATTTGTCCGAAGTGCGGACAGGAATACAAGGGTGTGCCTGCCCTTTCCCGAATGGATGGAAAAACGCAAATTTGTGCCGATTGTGGCACTAAGGAAAGTTTGGATTCCATCGGTATTAGCAAGGCTGAACAGGATGAAATCCTGGCGATTATCCATAAGCATTTCGGTACGGAATAAGGCACAGGATGCCCCACGATTCGATTTGTGGGGCATTCGGCTTTTTCTCGCATTGTTACCCCCTTGAAAAACAAGCCCCACATAAGCCAAACAAACGGCTCGTGTGCAAGAGCATATTATACACAATCCGTTCCCCAATATTTCGCTGATGTTTGTCACATTTATTATTCCAAATATCGTTGACTATTCCCTTGAAATGCGGTAATATACATCATGCCGAAAGGCACAGAAAACAACGAAATTTGGAGGAAACTACCATGAAAGAAATCAAGATTTTTGAACAGGCAATGCACGAGGACAACGAGTTCTTCAGAACCCACCAGCTGAACCTTACGCTTTTCACCGCCTACCGCCAGCAGAAGCACACCGGCAACGAGCTGATCGACTTCTCCGAGGTGGTCTGGGAGGATGACATTGCCGCAATCAGCGAGTTCCTCAAGGCAGAGGGTATCAGGGCATTCACGATTTCAAGCACCTTCAGCAGTCTGATTCAGACCCTTGCAGAATTTGAAAAGCACGGATTCCGTATGAACGGCTTGACCGAGGTCACCGCCAACTACACGGACTTCACCACCGGAAAGCTGAAGGTTGTCCCTGCAATCCACATGAGCCTGAACTAAGCAACAACGGCACAGCCCCGAAAGGGGCTGAATGCCGAAAATAAAGGAGAATCGATATGAAAATTCTTGTAATCGAGCCGGGCAAGCACCCGTATGAAAAGGACATCGAGCATACCCTCGAAAATCTGCAGAGCATTGTCGGAGGACACATCGAAGCAGTGTATCCGTTTGAAGATGAGATCGCTCTGATATGTCACGAAGAGGCATTGTTTGATTCTGCACAGCAGTGGAACAGAATCATCAATCCCCATATGGTGATTAAGGGTACATTCTTCCTCTGCGGACTGGGAACGGAGGACTTCACCGACCTGCCCGATGACCTTCTGGAAAAATACAAAAAACACTTCTGGGACATCACCCATTTCATCCCCACGCCGAACGGTCTGCTTCCCATCACGGTGCGTGACATTATGCCCACGGAATAGCCGCCACGTTGCCCCGTGTGGCAAGGCTGTGCCATTGCCGTACTTATCCCCCAACGAATACAAGCCCCCTGAACGCAACTGTGACAGTTCTGGGGGCATTGTCACATATACACGTCTATCGGGGTGTATTTTTCGCCTATATTCTGTAGTTTTAGCCGCTTGATAAAAGTCACATTATGCGGTAATATGTAATCACCGAAGGGGAACCCCCCACGGGAAAACAACAAATTTTGGAGGATAAGAAAATGGTAAGTTACGGAGTAGCAAAGGCAAGAGCGATGGCAAGCAAGAGAAACTGGAATGAGGAAGAATACACTTCCAAGGCAATCATCACCTGGGCGGACAGCGAATGGGAATACGAGCTGGAAATCGACAACGAGGACATGGATGAGGATTTCGAAGCCTGGGTTGAAAAGCACGCCGAGGAACTTGCAAGAGAGGACGCCGAGGCAAACGGCACAACCTTCGAGGAAATCATCGGAATCAACTACGAATACGACTACATCGACGACGACGCAGCATTCGACAGGGACTATGAAGCCTACGCCGAATTCGAATGGGAGTGCAGAACGGGGAGATAATCTCCCCAGCACAAGCCCCGCAGCCGCCAACACGGTGGCTTGTGAGGGGCAGCACCGATAACAATGCCCTGCCGAAAACGGCGGCACAGGGGGGCGATTCTGGGGCAATACGGCGCGTCGCACAATGCACAATAAACTGCCACGATATTTGTCACATTTATTATCCGAAACACCGTTGACTTATCGCCGAAAAGACGGTAATATACATTATGCCGAAGGGCGAAAGCAACGAAAATACGGAGGTTTTACTATGTGGCACGAAGGGACAATCCGAATCGGCAGGAGCATTTTCCAATACTGGGTGAAGCACTACGATGAGCCGAGCCATTTCGGAATCGGCAACGGCAGAATCAGCAAGCTGATGCTGAAACGCAATGGCAGAATCGTTTACAACTACGACCGTAGCGAGGACACCAAGGCAATCGACAGCGACACCGAAAAGGCACTTGCGATTCTGATTCGAGATTACAATTAACCATTTTCTTATCCAAAATATATCGGGAAAGGCTCTGCAAACTTGCAGGGCTTTTCTCATGAAGGGAGGCGGTCATTTGAAAAAGCTGAAAAAATACACACCAACAGAATTCATGGCAGATGATTCCCACTACGACAAAGCCGCCGCCGATTACGCTGTCAACTTCATTGAATGTCTCTCCCATACCAAAGGCACATGGGCAGGCAAGTCATTTGAATTGCTGGACTGGCAGGAGCGTATCATCCGTGACCTGTTTGGTGTTCTGAAACCCAACGGCTACCGGCAGTTCAACACGGCATATATCGAAATCCCGAAGAAAAACGGAAAGTCGGAGCTTGCCGCCGCCATTGCTCTGCTGCTCACCTGCGGTGACGGCGAGGAACGTGCCGAGGTTTACGGCTGTGCCGCTGACCGACAGCAGGCTTCCATTGTTTTTGAGGTTGCCGCTGATATGGTGCGGATGTGTCCGGCACTCAACAAGCGTGTGAAAATCCTTGCATCGCAGAAAAGAATCGTCTATATGCCGACCAATTCTTTCTATCAGGTGCTTTCGGCAGAAGCGTACTCAAAGCATGGTTTCAATATCCACGGCGTTGTATTTGATGAGCTGCACACGCAGCCGAACCGAAAACTCTTTGATGTTATGACAAAGGGTTCCGGTGATGCCCGAATGCAGCCGTTGTATTTCCTTATCACGACTGCCGGCACGGACACAAATTCCATCTGCTATGAGCAGCACCAGAAAGCAAAGGATATTCTTGAGGGCAGAAAAATTGACCGGACGTTTTATCCGGTCATTTATGGTGCGGAAGATGATGCCGACTGGACTTCTCCGAAGGTGTGGAAACAGGCGAACCCCTCCCTCGGTGAAACCATCGGAATGGAGAAAGTTGTCGCTGCCTGTGAATCAGCAAGGCAGAACCCAGGCGAGGAAAACGCTTTCCGACAGCTGCGACTGAACCAATGGGTCAAGCAAGCTGTCCGTTGGATGCCTATGGAGAAATGGGATGCCTGTAATTTTGCCTTTGATGTTTCAGAACTGGAGGGCCGTATCTGCTACGGGGGACTTGACCTTTCATCGACTACGGATATTACGGCTTTTGTGCTTGTGTTTCCGCCTATCGATGAAGAGGATAAATATTATATCCTGCCGTTTTTCTGGCTGCCCGAAGATACACTGCCGCTGCGAGTCCGCCGTGACCATGTGCCGTATGATGTGTGGGAACGGCAGGGCTATTTGCTGACGACCGAGGGCAATGTTGTTCACTACGGTTTTATCGAAAATTTCATAGAGGAACTGGGACAGCGATTCAATATCCGTGAAATCGCCTTTGACCGCTGGGGTGCAGTGCAGATGTCGCAGAACCTTGAGGGGCTTGGCTTCACGATGGTGCAGTTCGGACAGGGTTACAAGGATATGTCGCCACCTACCAAGGAACTGATGCGTCTGACGCTCAACAAAATGATCGCTCACGGCGGTCATCCGGTGCTGCGGTGGATGATGGATAACATTTTCATCAAGCGTGATCCTGCCGGAAATATCAAGCCGGACAAGGAGAAGTCCACGGAGAAGATCGACGGTGCGGTGGCTCTGATTATGGCTCTTGACCGTGCGGTGAGGTGCGGTGCTGGGGATTCGGGGGCGAGTATTTATGATGAGAGGGAGTTGCTTATTCTATAATTGAATCATCTTCATCTCCACGGGATATCAATAACAGATTCAGTCTTTCAAATTTAGCAAATGTATACTTCTTAGGATCAATCCTCTTTGCTTCTATTAATTTCATTAGAAACAGCGGGTACGATGCTACCTCTCGTTTTTCAAAATCCAAAATCGTAGTTGTTCTAAACATATTTTCTTTTAATGTATCGTCTTCGTCAAAATACAACATTACATGTGAAAGTGGCTCTATCAGACTTTCTTTTTCAGCTCCATACTTCTTAATGCAGTATGCTAAATATCCAGAAAACCTTTCTGATATTTTGTCTTTCATGCTTATTTTGTTAGAGGACAACCTGACAGCTTCATTTATTCTTCTTTTGAATTTATCTACATCCAAAGACGGTTCTATTCTATAGAAATCTGCATACAAGAGGATATCCTTTGGTTTCCGTAAATATATTTTCGGATTTTCACGATTCAATCGCTGAATCAACTGCATATAACTCCTATGGATATGTGGTTTGCACCATTTGTCAGACAGCAAGATATAATACTGAAACGTGTTAAAAAGGTCTATGTAGCACCATAAGTTTGTTCCTTGGCTAAACAATATCAGATTATGGTACAATTCTATTTCTTTTTCCAATTCCAAGTATTCATCTACTGTGTTTAATGGAACAAACGGAAACATAAGATAATTGAATCTTATTTTTTCAACTCTGCTGTTTTTATCCTTGGTTATATCAACACCCGAAGAAATGTCTTCAAATTCTATTCCTTGAGATAATGCAAAATTAAGTGCAATCTTACCGAACCCATCCCTAAAACTCCTATTACTAATAGGAAAATCGTAGGCTACAATCTCAAATTTTTTGTGAGAAATATCGCATTTTTCTTTTTTACTTAATTCTTGGCATGCAACTACCTTACCATTCTTTATTATAACATCATACAGAACTCCATCGCATATAGCCTTTCCGGTACACCTGGGTTTGGATTTTCTATTATTACTCTTCTCCATATTCGGTATCTTTGAAATTATAGCATTGAAAATCGAAGTGAATTCTGCATCCATTTTACTGCAAACTGTTTTATTGCATGTTTCGCAACATATATCACCGGATTCTAGTAAGCCACCTATTGCATTTTGAATTATATGTTCTGAACTTTGATTTATGATTTCCGCACCGCAATAAATGCATTTTTGTTTCAAGTTTATCATCTCCATTAATACTGATTTCATAATCCCCATTATGCAGAGGTTCATAGGTATTATATCACATCGCACCGAAAAATTCAATCCTGAAAGGAGCGTAATCCCCATGAGCATTTTCAAAGGACTTTTCAAAAGCCGTGACAAGCCTACCAACAGTTATGATAGCCCCAGCTATACCTACTTCTTCGGCAGAAGCACCGCCGGAAAGAGCATCAATGACCACACAGCAATGCAGCAGATTGCTGTTTATGCCTGCGTGAGGGTGCTGTCGGAGGCAATCGCACAGCTGCCGCTGCACGTCTACGAATACACCGACAAGGGAAAAGAGCGAGTGCCAAAGCACCCGCTATATTTTTTGCTACACGACCAGCCAAATCCCGAAATGACATCGTTTATATTCCGTGAAACGCTGATGTCGCACTTGCTGATTTACGGCAATGCCTACGCACAAATCATCCGCAACGGCAGAGGTGATGTGATGGGACTGTATCCGCTGATGCCGGATAAGATCAAGGTTGACCGTGATGAGCGTAACAGGCTCATTTACAAATACAGCCGATATGATGAGCAGAATCCGAACTTCCGTGAGCAAGGCGAAATCATTCTTCCTGCGGAACAGGTGCTTCACATTCCGGGACTTGGCTTTGACGGCCTTGTCGGCTATTCTCCCATTGCCATGGCGAAAAATGCCATCGGTCTTGCCGTTGCCTGTGATGAATACGGTGCATCGTTCTTTGCCAATGGTGCATCACCCTCCGCTGTACTGGAACATCCGGGTGTCATCAAGAATCCGGAACGTGTCCGTGAGGCATGGCACAGGGCATACGGCAGCGGAAATGCTCATCGCACAGCAATTTTGGAGGAGGGCATGAAGTACACACCCATCTCCATTCCGAACAATGAAGCACAGTTTCTGGAAACGAGAAAGTTTCAGATTGAAGAAATCGCAAGGCTGTACCGTGTGCCGCTGCACATGATCGGTGACCTTGACCACGCCACATTCAGCAACATCGAGCATCTGTCATTGGAGTTTGTAAAATACACCCTTGACCCGTGGCTGATCCGTTGGGAGCAGTCATTGATGAAGGCTCTGCTGTCGGATTCCGAAAAGGGAAAATATTTCATCAAGTTCAATGTGGAAGGTCTGCTCCGTGGTGATTATGCAAGCCGTATGAGTGGTTATGCGACTGCCCGTCAGAACGGCTGGATGTCCGCAAACGATATCCGTGAGCTGGAGGATATGAACCTGATTCCCGAGGAAGAGGGCGGTAATTTGTACCTCGTGAATGGTTCAATGAGCCGACTTTCTGATGCAGGAATTGCGTACCAAAAAGCTGAAACAAAGGAGGAAACTGCACAATGAAGAAATTCTGGAATTTTGTAAAGAACGAAGATACCGATGAAACAGAACTGCTTTTCAACGGGCCTATTTCGGAAGATACATGGTTCGGTGATGAGGTCACGCCTGCCCTGTTCCGTGATGAATTGATCAAGGTCAAAGGTGATCTCACGGTTTGGCTGAATAGCCCTGGCGGAGATGTGTTTGCTGCATCGCAGATTTACACAATGCTCCGCAACCACAAAGGTAAGGTCACTGTGAAGATTAACGCTCTGGCTGCCTCTGCTGCATCGGTTGTTGCTATGGCTGGTGATGAAACCCTGATTGCACCGACGGCAATGCTTATGATCCATGACCCTGCGTGTTATGCCGCCGGCAATAAGGCAGATATGGAAAAAGCAATCGAGCTTCTCGAAGAAGTCAAGGAATCCATCATCAACGCCTATGAGGAAAAATGCCACCTCAGCCGTGCGAAGATTGCAAAAATGATGTCGGAGGAAACATGGCTGAATGCGAAAAAGGCATTGCAGCTTGGTTTTGTGGACGGTATCCTGTTTGCAAAGGAAAAGCTGCCTGCGGAGGAAGAGCCTGAACAGGAGGATTCTCCCGAAGAAACAGAGGAAACCGAAGAAGAGGAAGATACTGATTCCGAGGATGATGAAAATGAGAAAAAGCCGCAGAGGGATGCTGCATCCATGATGTACACGCCGTCCCACACTGCGGCTTCTTTCATGCAGAAAATTTCTGCATGTGATAAAACCGTACCCATTGCACAGCTGGACAAGCGTCTGGCTCTGCTGAAATAACAAGGAGGCTGATATATTATGACAATTCAGGAACTGAGAGAAAAGAGAGCGAAAGCATGGGATACCGCCCGTGATTTCCTCGATTCCAAGAGAAATGCAAGCGGTCTGCTTTCCGAGGAGGACGGCAAGACCTATGACGCCATGGAACAGCAGATCGTTGACCTTGGCAAGGAAATTGACCGCCTTGAGCGTCAGGAGAAGCTTGCCCGTGAGATGAGTGCTGCGACCACAACGCCGGTTGTGACTACGCCCGGCACACACATTGACACGCCCGAAACACCCTCTACCGCAACTGCTGAATACAGCAAGGCTTTCTGGAACAATGTCCGCAACCGTAATTTTGCAGATGTAAGAAACGCTCTCCAGATCGGCGAGGACACCGAGGGCGGCTATCTTGTGCCGGATGAGTTTGAGAAGAAGCTCATTTCTGCACTGGAGGAGGAAAATGTATTCCGTCCTCTTGCAACAAGAATTCAGACGGCACACGGCGACCGTAAGATTCCAGTCATCACCCAGAAAGGCGAGGCAGTCTGGATGGAGGGTGCGATGCGTTCCTAATTGAAAAGATTAGGCACTAATAAAAGAACGCAAAGTTCTTATTAGGAGAACTGATAATCTGAAAAGTGGAATGAGGGAGTAACGTCCTGAAACGCTTTCCCTGATACTCCGACTGGCATAATTGGGAAACTAACTATGTCAGAAGCTCGGTGAAGTCGGCTGAGAGATACCGTAACCTGTGTAAACAGAACGAAAGCTGTCCAAAGGTGGATGGTGTATCCTATAGGTCGGGGGTCTACAAAATGTATACGGTGAGAATGATAGAAATATCTGACGAACTTGCGAATGTACGGGTCTAAATCCATAAGCTATAGAAATGTAGTTGCTTCCCAAGTGAAGCGGCAACGAGGTAAAGTAGAAATCTTCCATACGAAATACCTTACAATGTTACAGGCATTGTCCAGTTGTCAGGCTCATAGTAAGCACCTAAGTATATATGTAAAGATACGATTATCGGAACGCAGTAACCTACGATACGTCTAAAGCGGTGCAGACGAAGAACAATAAGCTGCTTTAATCGTGGGTAAAGTAGTGGCATTACTGATGATGTTTCCTGTAATGGGAAACGGAGGGACAGCCACAAGTCAATACTACAAAATTAGTTATAGGCATGAAATTCATAGCTTCGAGTATGATTTAGGAGTAATCCGAGAAAAACAGTCCGAAAGGAGTGTTGCCTATGACAAAGCAAAAGAAACTGCGACATCTTGAATATTACGACTTGCAGAATTGCTTTGATAACCTGTATGCAAAAAGTAAGCAAGGTGAGCTTTTCACCAATCTCATTGAACTTATCTACAGTGAGGAAAATATCAAGCTTGCGTACAGAAATATCAAGCGAAATGCAGGAAGTATTACAAGCGGAATCGACGGAAAAACAATCAAAGACATTGAAAAGTTATCCGCTGAACAATTAGTTGAGATGATTCAAGAAAAATTCAGATTTTACAAACCCAAACCTGTCAGACGAAAAGAAATTCTGAAAGAAAACGGCGGTATCAGACCATTAGGTATACCGACGATTATAGACCGCCTTGTACAGCAATGTATTCTACAGGTTTTAGAGCCGATTTGTGAAGCAAAATTTCATGAACGCAATAATGGCTTTCGCCCGAACAGGTCAGCAGAACACGCAGTTGCACAGTGCTACAGAATGATACAGATACAACATCTGCACTTTGTTGTGGATATTGACATCAAAGGATTTTTTGACAATGTAAATCATTCAAAGCTGATACGGCAAATATGGGCTATGGGAATCAGAGACAAAAAGCTCATATGTGTGATTAAGCAGATGCTGAAAGCACCAATTGTTCTGCCAGACGGAACAAAGCGGTACCCAACCAAAGGCATACCACAAGGTGGGATTTTATCGCCTTTGCTTGCCAATATTGTTCTGAATGAACTGGACTGGTGGATAAGCAGTCAGTGGGAAACAATCCCAACACACCATTATTATCAACCTCGTATACGGTCAAACGGAAATGTCACATCCTCAAACAGGTTCAGAGTACTGAAAAAAAGCAACCTGAAAGAGATGTATATCGTAAGATATGCAGACGATTTCAAAATATTTTGCCGTAAAAGCAGCGATGCAGATAAAATCTTCATAGCTGTTAAAAAATGGCTTAAAGAACGTCTGAAGCTTGAAATAAGCGAGGAAAAATCAAAGGTTGTAAATCTGAAAAAGAACTATTCCGAATTTCTCGGTTTCAAAATAAAAGCCTTGAAGAAAGCAGACAAATATGTGGTCACATCACATATGAGCAATAAATCGGTAAAGCGAGTTACCCGAAAGCTGAAAGAACAGATTATCAAAATTGAACACAGTGGAACGGGAAATGAGCGTGAAATCCAAGTCAGACACTATAATACTATGGTGTTTGGGATTCACAATTATTATCGCATTGCTACACTTGTATCGGAAGATTGTCACCAAATATATGACAGCATCCGAAAGGTGATTTTCAATCGTCTGCGACATCAACTGCAAGAAAACGGAAAGATTGAGTCTGAATATATTCAAAAACATTACGGTTGTAGTCAAATGTTAAGGTTCATAGGAAATACACCTATTGTTCCATTTGGGTATATCAGAAATAAGAAACCCATATGCAAAAAGTTTAAGGTATGCAAGTACACCCCCGAGGGCAGATAAGAAATTCACAGAAGTCTGAAATTTGATGACAATGTTGTTCAGACTATGCACCTGCTGTCAAAATTTAATCTTCATGGCAGAAGTATAGAATACATGGACAACAGAATCTCATTGTATGCTGCTCAATATGGAAAATGTGCTGTAACAGGTGAAATACTGTGGGTAGATGAAATTCACTGTCACCACAAAAAGCCTGTCTCACAAGGCGGTACAGATGAATATCAAAATCTTGTCATAGTGAGTGAAGATGTTCACAAGATGATTCACGCATCAAAGCAAGAGATAATCAATGCATATCTGAACAAACTCAATCTAAATAAATCTCAACTGAAAAAGCTCAACAAATTAAGAATTATAGCAGGAAATCCTGCGATTTAAGTTTCTGTAGCTTGGAAATAAATGCTAATCTAATGAAATTGTAGTATTGATGGAACGCCGTGTGCGGTGAAAGCCGCATGCACGGTGTGAAGTGGGGGAAAATCCGGAGATTATTTCAAAGGATTACCTATCACTATAGGAAGAGGCTTACACCCTTTCCGATGACGCTTTCGGTCAGATTGCACTTTCCGCCTACAAGGTCGGCACTGCTATCAAGATTTCCGAGGAACTTCTCAACGATTCCGTATTCGACCTGCCGTCCTACATTGCAAAGGAATTTGCACGCAGAATCGGTACAAAGGAAGAAGAAGCATTCCTCATCGGTGATGGTAAGGGCAAGCCTACCGGTATTTTTGCTGCCGCAGGTGGTGCAGAAAACGGTGCAACAACGGCAGGTGCCGCCATCACTTTCGATGACATGATTGAGCTGTTCTACTCCCTCAAGAGTCCCTATCGCAAGAAGGCTGTGTGGGTTCTCAATGAGCAGACGGTAAAGGCACTCCGCAAGGTCAAAGACAGCAACGGTCAGTATATCTGGCAGCGTGCGACTTGTTCCTAACTGAAAAGGTTAGGCACTATACGAAAAAAAGTATAGGAGAACTGATAACTCGAGGTGTGGAATGACGGAGTAACGCCCTGAAACGCACCCTCTGATACTCCGATTGGCAGTGAAAGCAGAAATGCTGACTGTCAAAAGCTCGGTGAAGTCGGCGGAAACATATCGTATCAGCAAAGCAATTTGTTGACGAAACCGTTCCAGAGGTGGAATGTGTATGTGACACGCCGGGAGTCTATAAAATATCTATGGTGAGAATGTCTAATCAGAAGACTGACGAACTTGCGAATGTACGGGTCTATAAGATGACGGAATCGAAAGGTTTCGGTGCCTAATCGGCAGTCAGTGCGGTTGAGTAAAAATGTTGCCTCTGAAAAACCGTGATATGTTACAGGCATATCCAAGCTGACAGGCTTAGAGCAAGCACCTAAGGATAAATGCAAAGATAGAGTTATTGGAACGAGGAAAGGTATGAGGTTGTATTAATGCAATAAGCAGACGAAGCAAATAAGCTGCTGAACTCATGCTGAAAAGCGAAGCTCGAACCTATGAAGCATTTGTAATGAATGTGGAGGAATGGGCTTTAGTCGAATAGTTAAAGGTCAATGCTATTCAATCTATATAAGGATTGCGGGTATGACTAAAAGGAACACTTTTCCGTGGAAGGAAGGTGATGCCTTATGACCAAAAAGAAGAAAACGTTATTATGTGATGATAATCTGCGTCACGCTGAATATTACAATCTGCAAGAAAGTTTTGATAATTTGTATGCAAGAAGCAAGTCAGGTGAAGTATTTACAGACCTTATGAGTCTAATATTGAGCCGTGAAAATATTCTCTTGGCATACAGAAATATTAAAACTAACACAGGCAGTAAAACAGCTGGTACAGATAAATTAAAAATCAGTGACATTGCTAAACTATCAGCAGAAGAAGTCGTTCAAAGGGTACGATTTATTGTGCAGGGCAGTCCACACGGCTACCGTCCAAAACCGGTAAGGCGAAAGGAAATTCCCAAACCCTATGACCCAAGTAAAATGCGACCATTGGGTATTCCATGTATATGGGACAGACTGATACAACAGTGTGTTAAGCAGGTTTTAGAGCCCATATGTGAAGCAAAATTCAGTGAAAACTCCTACGGTTTTCGCCCAAATCGCTCAGCTGAACATGCTATTGCTTCATGCTCACAAAAAATGATGCTTGCAAATCTTCATTTTGTGATTGAATTTGACATCAAAGGTTTCTTTGACAATGTAAATCACAGCAAGCTGATAAAGCAAATATGGGCATTAGGCATACATGATAAACATCTCATATATGTTCTGAAGAAAATGCTGACAGCACCAATTAAAATGATTGACGGCAATATAATGATCCCCGATAAAGGTACGCCGCAGGGCGGTATTATTTCTCCCCTGCTTGCAAACATCGTTCTGAATGAACTTGACCATTGGATTGATGACCAGTGGCTTGAAAATCCCGTTGGAAACAGATACATTCACCGTTACATCAGTAACGGAACACCTAACCGTGGTCATGCCTACAGAGCAATGCGAACTACAAAATTGAAAGAAATGTATATTGTAAGATATGCAGATGATTTCAGAATATTTTGTCGCTCACGAGATGATGCTAAACGCACTAAAATAGCTGTAACACAATGGCTGAAAGAACGTTTAAAGCTTGAAATCTCAGAAAAGAAAACAAGAATTGTCAACTTGAAAAGGCATTATTCAGAATTTCTTGGATTCAAGATGAAAGTACACCCAAAGGGAAACAAAAAGGTCATGATGTCGCATATCGCTGATAAGAATTTATCTCACAAAAAGCAGGCATTATTAGGACAAGCAAAGCGAATTGCACATCCACGCCCTGAACTTGGAGAAGCTGGAGAAATCCGCATTTACAACAGTATGGTTCTTGGAATGCAGAATTATTACCAAATTGCTACGCATATTTCATGTGACTGCAATATCATATTTCGCAGTATTATGACTGTTCTGACGAACAGACTTCGTACAGATAATGGAACAAGACTTGTAAAATCAGGAAGAAAACTGACTGATTTTGAAAAGGAAAGATATGGAAATACGCCTATGTGGAGATATGTTTCATGTAGTAAAGAACCAATCTATCCAATCGGTAAAATTCAGCACAAACACCCAATAGGAAAGAAGAAGAGTATCTGCTGTTATACAGCAGAAGGCAGGGCAGAAATTCATGATAACCTATCATTGAATATGACCCTTATTCATAGCCTTATGCAAACTCCACAATATGATAAAAGTATCGAATTCGTTGACAACCGCATATCGCTATACTCTGCACAAATGGGAAAATGTGCCGTTACCGGGGAAATATTCACGCATCATTCCGACATATCCTGCCACCATATTATCCCAAGAGAAAAAGGTGGCACGGATAAATATGACAATCTTATTCTCATTAAAAAATCTGTACATTTGCTGATACATGCGGTTACTGATGAAGCAATTTCAATTGCTAAGTCACAGCTTGACCTGAACAAAGAGCAATTAAGAAAAATAAATTTGCTGCGTGAAAAAGCAATGCTTGCACCAATTAGCTAAATATTAACAAAACTTCTTATGGTTTGATTGATTAAGCAAAAAAAACAATAACTTTTCGATGGCACGCCGTGTGCGGTGAAAGTCGCATGCACGGTGTAGAGTGGGGGAAAACTCCGAGATTATATCAGAGAGTTACCTATCACTATCGTCTGTACAAGTAGGCGTTCCCGATACAATTCTCAACCGTCCCTATGTGACTTCTGTGTATGCACCGACTCCCGATGCAGGCAGTAAGGCGATTGCTTTCGGTGACTTCAGCTATTATTGGATTGCTGACAGACAGGGACGTTCTCTTAAGCGTCTGAATGAGCTGTTTGCGATGAACGGTCAGGTCGGTTTCCTTGCATCACAGCGTGTAGACGGTAAGCTGATTCTCCCCGAGGCAGTAAAGACGCTCACAATCAAGGGCACTTCTACCGCAAAGGCGTGATGTGATGATTACATTAGATGAAGCGAAAAACTATCTCCGTGTCGATTATGAGGAGGATGACAAGCTCATCCTCTCTCTTCTTGATACGGCGAAATGTCTGGTCAAGGACGTGGGCAGGATGGATGAGGAGCGTTTCACAAGATTTGAGGATACAACCCGAACAGCAGTGCTTTTTGCACTCGGTTATCTGTATGAGAATAGGAGCAATCCCGATTATCACGGCCTTACCATGAGCCTGCGTTCTATTCTTTTCGCACAGCGGGAGGGCATTATCTGATGGATTTCAGCAGAATGAATCAGCGGATTACATTCCTTGAAAACCGCACGGCCATTGATGAGATCGGCAATCATACTTCAAAATGGGATGAGGTCTATTCCTGCTGGGCAAGCGTTACCGTGAAAAGCTCTGCCGAAACCACGAATACAGGAGTCACAAGAGAAATTCAGTCCTTGTCATTCGGGGTTCGGCAGTGTTCTTTTCTGCGGTGCGTCAATCCGACTACGCATAAAGTTCTGTTCCGTGGGAGTGTCTATGACATTAAGTCCGTCACTCCCGATTATCTGAAAAACGACTATCTCACCATTGTGTGTGAAGTCAGAAAGGCAGGCGGTGACGATGACTTCTATTGACGATCTTGCCGATGAAATCATGGCGGGTTTGCAGGAATATGCAGAGCTTGCCGATGATGCAATGAAAATAGCTGTCAAAAAGACAGCAACATCGGTGAAAAAGGAAATCGCCGCCAATGCTCCAAAGGATACAGGCGATTACGGCAAAAGCTGGACGACCAAAAAGGTCAAGGAAAACAGCCACACCTTGCAGATGACGGTACATTCCAAGAATCGCTATCAACTGGCACATCTCCTTGAAAAGGGACATGCGAAACGCAATGGCGGTCGTGTACAGAGCAAGCCGCATATCGCCCCTGCCGAGGAGCATGGTGCGGAGTTGCTTGAATCCCTGATTACGGAGGAATTATCGTGACCTATGAAGAAATCAATGAAATGATGGCGGAAATGGGACTTCCCTTTGCATACCACCACTTTGCAGAGGGTGAAAGTCCTACACCGCCTTTCCTTCTGTTTCTTTCTCCAGGCGAGGACACCTTTTCGGCGGATAATGTGGCATATCACAGCTTCAAGCAGCTGGATATTGAGCTGTACACCGATAAGAAAAATCCTGCATTGGAGGAAGAAATCGAATCCGTGCTGACGCAGCATGAGATATATTTTACGAAAACGGAAAGCTGGATTGAGAGTGAAAAACTCTATGAAGTGCTTTACGAAATGACGATATAAGGAGGAATTTGCTATGGCGAAGAACAGAAACAAAGTCAAGTTCGGTTTGAATAATGTCCATTGGGCGAAGATCACCCAGTGGGGTGCTGACCCTGACGGATCTCCCACCGTGCCTGTGTACGGCAAATCGGTACGACTGCCCGGTGCGGTGTCGCTGTCCATTGACGCGAACGGCGAGAATGAAAATTTCTACGCCGATGACAGCGTTTACTATGTCATCAACAACAATTCCGGCTATGAGGGTGATTTGGAAGTTGCTCTTGTCACCACCGAGTTTGCCACCGAAATTCTGGGAGAAATCCTTGACAACAACGGTGTACTTGTGGAGAAAAACGACGCAGAACCGTCCCAGTTTGCATTGATGTTTGAATTCAGCGGCGACAAGCACAAGATCCGTCATGTACTTTACTGCTGCACGGCAAGCAGACCTGCAACGGAGGGGCAGACCAAGGAGGACTCCACCGAAGTCAAGACGGAAACGCTGTCGCTGACAGCATCTGCACTGCCGACGGGACTTGTGAAGGCAAAAACATGTGAGTCCACCGATGAAACAACATATAACAACTGGTACAAGATGCCGTATAACCCCGATACTTCGGAGAAAAAGGCGGCTACTACCACAACGACGAAAACATCATAAGGGGGCAGGACTATGGCTATCAAGAAGAATATTACTGTTGACGGTATCGAAGTGCCGTTCAAGGCAAGTGCCGCTGTGCCTCGTCTGTACCGTCTGAAATTCGGGCGTGATATTTACAAGGACTTTGCAGCTCTGCAGAAGTCTGTATCCGAGGGCGATGAGCAGAATTCAGAACTCAGTATCGAGAGTCTTGAAGTTTTCGAGAATATCGCCTATATTATGGCAAAACACGCTGATCCCGATAGTGTTCCTGCTTCTCCGGATGAGTGGCTGGAGCAGTTCAATACGTTCTCCATTTATGAGATTCTGCCCCAGCTGATTGAGCTGTGGGGACTGAATATCGAAACGCAGGTGGAGTCTAAAAAAAACATCGTCCGATTGACAGGGAAATGACGACGCCACTGTTTCTGCTCCGTTGTGTGCAATTGGGTCTGTCGATGGCGGATCTGGATCTGCTGTCGATTGGACTCGTGAATGATATGTTTACGGAGAGGGAGAACGATGATGCGGAGTATGATTATCGGGCTACGCAGGGTGATTTTGATTCGTTCTGATTGACTTTTTCTCCTTTCTATGCTATAATAAATATTGTAGCGTGTAGTGTTTCAGTTGAAATAAAATCCGTAGGTAAAGCACGATACAATCAAATTTTACTATGTATATTAAGGAGGCAAGGTGCAATGGTTAAAGGTACACCAGACAATATCGAAGAACTTAAGAGAATGGCTAACAATCAAAATAGTTGGAGAGAACGATTGGACGCTGTTCATCAGCTTCAGAACTATGATTGTCCTCAATCACGAGACATTCTAACACGTCTTGCGATTCATGATATTGTTTTCAAAGTTAAAGAAGCCGCTTTTCGGGCATGCCAAGTATTAAAAGTTACAAAGAATGGGCAACCTATACGTCTTCAAAAGAAGAAACAGGGAAACCTTATCCCCGATATAAACAAAAAGCTTACTAAGGTTCGTGACTCTTTACCAGAAAGTTTTACACTTGAAGAATTCAAGACTGAGTTTAAAAAACGCTACCCAGCAGCATATGATGCTTATGAGGGAGATAAGGAAAAACAGTTCGATAAATGGCTAGGAAATGTTATTTCATCATTGCCAAAGAAGAAGGGATAAAGATCTCTACTTCATCTGTAGATATAGCTACCGTCAAAAGGGATTATTTCTTAAAACACCTTATAGTCCTTACACCATATAATTTAGCAGTCCTTCGGGGCTGCTTTTCTTATGCCCTGACGAGGAGGTGACCCCATGGCAAACAGAATCAAAGGCATCACCGTTGAAATTAACGGCGATACCACGAAACTTTCCAAGGCTCTGGAAGGTGTCAACAAAAATATCCGCACTACCCAGACACAGCTGAAAGACGTAGAAAAGCTGCTGAAGCTAGATCCTTCCAACACCGAACTGCTCTCCCAGAAGCACAAGCTGCTTGCGGATGCGGTCACTTCCACCAAGGAAAAGCTGGATACTCTCAAAACTGCCGTAGAACAGGCAAATACGGCACTTGCAAACGGTGACATCACGCAGGAACAGTATGATGCACTTCAACGTGAAATCATCGAAACGGAGAACGAACTCCGCAATCTGCAAAATGAAGCGGACAGAACAAATACAGCATTCGCAAAGCTGGAAGCCGCCGGTGCAACCATGCAGAAGGTCGGCGATAAAATCTCCGGTGCGGGCGAAAAACTGCTGCCCGTGACCGCAGGGGTTGCCACGCTCGGCACGATTGCAGTAAAGACAGGTGCGGACTTTGATGCCGCTATGTCAAAGGTTGCCGCTGTATCCGGTGCGGCTGGTGAGGAACTGGACGCTCTCCGTGAAAAAGCACGAGAAATGGGTGCAAAAACAAAATTCTCCGCATCCGAAGCCGCTGAAGCTATGAACTATATGGCGATGGCAGGCTGGAAAACGGAGGATATGCTGAATGGTATCGAGGGTATCATGAACCTTGCCGCCGCATCGGGCGAGGAACTGGCTCTCACATCCGATATTGTAACAGACGCTCTGACCGCTTTCGGCTTAACTGCTGCCGACAGCGGTCATTTTGCTGATGTGCTGGCAGCGGCATCCAGTAACGCCAACACCAATGTGGCGATGATGGGCGAAACCTTCAAGTATGCCGCCCCTGTTGCTGGTGCATTGGGATTTTCTGTTGAGGACACCGCTGAAGCCATCGGTCTGATGGCGAACGCTGGTATCAAGTCCACGCAGGCAGGTACTTCCCTGCGTTCCATTATGACGGTGCTGTCGGGTGATGTGAAATTCTGCGGTGAAGCACTGGGAGAAATACAGATTCAGACCACCAACGCTGACGGCAGTATGCGAGAACTGACAGATATTCTTGTGGATTGCCGTGTGGCATTTTCTCAATTATCCGAATCGGAACAGGCTTCTGCCGCAAAAACGCTCGTGGGCAAGAACGCCATGTCCGGTTTTCTAGCTCTCATGAACGCCGCACCTGCCGATATTGAAAAGCTGCAAGGTGCGATTTCTTCCTGTGACGGCACATCCCTTTCCATGGCGGAAACCATGCAGGACAACCTCACGGGACAACTGACCATTTTGAAATCACAGCTTGAGGAACTGGCAATTTCGTTCTCGGATATTCTCATGCCGACCATCCGTTCCATCGTTTCCCATATTCAGGGACTGGTGGATAAGCTGAATCAGCTTGACCCGCAGACAAAGGAAACCATTGTCAAAATCGCTCTTATTGCTGCGGCATTGGGTCCTCTGCTGATTGTCATCGGCAAGACGATTTCGGGCGTGGGCAGTATTATGACGCTCGTGTCGAAAGCACCTGCCGCCATTGCCGCTGTCAAGGGCGGTGTTGCGGCTGTAACGGGTGCATTGGGCGTTTCCCTCGGTACGATTCTTGCCGTGGTTGCGGCGATTGCAGCTCTGGTTGCGGCATTTGTGCATCTGTGGAACACGAATGATGAATTCAGGAACAACATCATCGGTATCTGGAATCAGATCAAAGAAACATTTTCTGGACTTGCTGATGGTATCGTTTCAAGGGTGAATGAGCTGGGTTTCGATTTTGAGAATTTCACCGAAATGCTGAAAGCCGCATGGGATGCTCTCTGCTCCGTGCTTGCACCTGTATTTGAGGGCGTTTTCACCAATATTGCGAACATCCTCTCCGCCGCATCGGGTGTCATTCTCGGTGTACTGGATATTTTCGTGGGGCTGTTCACGGGTGACTGGGAGCAGATGTGGAACGGTGTCAAGGGCATTTTTATTTCCATCTGGAATCTGCTGGTGTCCACTTTTCAGAACATCCTCAACGTCATTAGAAATGTTGCCGATGTGGTTCTCGGCTGGTTCGGAACTTCTTGGAATGAGGTCTGGACTGGCATCAGGGATTTCTTTGTGGGCATCTGGACTTCGATTTCCATGTTCTTCACAGGCATTGTAACGGGAATCCGTGATTTCTTCGTGAATACATGGACGGCAATTTACACCACATTCACGAACATTATCACGGCAATTCAGACGGTTGCCACTACCATTTTCAATGCGGTCAGGGACTTCATCACCAATATTTTCACCGAGATTTACAATTTTCTCGCCCCGCTGCTGGAGGCGTTCCGTTATCTGTTTGAGACCATTTTTCAGGCGATTCAGATTCTCATTGGCATGGCGATGGACTGGATTTCGGAGAAGATTTCCGCAATCTGGAACAGCATCGTTTCCTTCCTCACACCGCTTCTGGAGGGCATCAAAAGCACATTTGACACAATCTGGAACGGTATCAGAACGGTCATTGACACGGTATTGACTGCGATTTCGGGAACTGTATCAGGCATCTGGAACGGCATCAGATCGGCAATTTCATCCGTGCTGGACAGCATCAAAAGCAAGGTTTCCACGGCTTGGAACAGTGTTTCCACGACCATTTCCAATGTGTTGGGGACGATCAAGACCACAGTTTCAAGCATCTGGGAGAACATCAAGTCCGCCGTTTCGGAGAAAATCAGCGGCATTGTGACGACCGTGAAGGACGGCTTCAATAACGCTGTGGACTTCGTGAAGGGGCTTGCTTCCGATGCCTGGAGCTGGGGTTCGGACATCATCAGCGGCATCATTGACGGCATCAAGAGTATGATCGGCAGTCTTGCGGACTGCGTGACGGGCGTTGCCGATACGATTCGTGAGTTTCTGCATTTCTCCGTGCCGGACAAAGGCCCGCTGACCGACTACGAAAGCTGGATGCCGGACTTCATGCGTGGGCTTGCGGACGGCATTAACAAGAGCAAGAAGTATGTGGAAAAGGCGGTTTCCGGTGTTGCCGAAACCATGCAACTGACGATGCAGTCGGATCTGAGCTATCGGCTTGATGGGGTGTCGGCGGCTGTTGTGAGCGGTACCGGCGGTGCGTCTGTCGTGAACAATTACTACAATAACGACAACAGCCGGACGGTGAATCAGACGAACAATAGTCCGAAATCACTGTCACGGCTGGAGATTTATAGACTTACGAGGAATGCGGTGAAAATATAAAGACTATCCCCATTTTTGATTGATTAGAGAACCTCTAAATGACTCTTTTTTTATTTTTTTAATCTTCTTATTATTTTTATACTTTAAAGTTTTTGCAATTTCATCGATTACTTCTTCTGAAAAGGCTTCGCTTGTACCGTTAAAAGTTAAATAGTATTTTCTGTGTGAAGCACTGGGATGAGTTAAACAATCTTCTCCAACGGGTACGTTATCTGGAAATCTTATAGAAATAATATCATCACTTTTGAAGCCATAATATTTAGCAAAGAAAAGACCACAATAATCCGCCCTTACCTCACGAACATGATTTTGAAATTTACTAAAAAATGAACAATGGGGTTCGTTATCTTTATGCCCTAATTCATGACCAATCAACATATACAATTCTTGGAGTTTGTTGTTCGCTATTTCCTTATTTTCGTTAATAAGATCTGTCCAATCTCCCTTGACGATAATTACACCCTTTAAAGTTGCATTACCATTTTTAATTTTATCGGGTATATAGTAAATCACCAAATCGCTAAAAGAGGGTGGGAGTTTCGAGCGAACATAATATAACTGTTCTTCTATTTTTTCTAATAATTCGTTTGATGTATAACGTTTCTTTGTGTCATTGTTAAGATAATTCCAAACGTGTTTCTTGTACTGTTTTTCCTTTCTTCGTTTCAAGACTTTTTTTATGAAACAACTTAACCAGTCATTTCCCAAAGCATACTTTCTATATAAAACAGCCCTGAAATGAAAATAGAAAAAGAATAACACTGGAAAACAGCAAAAAAATATGAGATCATTAAACATACTTCACCTTCTGTTCTTTTCGTTACAATGAAGAGAATACATTACATTTATTATACCTCCCCCTTCCCAAAAAGTCAATGAAAGGACGGTGAAACTTTGTTTTTTACTCTTATTCTTCAAAACGAAAACGGTGAGCAGATTGATATGACAACAACTGCAAATCGCTATATGACCTCCAAAATCTCCGGACTACACCCACCTCCCGGCACGGTCAGTACATCAAGCTATGCAGGCATGGACGGAAGCTACCTCAACAACGCTTTTATCGAGAAGCGAAACCTCGTCATCAGCTTTGAAATGCGTGGTGTGGGGCTTGAAAAGCGCCGTCACGCCCTATATCGTATAGTAAAACCATCAAGATATATCAAGGTTTTCTACAAGACCGCCGGTATTGACGTGTACACCGAGGGCTATGTGGAAACCTGTGAGATTGATAATTTCCAGACCCGCACAAACGGTCAAATTTCCATTCTCTGCCCCGACCCGTACTGGTACAGCACATCCGCCATTCACGCCTGTTACAGCCGTGTTTCGGGCGGATTTTTCTTTCCCTTTCCGCAGAGTGATGAGCCATTTATCCTCGGCAGCTACAGTACTACCGACAACATTGAAATCCGCAATGACGGCGATGAAACCGGATTCATCATTCAGATTGAAGCCGTAACGGATGTGACCGTTCCCGAAATTGCTGCGGTCACGCCGACGATTTATAGTGCCAATACGGGCGAATATCTGCAAATCAAGGGTGAGATTCTGCGTGGGGACATCATCACGATTTCCACGAAAACAGGCAACAAAACAGTCACGCTCACTCGAAACGGTGTGGACAGCAACATCATCAATCGGCTTGTGGCAGGTTCGACTTGGCTGACGCTCCGTGAGGGGCTGAATATCTTTCATGTGCAGGCCGTCCGTAACATCAAGAATCTGAAAATCACGCTGATGCACACAAATGCGTACTTGGGGGTGTAGGATGCAGATTGAAGTTTATGAAATGAATCCGACCGAATCGGGCGTAACGATTATGCTCACGGCTGTATGCGACAGCTTTTCAAGCCTGTTGTGGGATGTGCAGTATTATGGCTGTGGCAATTTTGAGGTGTATATTGCCGCCAATCCACGGAATCTCAGCATTTTCCAGACTGGCAGAATTATCGGTCGGGATGATGATAAACAGCACTATGGCATTATTGAATCCGTCACGCTTGAAACAGATTCGGAGAATGGCGATTATCTGACAATCACAGGTCAATTTTTAATGTCCCTGCTTTCTCGGAGAATCATTTATCCGACGCTCTCGTTTTCCGCTCTGACAAGCTATGCAGATATGGTGCGGCTTGCGGTGTATCGCAACTGTATGCTGTCTGATAATCGTCAGATTCCGGGGCTTCGCCACGGCAACACCAACGGCACTTGCTGGGGGCAAAAATCACGCTTGCAGGTCTCTTACGAAAACCTTATGGAGTGGATTTTCAAGGTCTGTGAGATGATCGGCGGTACGGCAAATATCCGCTTGCAGGAAACATCCGCAGGCAGTGGCATATACACGATGATGCTCGATCTCTCACAAGGCACAGACAGAAGCATTTTTCAGAAGGATAACGCACATATTGTGTTTTCGGATTCTTACTGCAATCTGCTGACTTTCGGCTATTCTATGGACTTATCAGCACAGAAGAATGTTGCCTACGTTCTCGGCTGTGGTGAGGGTACGGAGCGTAAGCGGACGGTCTGCTATCGTGGTGATGAGCCTGCGAGTCTTAGCCGCTATGAAGTCTACGTAGATGCTAAAGATGTATCCGATGAAACGCTCGAAAACGGAGAAACTGTGCCGATTTCCGATGATGACTATCTTGGTCTGCTTATGGAGAAAGGTGCTGAAAACCTTGTTCCTATCACAGAAATCAGCGAGTCTACAATTGCCGCTGACAATCGGCAGTACCAATACAACAAGGATTATTTTGTCGGTGATTATGTTACTGTAGAGCATGAGCGATTCGGCTTGATTCAGCCGAAGATTCAGCTTGTAGGCATGATTGAAAGCTATGACCAGAATGGTCGGACGCTGACACCAACTTTCAGAAAGGGTTGATTTTATGGGTTTTTCTTTCGGATTTTTCAACGCAAAAAATATGGACAGGACATACACGGCGGAGGACTTCACAGGGTATCTTTCAAGCATTATCTGCAACGGTGTGTTTGACACCTATGGTGACTGTTTTTCCGTGACTGCGGGTAGCGGTCTGAAAGTAGTGATTGGCACAGGAAAAGCATGGATTGACGGGCATTATTTCATCAATGATACGCCGTATACGCTGGATTTGTCCAAGTATGTGGACGAGTCACTTTCACGATATGTTACTATCGGCATCAGCTGTGATGTAAGCGAAAACGTCCGTGCCTGCAAGCTGGAAGTGAAGTCCGGTACGGCGTCAACAACGCCTGCAATTCCGGTATTTGAGGATACGGCGAGCAAAAAACATCTCACCCTTGCGGCCGTATTTCTCAAGGGCGGTGCGAAGAGTATCGCTGACAGCAATATCCGTGATATGCGTGAGGATGAAAAGAAGTGCGGATATGTGAAATGTGTGCTGGGAAAGTGCCGTGTTTCCGAAATTCTTATGGCACTTTCCGTGTATCGCTCCACGGTCGCTAATCTGACGGAACAGGTGCAAGATTTATCCTCGCAGGTTGCGTCCCTTACAACTCGTCTTGACGATTTCACGGCAGATGTGACGGCTGTCGGCAGTATCGGTGATTCCGCTTACTACATCATGTACTCCAACGGCAGGCTTGCAATTCGTGGTACAGGTGCGACTTATGATTATGAAATCGGCGATTCACCGTTCTTTGAAAACACGGAAATCACGTCCCTTGATGTCGGTGAGGGCATTACGGCTCTGGGCAGCAGTCTGTTTGAACGCTGTACGAGTATGACGGATGTCTCACTACCGACAACGTTGACAGCTATCGGAGAACGCTGTTTCTTTATGTATTCCAGCGACGGTCTGACGAGCCTTGTCATTCCGAAAAACGTAAAAACAATCGGAGAAAGGGCGTTTGTCTGCTGTGAGATTGAGAGCGTGACCATTCCGTTTAGTGTAAAAGAAATCGGCAGCTATGCTTTCAATGAATGTGTTGAATTGAAATCTGTGTATGTGGATTCTCCGCTGATTGGTGGTTTCATGTTTACACGCTGTACAGCTCTGACCAGCCTTACCATCAGCAAGAATGTCACCACGATCAAGGAACACTGCATCAATTATTGCGGCAGTCTCAAGGAAATCACCTATGAGGGGACGCTTGCGGATCTGAAGAATATCGCTGGATACAAGTTCCTGATGAGTGCAGCGTACTGTCCGTTGGAACGAATTTCCTGCGTGGACGGTGCATTTGTACTGAACGGTGAAGCATGGGAGGAGGTTATCGCATGATGAAATTTTTCGTCAAAGGTCAGCGTATCGAAATCACAGAACGTGAAGTCATCGCAAGCGGTCAGATTGCCTTTGTGACGCTGAAATTCACCTTTGACTGCTCTTGGAAGAAACTGCACAAGGTGGTACAATTCTCGCAGTGTGATGAAGTTTACAATCGTGTTCTCGGCGTGGACGGGCTGTCCTGTCTGCTGCCCTCGGAGCTTCATCCGGGAATGGTGAAGATGAGTGTTTTCGGGTACGACAGCGAATCCGATATGACAGTCCGTGCAACGACTGTTCCTGTGACACTCCATGTCAGACCTTCGGGTTTTGACGGTGAGAGTTGTAACGTCCCGCCGACTCCCGACCTCTATGCGCAGTTGCTTGCAGAGATGAAGAAGATGCTGTCGGAGGTACAGAACGGCAGCGATGGCACAAACGGAGAAAACGGCTTGTCGGCGTATGAACTTGCCGTACAGGAAGGATTTTCAGGTTCTCTTGCAGATTGGCTGGAAAGTCTGAAAGGGGCTGACGGCAAGGATGGTGTCGATGGTAAGGACGGTGCAGATGGATTAAACGGTAAGGATGGTACAGACGGCAAAGATGGTGCTGACGGAAAAGACGGTCTTTCTGCCTATGAAATCGCAGTGAAAAACGGCTTTGTCGGCACGGAATCCGAATGGCTTGATTCCCTCAAGGGTAAGGACGGCAATTCTCCCGAAGTTTCGGGCTTTGCCACTACGGAATATGTGGAGGAACGGCTCTCTGAAATCCTTGTCATTCTGGAGAATCTGCCGACTGCAAGCACTGTGACACTGTTCAATTACGGTGAGGACGTTCCCGAAAAGTACGGCGATAGCATTTTCACTATCTACCAGAATGGCATTCAGGATTTAAGCAGCTATATCCGCAATAACAGGCCGTTTTGCAGTGTCACCAACGGCTATGCTCTTAGCTACAACCAGACGGATTTCGGCTGGGATGGGCAGGTTTACACGGCGAGCACCACGCCGATTACGGTTAAATCCGGCACTGCCATTGCGGTGACGGCACAGTCGGGCGTGACGGAAAAGGGTGCGATGTATCTGATTCCGACTGCCGGAAAGAGCGATTCCGACACGGTGCAGAATTATATCTACACATCCGTCACCACTGGAAACTGCGTAGAACTGCCGTTTTACTGGCTGTACTGCGATACATTCATCACGGGGCTGACAGCTTGTGATTCTGTGGCTGATGGTGAGTATTACCTCTGCTGGGTGGGCAGGTCAAATAATTCGCATCCGGTTGTCAGGGAGGTGAACACGGTAATTTCATGAGTAAATATACTGTTATCAAATCATGAATACATTATGACATGGGAGCTGGAAATGAAAAATTCCATATGTTTTGAACGGAAAAATGCTAATGAAAATACTAAATTTCTGCTCTCAAATCTTCCGTTTAATGCGTTCGTTCATGATTTGTTCACTCGTGAAATTACCGTGGGGAGGTGAAGGTGATGAATTGACTTTTTCGGGGTGAGGGTGTATAATAGAGGAAACCAAACAAGTCGGTAAATCGAAACTTGTGGAAAAAAATGAGGACGAGAAGCATGTTCAAAGAATACTATGAAAAACTCCTGCAGCAGTTGTCCCTTGATTTCAACTGTACTCCAGCAGACCTTCAGGCGAAGGAGAATATCATCACAGTCTCGAAACTGAATGAGGGCAGAAGGAACTACAGCCCTGATAAGCCGTTTTTACAAATGGTGACGCTTGGCAGAAACACTGTCATTATGGCGGACGAATGCCTGCACGAGTTCCTGCATGGTTGGAGCAAAGATGCAGAGGGGCACCGCCTCTTTGAATTTGGGAAACTCACTGCACTGAATGAAGAACTGAAGCGGTACGGTTATCAGATGGCTCCGACACATCATATGTTCCTGCCTTGCCGCAACGTCGAGGCAGAAGAACGCTATCAGGTGAAGTGGCTTTATGATGGCGAGATCAGCCCGTTCTACGGCAATCCGCAGTTTTCGAACGCAATCGCTTTTCCGATACCTTGTCCTGTGCGGCCTGACAGAATTGTTGCTATTGCGGTCGATGGGGATACCATTATGGGTATGGCAGGTTGTTCGGAGGATGCACCGCATTGGCAGCAGATTGGAATCGATACGCTTCCGGAATACCGTTCAAGAGGAATTGGTTCATATCTTGTAACGCTGCTAAAGAACAAAATCATCGAAATGGGTGACATTCCCTTCTATGGCACTGCAGCTGCAAATATTCAGTCGCAAAATATCGCCCTCAACAGTGGATTTAGACCTGCTTGGGTGGAAACCGAAGCGATGAAGATCGAAGAAAGCAATTGACAAATTCCTATTTTCACAACTGAATACCGTCACCAACCGCCCGTGGTTCACTCCACAGGCGGTCTTTTTATGCCCAAAATCAAGAAAGGACTGATGAAAATGAAAGAAACCATCTGCACAGTCGCCGGACTGGTCGGCGGCTTCATCGCCACACTGCTTGGCGGCTGGGATTCGGCATTGTCCACGCTTGTGATTTTCATGGGCGTGGATTTTGTCACAGGCGTGGTGACCGCTGCCATGGGCAAATCCAAGCACAGCGACAGCGGCACGCTCAACAGCAAAGCTGGTTGGGTGGGACTTGCAAAGAAGTTCTGCATTCTGCTCATGGTCGTGGTCGGTGTGAGGATCGATATTCTCCTAGGCACGAATTATATCCGTGATACAGTCTGCATCAGCTTTTGCCTGAACGAACTGCTCTCCATCGTGGAGAATACAAGTTTAATGGGAATCCCGTATCCGCCCGCAATGAAGAAAGCAATTGATGTTCTGCAAACGAAGGTTGGCAGGGCTGAAGAGAAAATTGAGGAGGTTGATAATAATGGCAATTCTGAAACCTGATAAGACAACGACAATCGGCGGTGTAACCGTCAACGAGTTTCTGCTCACGAAGCACAATCCCCGAAATATCGCAATGCCCTCCGTGAAAATGGAGGGCATTATTGGTGTTACTGTGCATAATACGGACTGGATTCGTATGGCGAATGGCACAACGCCTGCGGAACAGTACACCCGTGCAACCTACAACGGCAATATGAAGGATGTCCGTGTGCATTATTATGTGGATCATGTCTGTGCGTGGCAGAACTTGCCCCTCGACCTATCCGGCTGGCACGCTGCGGACGGAAGCGGCAACGGCAACCGCAAGACCATCGCCATTGAGTGCATCATGAGTTCTGCGTACAACGCCAATGACCAGAAGTCCGAGGATAATGCGGCCAAACTGGCAGCGGCTCTGCTCAAACAGTGTGGACTTGGTATCGAGTGCTTGTTTACACATACGCACTGGCTGAATATCAAGAACGGCAGAAAGGGCGATGTTGATACGCTTAATACTATGAGAAACGCTTACAAAATGTGTCCGCTGTACATTCTTCCTCACTGGTCAGCGTTCAAGGCAAAGGTGGCGTATTATCTCAATGAGGGACATATCTATCGTGTGCGCACCTCGTGGGACAACGTGAAATCACAGACTGGTGCATTCAAGAGTTTGGATAATGCGAAGAAATCCTGTAAGGCTGGGTATTCTGTGTTTGATGAGAATGGCACGGCGGTATTTACAGCAGAAAAGGCTCATAAGAAGGGCAATAAGATTTTGCTGAAGAATGCTGTGCTGTATGCTTCTTCTACTGCAAAGTCCGGTGTGAAGAAAAACGGGACGTTCTATCTGTATGACGGTGTGGAGGTCAATGGCAGGTATCGTATTACAACAAAGGCTGGTTATTGCGGTAAAACGCCTATCGGCAAGTATGTGACTGGTTGGGTGGATAAGAAGGATATTTGAGTTTATGCCCCTCTGGGAGAAATTTTTCTCTCGGAGGGGCTTTTTCTCGTCCAATCGTCCCTCTTTTCTGTAGTGGAATATAGAAAGCAAAAAAACTTTCAAGGGGTTCGATTTCCCCCATTTTCTTTTGACTACAGGAACAGAAGGAGGAATTGCTATGACGATCAAACAAAAGCATGAAATCGAGAAAATGAGAGCCGACGGATGCTCACTGAAAACAATCAGTGAAAACTTAAGCATCTCACTGGGAACGATCAAGTCCTATCTTTCCCGAAAGGATGCAACACAGCATTGCGAACAGTGCGGAAAAATCATTCAGCAGAAAAACAAAAAGAAGCGGTTCTGCTCTGACCGCTGCCGTATGAACTGGTGGCGTGAGCATCGTGAGGAGTCTGATAAAACCGCATCACAGATCTGTCCGATATGTGAGCAGACATTTATCACATATCCGAGTAAACGTCAGGTCTACTGTTCCAAGCAGTGTGCAGGAAAGGCAAGGTGGGTGCATGTATCGCAATGTAATGATGTATCAGATCATGGTTGACATTCTGAAAGGCTGGCTGGAAAACGGCGTAATTTCGCAAAAAGACTATCGGGCAATGCATACAACAATGGCTGAAAAATACGGCATATCTTTGTCCGGTATATTCGTTGATAATTCCTCTGTGACGAGTTAATATGGTATCGGAAGGAGGGGTTATTACGAAAAGATTGATACAAAAAATTGAACCCACAATCCCGATTCAGCCACGATTACTGCGTGTGGCTGCTTACGCAAGAGTGTCCAGCGGCAAGGACGCCATGCTGCACTCCCTGTCCGCACAGGTCAGCTACTACAACGAGCTGATTCAAGGCAACCACGAATGGCTGTTCTGCGGCATTTATGCAGACGAGGCTCTGACGGGTACAAAGAGCAATCGTGCAGAGTTTCAGAAAATGCTGACGGCTTGCAGGAATGGCGAAATTGACCTCATCATCACAAAATCCATATCGAGATTTGCCCGAAATACTGTTACTCTGCTTGAAACGGTCAGAGAGCTGAAGGACATTGGGGTTGACGTATACTTTGAGGAACAAAACATTCACACCATGAGTGCGGACGGTGAGCTAATGCTGACAATTGTGAATAGTTCAAATAGTAACAGATAATCAGCAGCCAAATTCGACACATTATAAATACTACGGAGGATCTCATAATGAGTAGATACGAAAGCGAACAAGTTGCATATAGCCCGCTGAAAAAGAAAAATGTGCCGATATGGAAAATCGACACAAATTCAATGACAGTCACACACTTCAACACCGATACGCAGACCGAGGAAAACAAGACCTATACCACCGACTTCATCAGGTATCATCTTCATTTCTCTGACAGCCATTGTCCCGACAGGCTTCGCAGGCTCGTCAATGAGGGTAAAATCATACAGTACCTCGATGATATGGAACGGAAAGTCAGCGATGCTATCTCCCGTCAGGTCGAACTTTGGAAGCAAACCGACAGCTGCTACCAGAAAGCTGTCCTCAGCGGTGATGCTGAGAAGATGCTCGGTCTGGAGAACTGCTTCGTCTATATGGCGAGAGAAACGGTGTTTGAGTGTATGGTTTATATTTGAGGATCAACGGCTGTGCCTCCGGGTGCAGCTGTTTAATTATTTGTGGATCTGAATATCTATTGCATTATCTTCGCTTCTGATTTCATATTTTTGTTCCGGAAGTCCATATACATTTACACTCTGGTGACTTGTGGAGAACGAGTTTTCTTCAAGATAGTTTGGTTTTCCGAACATCAACTGCTCAATATCGTTGGAACTGTATTCTGTATAATCATCGGATTCTTTGATGATGCTCTCCATCTTCTTGATGAGCAATAGATTATCGACATTTTCTGTTTCGTCATCAGGCATTAAGATAAATAGGTAATCTCTTGCTCGGCTTATAGAAACATTGATGATATTTTTCTTGTTGAGAAACATCTCGTCTTTACGTGATATGGAAGGCGGGGGGTTATATACTGAGATTATGATTTCACACTCGTCACCCTGAAAGCCGTGGATTGTACCCGTTTGTATAGATATTGTATCCGGTAACTTCAAAGACGAAATCAAGCGTTCTATCATGTCCGCCTGAGCTTTATATGCTGCAATAACGCCTATTCTAATTCTTTTTTGAGGATTATGCAGTGCTATGTTATTAGAGAGCCAGGCTGTGAATTCATAAGCAAATAGTGCAGAATAGATATGATAAGGTGTCTTGCCGTTTAATCGCTTGGTTCTATATATACTTTCATATTTACTAACAGGGAACTTGATGATGTTCATTGATCTCACATCGAGCTGCTCTCCGAAGTCAATTTGCACTTGATCATCAGATGTTCTATTGTGTTTCAATACACCATCATAAGTCATTCTGCTGAACAGATCTCCTATAATAGGTATACTTCTGTACTGTATAGTAAGCAGCTTAACATCATAATCGTATGGTATTGTCTTTGGTTCAGAAAAAGAATTCAGTTTCACAATTGTGTAGATGTTCTCGCCCTTCCACATCTCAAGATGTACGACTGGTTCGATTTGGAACGGATCACCAGCAACTATGAATTTTCGTGGCTCTCTGTGGAACAGTGGATAGATGATCTTAACAAGAGGTATCATGGAAGCTTCATCAAAGATTATGTAGTCATAGCGTTGATTTCTGATATAATGACGTTCTCCGTTCGGCATAAAGAAATCATAAGGAAAGCGGTCAATTGTTGTGATAGTGACGATACGTTCAAGCCCACGAAGATCAAATGTTTTATCTTTGAATAAACCTGCTTTCTCTATAGATTCGTCGTCGGTTGAGCCAAAACGCACAAGCCATTCCGCATAAGAGGCATCATTCCCCATCATTTCCTGTATCTTTTTGGTAATAACATCAGCCGCTTTATTTGTAGGAGTTAGAACAAGGACTTTGCATTTGTCATATTGTTTCATCATAGGAATGATAATCTCATTAGCAAGATAGGTTGTTTTTCCTGTTCCGGGAGGACCAAACACGAAATCAATATTGCTGCACAAATTCTCTTGCATATCATATTCATCGTCCAGCTCTAATTTAGCAAATTGGTTCTTCAACTCTTCCAAAAGAAATACAGGATTTTGTGCGGTGATACGAGCTTCCTTAACAGCATTAAAGTTTATGCCTGTCATATCAGCATTAGGCTTCAATTTAACTCTTAGTGTAAATGATCTGATACTGATAACTTCAATTGGCAGTTTCTTGGTTTCATTTTCAAACACCAATATAAGAGGAATATCCGCCAATTCCTCCATAAAACGAGGAATATAGCTGCTCGGTTGCTTTAAGATCAAAGTACGGATGGACGCACCTTCAGGGACAACCTTACCGAAGCTGATAGACACTTCCTTGCTATTATCAGCATTTTCGTTGCTCTCTCTTGCTTCAAGTTCCAGTAATGCTTTGAACCAACCAAAACTATAGCGTTTGGAATCCAATGCTTTCTGCTGCAATTCTTCCATTTGTTCAATAAGGTCAATTTCTGCTTCGCTCTTTGCTTTGGCTTTCTCTATTTTCTTTTGATAGTCTACTGTTTTGGGCGTATATTCGTCAGAATCCATCTCATCATCGATGTCGGGTGTATATGTTCGATGCTGTTTAGGCTTAGGAGATGTAGATTGTTTAGCACCTGAATCCTGCCTATTAGAATAATTTATGGAATTATCATTTGATTCATTAGGAATAACATCATCCGTAACTGCCGGCATAGACTTTCTTCGCTTATGTTCTTCCAAAATTGCCGATAATTCCTCTATTGACTCAACGCCAGCTTCTTTAAGTTTAGCCGCAAGTTCAATATCTCTTTTTTGTTCAGGCGTCAACCGGCTTAGCTTAGGATCTTCATAAGGCATTCCCAAAAAGCTTATAAGCTGTCTTGCTGCATACGATGTTGTATCGTATTCGGTTGAAAGATTAGAAACGAATGTACTGGAAGGGCTGACAAAGCTCTCTGATTTGTCAATAAGCCACTTTGTTCTCTTTAATTCTGAAATATTAATAGAATCAAATGATTCGGATTTCCATTTATACCAGTGATATCTATGAGTACCTCGAAGTTTCTTTGATAGATCACCGTAGGTTTTCACAAGTTCGATAAGAATATTCCATAATGAATAAGCTAAAGAATGGTTATTGCTTTTAGAAATGAGTTTTAAAGTTTCAGAACAACCATCTATTACAGTTTCACTCCACTGATCCTCACCATTCGATTCTGCCCAACGGTACTGGGTACGATTATGAGCATCGCTCCATGTTATATTCTTTCTGATTAGCTGTATGCTAAGTGAAGCACCAAGTTCCGAAAGCAGGGAACGAAGATATTTTTCATTTTCTTTTCCAACAAGCTCGACATATCCATTCCAGTCTACAAAATATGTTGATTGCTTAACAGCAAAATAAGATATAAGCTCTTCTTCAGGGAAATAGATGATTTCATCTTTGCTGGCTATTATTAGTCCGTCCTCATCACCAGAAGAACATATGAGAATGTTATGCTTTTTAAGTTCTTCAATATAACCATCTTTGTCCTTTTCTGGGCATTCCATATAATACTCAAATAGCTTTATGAAGCATTTCCTTGAGGCTTCAATATCATCATCCATATATATTTGGTGGAGTTTAGGAATCACCTTGTTGTATACTTCGTTTTTTAATGAGGGTTTAGTTATACCGAGAGATTGAACAAAAGCCAATATTTCCTCGTTTTCAAGCAGCACAGGATTAATTGTAGTGTATTCATTTTCTTCTTCTGATGAAAAAAATAATATCAGATTACCCTTGGAATCATATGCGGGTACTGCTAATCCGTTTTTATCCCAAAAGATAGGCAGAGTACGGCACCTGTTCATCCTGTTTTTTGTTTCAGCGATCCAGTTATAAAACATCTCAAGCCACTCTACTGATCGTGATTGAATAAATTGGCTTGTTATATATTTGGAAGATAGTATTCTGTCTTCGTCAAGCCAAGAAGATATAATACCGTCTATAAAAGAACGCTTAGAATTAAAATACCCATCAAATCTATCTCTTGGAATGGACGTGAAAACCCAATTAGCATTGGGGTTATTTGTTAGTGAACAGAGTGCATCATGATTAATTGATGTAATTAAGGATAGGTTTTGTGCCCAATAAGCATTTTCATATGTAGTATAGGAGTCAGAAGTCGGGATTATTCGCTGCGTTTTAAATGTGGTGAGTAGCTTTTCATAAAACGGTTCATATTCAGATTTGTGCTCAGTCGCTCCCCAATAATTTGTCTGCTCAAAAGAAGTTGTTGGTACAATGTTGATAATATTATCATCTATAAGACGATGCCCCTCTTGCAAACCTATATCTCTCATATATATCAGACTATCGGCAGCAAGCTCAGCCAAAGATTCCATCATATGAGAATTATGAGAATTACCTCGTATGATGCCCTCTCGACTGTCGTTAAGAAGAAATGGTGCATGAATGATAAAATGAAGTCCAGTATCAGCTTTTGTTGGAAAGAAACAATATGCATATTCATCAACAGGTACAAGATTGCCTTCTTCATCTAAATAAAATCCAACAGAATGGCGTCCGTTACTATCTACACGGGAAAAAAGCCATAACCTTTTTTTATCGATTTCTCCATCAACTGTCTGAGAGAGCGTAATTAGTTCAGCTTTTGTTTTTTCAAAATCATAGATTTTATCAATATTCTTTCTATAGTTACCTGTTGTGTCGTCAAATTCAAAGCTGATTTCCTTTAAATTCAATAAAAAAAGAATAGGGTTAACTAAAGTGGATAAACGCTCAGATATGGCTTCAAATGCAATATCTGCGGTATTAGTTTCATGGTTGAATGGAAATTCAAATAACGTTTCATCAGCAGCACGTTCGGGATGATCTTTCTCAATCAAAACAGGAACAAAGAAACGCTCGATTTTAAATTTGATATCCGGATCATAGATATATGGCGTGGAAGTGTACTGAAAAACTGCCTTAAATCCTACACCAAATTTTCCGATTGTATTCTGATCCGTTTTGGTAGAGTTTCCGATAGATAGAATAGCATTAACATCGCCAAGACAACCGTTTTCTCTATCAGCATCCTCTGTTTCAGGGTTTGATACGGAAAAGCGTCTTGTCCCATTATGGACAAAAACAAGTCTATCATGATACAGCTTGAATCTCGCATAAGTTGCACCCGTATCATCTGCATTTTGCAGAAGTTCATATACAAAATGAGCCTGATCGCTATATTTATCAACAACACTGCTTTTTACACCACGCATTGATGGCTTTTCGAGCGTTTTGGCACTATCTGTTCGGTCTTTAACTAAAGCCTCAAAATATCCACGGTTCACAATAATCACTCCCCACATGATAATAAAGTCTTTCATAAATATTCTACCATAATAATGTCGAAAAAGCAATACCATTCCCCGATTTTACGCTGTTTGGAACTTCGACTCCACTGGAATCAAAGTCCCCACTATTTCTTCCTCGGCTTCTTGATCTTAGCCACCGCCGTCACATCAAACCCATACTTATCAAGTATCCCCTCAGCAAGAACTTTGATCTCAGCCTTATACTGTCTGCCCAGCTCATACAGTTCCGCAGAAGGCAGTCCGTTCCGTATCAGTTTCTTTTTGAGTGCCGTCATTTTCTCCATACGCTCCTGCTTTGCCTGCATAAATTCATCGTAATCATCAGGGTGAAAACGCTCAATCTCTACCACGTCGAGATAACCCTTGTATCTGCGGACAAAGGAATCATAGTCCTTCTTGATTGCAGAATACTCCTGCGTACTCTCCTCTATGATTTTTTCTTTCTGCTGCTTCTGAGCTTCAATACAATCAGGAGTGTGACAGCAGACTTCGCCTTCCGTTCCGAGGAACAGCTTGTGGCAGAATCCGCACTCGCAGACCGTCCACTTGTTCTTGTGAACGAGCTGCCCGATCTCTGCAAGGACAGTCAGCAGGCAGTTGTCGCTTTCATGGAACACATTAAAGGTATAGTCATCGGCAGCGATAACCGTTCTGCCAGATGAGAGTGAGAAATGCTCCATAGTTACTTTGTGACTGAAATATGCTTCACTGCACAGCAAGTCGAGCTGCGTATCGAAAAAAGCATTGATGCGTTCAGATATGCCCGTCTGTATCTTATTCCTGTTCAGCTTAGCAAGCACAACGTCATTCGGCTTCAAGAGCTGATAACGCTCAGTATCATACAAATCAATGACCGCAGACACAAAGACCCTGAAAAAGATATTTTCCCCATACTCGGCAACAAACCTTGCGATTATATCATCGGTGCTGACTTCAATGCTCCTTCCAATACGCAAGGCACTGTGAATCCTGTCCCGAAAGGTATCAAACGGCTC
>CANQJO010000010.1 GCA_947624255.1 uncultured Ruminococcus sp.
GTAATCACGCTTGTAGTTTTTCTCTGCTTTTGTCATAAATCTTTCCTTTCGTTCTCGACCGCATCAGCGGTCTTTTTTATTTTAGGGGTCTTAGGGGAATTTTCCCCTGACAAGCATCGTGATAAAGTCCCGTTTCTCCGAAACGTGGCGCATATCACCGTGCTTGCGAACTGAGAGTGCCGATTTTACATCGGCACGGCTTTTACCGCCTTTCGGCGGTTTTCTCGCTTTCATGGCGAGAATTGGAGCGTCAGCGACTTTCTCTCTATTATGCCACCGCTTCGGTCGGCGGTCATATCGTTCACGCTCCGCCGTGATGCCCTCACTATGTTCACGATATTATTGTAATAAAGCTCGGCGCAGTTTCAGCGCAACTTGGGCGGCAGTCTGATGAAAATGTCTCCTCATATATCAATACCAAAATATGAGCCGTATCGTTAAGTATCTGCGCTGAAAATTTCAGAAAGTTTGCGACAGGATATTTGTGCATTACAGAGAATATTTCGGCAGCACTTAACGATAGCCTGTTTTTATTGGTAATGATATGTGAGAGGGTGCGACCGACACTTGAAAACACTCTCTACTATACAACCGAGGATTTTGATGATTTGCACCTATTTTTTGCAAAAGTTTACACTTTGTTCATGGCGGTCTCCCTTATGCCTAAATTCAACACCGGATTTCTGTACGTTGTGCCAATAAATACGATGCTTCTATCACTATAATCTAAATCAAAAATTCTTATTCAAAGCTATTGTGGCTAATGATTAGTAGAGCGGCCAATAAAGTATTCAAAATACGGTTGACTTTTTAAATGAAAAATTCTATAATATTAGTGTAAAATACATATGGCAAATGAAAGGGTGTGCAAATTGTTTATGGACTTATATAGTATTGCGCTTTTGTTTCGTAAAGCTATAGAAACTGCAATTGAAGCAGGTGACATAACTTATTCCAATATGCTTCGTTTTCCTGAAGGATGCTGTGGATTTGCAAGTGATTTGCTTCAGCGTTATTTATATGAGAATGGGATTATAACTTTTTATGTTTCTGGATCATATGGGTATGGTTGGGATAACTCTGAAAGTCACACATGGTTAGAAACTGAAAATAAAACGGTGATTGATATTACAGGTGATCAATACCGTAATAAGAAATTGAGATTTACGGAACCTGTGTATGTAGGCACTCGAAATAATGGATTTCATGATCAATTCAATTTAGATGATCCTGTTCCATATCAAAAATGGGAACCATACGGAATCGGTAAAAAGAAAGAGGAAATGTACTATGCAATTCTTCGGCATTTAGAATAGTGTATATCAATGTATAATAGATTTGGAGCAGTCTCAAAAGAGGCTGCTCTAATTCTTATCCAGACAAATTGCACTGGGGAAAAATGAAATTTTACTAAAAGTTCATGCGCAATTGCGGCTGGACAAATGGCTGTGTTGCGCGCTATAATTGATGTATGAGGACAAGTCCTCAGAACAAGGAGATAACTGAACGGAAGGAGGTGGCGGTATGCTTACCTACGAACAGCAGACAAAGAAACTCCTGAGCAAGCGCCAGGCTGTGCTTGACCGTATCGAGATCGACAAGGCTGAGATTGAGAAGATCAATGCAAAGCTGAACGCTATCCAGCTTGCTAAGATTAGGGACGCACTTGGCTGTGATGAGCAGGGACTTTTTGAGCTTATTACCAAGCACCCTGAACAGCTTGCAAAGCTTAGACAGGACGGCATTGCCGAGAGCGATACAGATACAGCTCAGGACGATGATGAGTTTGGTCAGCAGATGTGCTTTACTGACAAGAAGAATCCTTATGAGGATTGAGAAGTGATAGCTGTGATAATCGGGACGGCAGCAATGCCGTTCCGCACAGCTATATCACACACAACATAAAGAGGGGCAGACAGAGAAAGCGATCCCCTCGCTCTAAAGCATAGAGATAGACAAGCTAAAGGAGTAACAAGCTATGAATAATAACAATACTACTGCCGCTGTGAATGCGGTATCTACAACTATGTCCGAGTACCATATCGGGCATACCATTTACACGGTGACCACCGTGTTCAACCCTGCTTCAAAGGCAAGCCTTTCGGATATTCTGAAACGGCTCATAATCCGTGAGTGTGAGGATTTTCTCGGTGAATCCGGACAAGAACCCGAGAAGCAGGCTGTGTAACTTTGGAATATCGGCGCATTGTATTTATTTTCGGTGCGCGCTATAATGATAACATAGCTTGCTGTATCTGTCGGAAAGGAAGGTTAATATGACAGACAAGATCACAGCATTATATTGTCGTCTTTCACAGGACGATATGTTACAGGGTGAGAGCAACAGCATCACCAATCAGAAGGCTATCCTCAAGAAGTACGCAGAGGATAATGGTTTCAGAAACCCCGTGTTTTATGTGGACGATGGTGTTAGCGGTACGACGTTTGAGCGTGATGGCTTCAAGGCTATGATGTCTGATATAGAGGACGGAAAAGTCGGAACGGTCATCACCAAAGACCTTTCAAGGCTTGGTCGTGATTATCTCAAAACAGGTGAATACATCGAGATCATTTTTCCGGATCATGATGTACGCTATATTGCTATCAATGACGGTGTGGATACATTAAAGTCTGAAAATGAGCTGATGGCTTTCAAAAATATTTTTAATGACTGGTACGCCCGTGATACGAGTAAGAAAATCAGAGCCGTTTTCAAGGCTAAGGGGCAGTCGGGGAAGCCTTTATCTCTCCCGATTTACGGTTATAAAAAGTCCGAAGCTGACAAAAATATGTGGCTCGTTGATGATGAAGCTGCTGAGGTTGTCCGCAGGATATTCAAGCTCTGCATTGAGGGCTACGGTCCGGTACAGATTGCCCGTATTCTCACGCAGGAAGGTATCCCGACTCCTACAGCCTACGCTCTGTCACAGGGTAGGGATAACGGTCACAAGAACGCTAAGCTGCACCGCTGGAGCGGAAAAACTATCAGCCACATTCTTGATCGACCCGAATACATCGGGCATACAGTCAATTTCAGAACACACAAGAAGTCCTACAAAAACAAGAAAACCGTGAGAAATCCGCAGGAAGAATGGCTCATCTTTGAGAATACTCATGAGCCTATCGTAACTCAGCAGGAGTTTGATTTGGTGCAGGAGCTTCGCAAGAATAAACGCCGTCCCACCAAACATGAGGAAGTCAATCCATTTTCGGGTATGGTCTACTGTGCGGACTGCGGAAAGAAAATGTATCTGTGCCGAGCGACAAGTCTGACCGCCGATCAGGAACATTTGAAGTGTTCCACATATTCCTCAGACAAGGACGCTTGTTCCGCTCACTTCATCAGAACTGTTGTACTGAATGAGATCGTGCTGAACGAACTGAACAAATTGCTTGCCAGGGTTAAAGAGCATGAGGAAGAGTTTGTGCAGGCGGCTATGGACAATTCCGTTCAGAAGCAGTCCTCGGAACTTACAAAAGCAAAGAAAGCCCTGAAACAGGCTGAAAAGCGTATCATTGAGCTTGACAGGCTGTTCACAAGGCTATATGAGGATAATGTATCAGGAAAAATCTCCGATGAGCGCTTTTCTATGATGTCCGCAGGATATGAGGACGAGCAGAAGAAGCTGAGAGCAACTGTAGCAGAGCTGACCGATTACATTGATACTGCCGAACAGAAGTCAGCCGATGTGACTGCTTTCATTAGGGCAGTACAGAAATATGAGCATATTACGGAGCTTACGCCTAAGATCATGCATGAGCTTATCGAAAAAATCGTTGTTCATGCTCCTGACAAGAGCAGTGGTCACCGCACACAGCAGATTGACATTTATTATCGCTTCGATGTCGCAGTATCGACGGTGGTCGCTGACAGCATGAAGTACGACAAAAAGAGAAAGGTTGCGTAACCAAGGCGGTTACGCAACCTCATCTAAAAATCTTAAATACTTCTTTATCGGCGCTCCTCTAAAGCAGAGTCCCTTTTGGAAGAGAGATGTAATAGTTTGTAAGTGGGAGGTTTTCAGTGTCACATACAAAAAATCTATTTGCTGTGAGTTTCGTTATATTTCAGATAAGCCTGAACGATAAGCTCGGCGCAGAGCTCGTCACCGAGTTCGGCACTGTTGAGACAGAGGGCATACTGATCCTTATCCTGCCACAGTCTGCCGGTATTGACATTGTAGAATGTCTCTCGCCTTTTATCGGCTTTTTTCATGGTAGATTCCGCCTTATTCTTGGCAATGCCGTATTCCTCAACGACACGTTTTATGCGCTCTTTGGGATCGGCATAGATATAGACGCTGAAACAGCCCTTATCTTCAAGGATATAGCTTCCGCATCTGCCGACGAGAACGAAACTCTCGTCCTTTTCGGCAAGCTCTGTAATGATGCGGCTTTCCATGAGGAATACTTTATCCGACAGAGGGAGACTATCCTCCATAGTTCTTGTGGGATTAGCAGACAGGAGCAATGAATAGAGGAAACTCGTGGGGATATTTTCTTCGGCAGATTCAAGATATTCGGGAGAGATACCGCATTTCTGCGCAGTCATTTCGAGTATTTGTCTGTTGTAGCAGTTGATGCCGAGCTTTTCGGCAGCCAGCTTGCCGATGACACTGCCGCCGCTGCCATACTGACGTTCAATGGTGATTATATTTTTTTTCAGAAGAATTCCTCCTAACTCCGGGAGCGCTTAGTAAACAACAAGTTTTCTATGTTCACCATAAATCTAACTTTAGAATAATTATACCACATTCTGCACATAATTCAAGAAAAAAACGAAAAATAATTGGAGAAAAAGTAAAATTCTGCTTTTTTAACAAATCACTTTGATTTTTTTGTATAACATATACAAAAGCACCGCAGCAATAGCGGTGCTCTCTATTATTCGGAAGTTTCCGCAGGCAGGATCTCAATAATGACACGCTCAATGGTCTGGTCGTTGACTTCGGAGGCAGTCAGACGGAAAACGCCTGATTCCACGGTTTCGCCGGATTCGGGAATATGCTCCATGACATCGGTTACCCAGCCTCCGACAGAGGTATATTCTGTCTGAATAAGATCTTCGTCAAGCCCGAGGATCTCAAGCATATCGTTTATACTCATATCTCCGGCGACCTCGTATTTGTTCTGTGAGAGCATGGTGATATTGGAGATTATTTCATCGTCCTCGTCATAGATCTCACCGACAAGCTCCTCTATGATATCCTCCAGCGTGATGATACCTTTTGTTCCGCCGTACTGATCGGTGACAACGGCAAGATGCACCTTAGAGCGCTGCATATCACGCATAGCCTCGCTTATAAATTTCGTATCTGCAATATGGGGAACATCTTGTAATATGGCACGGATATCACTTTTACCCTCTACAAGCATTTTGAAGAACGCTTTATTTGTTATGATGCCGATGATGTTATCGAGGCTTTTCTCATAGACAGGAAGACGTGAGTAAAGCTCACTGCTGAAAAGCTCCTTTATTTCATCAATGGAGGCATTCAGCTCAACGCCGATGACCTTGACACGGGGAATAAGTATTTCATTCACGGTGATCTCATCAAATTCAAGAGCGCTTTTTACAAGCTCACTTTCCTGTTCTTCAATAACTCCCTGTTCTTCGATCTCGTCGATCATATATTTCAGCTCGTCCTCGGTCACGCCGGGAGCCTCCTCCCTGCCCGAGAATGCTGAGGAGAGCTTATTCAACACCCACACGAAGGGGCGAAGGATCGTCACCAGCACTGAAAGCGGGGCTGCAAAGGCAAGTGCGATCTTTTCGGCATTTTTCTTTGCGTATGATTTCGGCAGGACTTCGCAGAAAACAAGAACAAGAACGGTTATGACAACAGTCGAGAGCACAGCGCCGTTCTTTCCGATAAGACTGATGAAGATGACTGTGCTGACCGAAGAAGTCGCAATATTGACGATATTGTTTCCGATAAGCACAGCGGTGAGTACGTCATCGAAGCGGTTGGCGAGTTTCAGAGCCATTGCAGCTTTTTTGTTTCCCTGAGCCTCATAATTTTTCAGACGGAGCTTGTTAACGCTGGAATAGGCTGTTTCAGTTCCGGAGAAAAGTGCGGAGAGTACCATCATAAGTAAAACAAGAATAATTTTCCATATGTCAGAAGAGTCCATATTTTTCCTTTCATGCTGTCTGAGAGCCTGCTTGCGGCGATCCGGTGAAATATCACGGCATCGCACAGAATACACGCTCTGAAATTTTCAGACATAATGTCTGAATGATATTATATCACAACGGGGAACGAAATGCAATAGCTTTTATCTGCTGAATTGTTCGGCGAGCAGACGATTTTTTAGTCCCCGGAGTGTGTCAAGCTGACTGCGGCAGCAGTCTCCAATCTCACTCTGAGACCCAAGAATCTCTGCGAAGATCCGCACCTTTTACTGTGTCAAAGTGATTCGGCGTACGTCAACAGCTTCGTCCCTTTTCCATGTAAAAGGCACAGTCTGTTCGCAGATCTTGCACGGCTTTCAGAATGAGATCAGTATGAAAATACGCTCCCTGCTGTTTGCCGATCAGTCAACAGAAACGATCTCGCCGTAAAGCTCACGAGGAGCGGAAACAGCGTTGGATTCATCAGTGTCGATATGCATTGCACGTGCGAATTTTTCGGATACACGGCAGACAACATCGCCTAAAATTGCGCTTCTTCCATCGGTATCAAGGCGTACCCAAACAACGTCCTTGTCCTTTACGCCAAGCTCCTCGGCATCGGCAGGAGTGAGGTGAATGTGACGCTTAGCAACGATAACGCCCTCTGAGATCTCGATCTCGCCGCATGGTCCGATTATCTTGCAAGCACCCGAACCTGCAATGTCACCGGATTCTCTTATCGGAGCGGCAATGCCGATAGAACGTGCATCAGTTGCAGAAAGCTCGACCTGTGTTGCCGGACGTACGGGACCGAGAATAGAAACTCCGGCAAGCTCTTTCTTAGGACCTACAACGGTAACTCTTTCTTCGCAGGCGAACTGACCGGGCTGGGAGAGATCCTTTTTCTTGGTGAGCTCATAGCCCTTGCCGAAGAGGATCTCAAGGTGCTCCTGAGTAACATGGACATGACGTGCAGAAGTTTCAACGATAAATTTTTTTGACATGGTAAACGACCTCCGTAAGTATGATTAAGCGGAATATTCTCTCCGCAGTCTGCGGTATCGGGAAGATCCCGAAGCTCGGCAGACCTTGATACAATACTATTTTACACCATTTCATATCAAAGGTCAAGTATCTTGAGGAAAAAATTGACACCATACTTTTTTTCTTAAAAACTATTGCAATTTTTATCAGAAAATGGTATTATAAATGTAAGTATAATTACGGGAGGGATCACTCTGAAAAAATATTTATTGAAATATCCGGCATCGCTGGCAGCCGCTGCCGTGATGGCGGTGACTGCCGGTATGCCCGCACCTTCTCCGCAGACTGTTTCAGCTTCGGTGCAGGAGCTGAAATATGAGTTTGAAGACGGTGCAACAAGCGGCGGAAAGATCCACACGGAGGGCTGGATCGGCAACACTCAGGACGACGGATCGGGAGAGGAAATGGATCTTACCGGGTTCTCGGGCAGCGGATTCTCGTATCTCGATCAGAAAGGAACTACTGTCAGCGTTGAAGCGGACGTCCCCGAGGACGGTCTGTATGAGCTTACAATATGCTACTGCGAGCCTTATGATGCCAACAAAAAGGTGCAGTATCTCAACGTAAACGGGGTGAATCAGGGAGAGGTGAGCTTTACCCACAATCTGAGCTTCTCCGAAACAAAAGCCGGCGTGGTAAATCTCAAAAAAGGCAAAAATACTATCGAATTCAAGGCGTATTGGGGATATACTTTCTTTGATTACCTGACGCTCACTCCTGCCGATGAAAGCCTCTCAAACCTTACCCCTACAAGAACGCTGTCGAATCCGAATGCCTCAGAATCAGCAAAAAGATTGTATAACTACCTCTGCGATCAGTACGGAAAGCATATCATATCAGGTCAGCAGGAGTATTGCGGTGAGCATAATTACAACCTCTATGCCGATCCGGAAAACTTCATAAAGGACAACGAGGCTGAGTTTGAGTACATCATGGAAAAGACCGGCAAGCAGCCTGCCATCAGAGGCATTGATCTTCTTGCCTACCGCTCAAATTCAGACTGGAACGACCACGCTCCCGAAAGAGCTATCCAGTGGACAAACGAGTATAAGGGCATTGCAGCATTAACGTGGCACTGGAACGTTCCGTCTGAGGAAAACGGCACTGAGGTGGCGTTCTACGTTGAATCGAGCGGCAACACTCCGTTCACCACATTCAGCATTTCAAAGGCTCTTGAGGAGGGCACATGGGAGCACGAGCAGCTCCTTGCGGATATCGAGGAGATAGCCTCTCAGCTCAAAAAGCTTAAAGATGCGGATGTTCCCGTTCTGTGGAGACCGCTCCATGAGGCAGAGGGAGGCTGGTTCTGGTGGGGAGCAGAGGGCGCTGAACCGTGCAAGAAACTCTACAGACTGCTTTACGATAAGCTCACCAATGAGTACGGTCTTGATAATCTCATCTGGGTGTGGACGGGTTACACCTATGAGACATCTGCCGACTGGTATCCCGGTGATGACGTGGTGGATATCATCGGTTATGACAAATATAACGCTGTGGACGGACTTCCCAATCTCAGCTCAATATCCTCTACATTCTACAGTCTTGTACAGAGTACCGACGGTCGGAAAATGGTCGCCATGGCAGAGAACGATTCGATCCCCTCATTGGAAAATCTCATCAATGACAAGGCTGCATGGCTCTATTTCTGTCCGTGGTATATGAATTTCCTCACAAGTGAGCAGAATAATCCTGTGGAAAATCTCACAGAGATCTACAATAGCGATTACTGCATTACTCTTGACGAGCTTCCCGACCTTAAAACATATCCTATATCCGGAGAAACCGATCCTCCCGCAGCGAGCGGCGAGGAAAGCTCCTCATCCGGCAATGCGCTCCCCGGAGACGCAAACTGTGACGGCACAGTTGATCTTGCTGATTCGGTCATCATCATGCAGTACAGCGCAAATCCTGATAAATACGGTCTCGGTGCGGAAGAGGGCATCACGGAGCAGGGCAGCATAAACGCAGATGTTGCAGGCGGCGGTGACGGTATCACCAACCTTGACGCTCTCGAAATACAAAAATATAAACTCGGTCTTGTGACTGAGTTAAAAAATCAGGAGGTCTGATCATGCATTTATCAAAATTAACAAAAAGACTCGCATCTGCATTGTGTGCAGCAGCGGTCATCGTACAGCTTCCGGCGATCCCGGCAAGCATGAACGCTGCCGAGGAGCTGAAGGAGTCTCTTGCCAACGATTCCGGTCTGGATTACGATTTTGCGAGAGCCTTGCAGTATTCCATTTACTTCTATGATGCGAATATGTGCGGCACTGAGGTAAATGAAAATAACCGCTACACATGGCGAGGAGACTGCCACACATACGATGCGCAGGTCCCGCTGAAGCCTATGGACGAAAAAAGCAACGGAACAAACCTTTCACAGGATTTTATTGACAAGTACAAAGATGTCCTTGATCCCGACGGTGACGGCTGTGTTGACGTTGCAGGCGGTTTCCACGATGCCGGAGACCACGTCGAATTCGGTATGCCCGAAAATTATACCGCCGCTACTCTCGGCTGGGGCTATTATGAATTCCGTGACTCCTACGTAAAGACAGGTCAGGACGACCACATTGAAACGATACTCCGGTACTTCAATGACTATCTTATGAAGTGCACTTTCCGTGATGAGAGCGGTACGGTGATCGCTCACTGCTATCAGGTGGGTGACGGAGATATCGACCACGCCTACTGGAACTCTCCCGAGGTCGACAAAATGGCACGTCCGGCATTTTTCCTCACGGCAGAAAAGCCGCAGACCGATTATGTCGTATCTGCTGCCGCATCTCTTGCGATAAACTATCTGAACTTTAAGGACAGCGATCCCGAATACGCTGAAAAATCTCTTGATTATGCTCAGGCTCTGTGGGATTTCGCAAATGCAAATCCGCTTGAACTCAGCGACAACGGTGACGGTCCGAAACAGTATTACGCATCGAGCAAATGGGAAGACGACTACTGCTGGGCAGCTGCATGGCTCTATCTTTGCACAGGCGATACAAAGCCTCTTGAGCTTGCTGCTCCGTACTATGATTACTATGCTCCGAGCGGCTGGTGCTACTGCTGGAACGATATGTGGAGCGGTACTGCCTGCGTATGGGCACGCATAAATCAGGAGCACCCCGAAGTTGATCTTGTTAATATGGTCAGAAAAGCTCAGGGCAAGAACGAATATGTCTTTGATGATTTCTGGGACGAAGTCGCAAAATGCTTCCCTGTATGGCAGGCTCTTGAATCGCCCGGAGGATACGCTTTCCTGAGTCAGTGGGGCAGCGCACGCTACAACACCGCTATGCAGTTTATCGCAATGATCTACGATAAATACACGAATGACGGCAAGCCCGGCGAGCAGAGCGAATGGGCTAAAAAAGAAATGGAATACATCATGGGAAATAATCCTCTCGGACGTTCCTATATTGTCGGATATAACGAAAATTCCGTAAAATATCCCCACCATCGTGCCGCATCGGGTCTTACAAAATGTGAAGATCCCGATGAGCATCGTTATGTACTTTACGGCGCACTTGCCGGAGGTCCTGACGGCAGCGATAACCACGTTGATATCACATCGGACTATATCTACAACGAAGTTACTATCGACTACAATGCTGCCTTTGTGGGAGCTTGTGCCGGTCTTTATGAATACTTCGGAACTGAAGATATGCAGCCGACCAAGAATTTCCCGCCCACTCCCTCCTACAGCAGCGGTGAGGGCGGCGGAAACAGCTACTGGGTAAATGCCTGCGGCATTGACGATCTTAACGCTGACGGCTGTGGCGTGACGAAAGTCTCATTCATGGTAATGACCGATTCAATAACTCCTGCTGAAAAAACTTCCGTCCGCTATTATTTCAGCACAAAGGAGATCTCAGATCCCATGAGCGTAAAGCCGAGCGAGCTCTATGACCAGTCAGCCGTTGAAGCTGCCGAAGAAGGCGGTGACGGCGTTATAAGCGGTCCGTATAAATATGACAAAATGGACGATGTATACTATGTTGAGATCCTCTGGGACAAATATAATATTGCAAACTCCGGCAAGAAGTACCAATTTACCGTTGGTATGTACTACGGCGATAAGTGGGATCCCACAAACGATCACAGCTATGACGGTCTGACCATTTATAAGGAGGACGATGCCTTCTTCGGTACGGGAAATGAGGTCAGAACCGACAACATCTGCGTCTACATTGACGGCAAACACGTGGGAGGTATCGAGCCGGACGGAAGCGGTCCCGAAACGGAAGATCCTACCGATCCCACGACTTCCTCAGGATCTGCTTCATCCGGCGATGTAAATTGGGGAGATTCAAACTGCGACGGTCTTGTTGATCTTGCTGATGCCGTACTCATTATGCAGTATTCGGCAAATCCCGATGAATACGGTCTTGGCAAGGATAAAGGCATCTCAGAACAGGGAGCTGAAAATGCCGATGTCACCGGAGGCGGCGACGGCATAACAAATCTGGACGCACTTACTATCCAGAAATATAAGCTGGGATTGATCGATTCACTTCCGCAAATATAATGACGGCAATGGCGGAGAGACGGCTTTTCTTCCACGAGAGAGGCTGCACCTCTCCGCCGCCGGAATTTCTTGTATACCGCCCTCTGATGCAAACGGCAAAATAGATGATGAGCAGAAATTTCGTTATATGAGGGTGGTATAAATTTTAAGGAGCTCACTATGAAAAAATGGAAGATCGGCAATTGTCAGAAAGAGATCATTTCCGTGTTGATGTCAGGCTGCGGAGTTACCTCTCTGACTGCCGCTGCTCTCGCAAACAAAGGCTACTCTTCACCGGAATCGGTATTTCGGGATCTTGATCCTTCAGAGCTTTCCGATCCGTTTCTCATAACCGATATGCAAAGAGCTGCCGATATAATAAATGAGGCTATCGAAAGCTATCAGCGTATCTGTGTTTACGGCGATTACGATTGTGACGGGATAATGTCAACTGTCATTCTGTATACATATCTCCTTGAATCGGGGGCTGATGTGACGTACTATATCCCGGAGCGTTCCGATGGCTACGGTCTGAATAAAAATGCGATCATGGAGCTTTCTCAGCAGGGCACAGAGCTTATCATCACTGTGGATAACGGCATCTCTGCTGTCGAGGAGGCTGAATATATCTATTCTCTCGGAATGAAGCTGATCGTTACCGATCATCACCGTCAGGGAGAGGTGCTTCCTCGTGCGGAGGCTGTCGTAGATCCTCACAGACACGACTGCCTTTCTACATTCAAGCATCTTTGCGGCGCAGGAGTTGCCCTCAAACTCGTAGCAGCACTCTGCGGCGGCGACTGCACCTTTGCCCTTGAACAATTCGGTGATCTTGCGGCTATAGCAACAATAGCCGATGTGGTGAGCCTGACCGGAGAAAACCGCTTTCTTGTTTCATACGGTCTTGAACTCATAAAAAACTCTGACCGTCCGGCGATCATAGCACTGAAGAACATATGCCTGCCGGATAGCTCTGAGATAGATTCACGCTCTGTGAGCTTCGGGATCGCTCCGATGATAAACTCGTCGGGACGTTTCGGCTCTCCTAAAAAGGCTGCCGAGCTTTTTCTGTGTGAAGCTCCCGAGAAAGCCTCCGCCGCTGCTGAGGAGCTTCATGAGCTTAACAATATGCGCCGTCAGGAGGAAAAAAGGATCATGGACGAGATATTCGCCATGATAGAAAATGATCCCATGCTTATCCGGGGAAGAATAATTTTTATCTCAGGAAAAGGCTGGCATCACGGCGTTATCGGTATCGCTGCCGCACGTATCATGGAGCTTTTCGGTAAACCCTGCTTTATCGCATCTGAGGAAAACGGCGAGCTGAGAGGCTCGGCACGTTCGTTTGAGGGATTCTCCGTTTTTGAGGCACTTACGTATGCCTCTGATGCTCTTGAAAAATTCGGCGGTCATCCCGGTGCGGGAGGATTTACTATAAATCAGGGAATGGCTGACGAATTCCGCAGACTGCTGGAGGAATATGCTCTGAAAAACAATAAGGTCATGCCGGTGATGACGCTCTCAGCGGCGACAGCCGTCCGTCCGGAGGAGCTTAATGTTAAAAATGTCGGAGGTATCTCACTGCTTGAACCATTCGGCATGGATAACGAGAAACCTCTTTTCAATATTTCAAATGCACTTGTTACGGATATCGTCTCCTATTCGGGAGGCAGACACTCGGGTATCATGATGAAGGTCGGGAGCAATTCCTTCCGTGGGGTATATTTCCGGATGCCTCCACACGAGCTTTCCGCATTCAAGGGAGCAAAATGTGATCTTATGGTCACTCTTGAACTCGATCACTACAGAGATGATGAAAGATTAAGCATTATTGTCCGTGATATCCGTTACAGCGGATTTGATCAGGACGCAGTTTTTAATGCTCTTTCGGCATTCGAGGCTTTTCTCCGGGGAGAGGAGCTGCCGCCTGCCTATTACCGCCGTATGCTGCCAAGCAGAGATGAGGCGGTAAGGATATACAAAAACATTCCGGAGTTCGGTATAAGCGCAGATAATCTCTTCATGCGGCTGAAAGACAATTCACTTAATTACTGCAAATTCTCTGCCGCAGTTGAAGCTATGAGACAGCTCGGACTTGTGAATGTCTCTGCCGAATCAAAAATAACAAGGATCAAAAATACTCACAAGACCGATCTTTTTTCTGCTCCTGTGCTTTCTGCTCTTTCGGAAAAGGCAATGGCTGTTCAAAAATCCTGATTCTTTGCAAAGGAGATTTTTATGAGCACTGATATGAATTTATCCGATAACGGCTCCGGAGATCTGATAATTCCGGATACTGCCGTACCTGTAGATCCCGAGGATTACCTTAAGGATATTCCCGACTACGACGATAATTTTACCATTGAGATGCTGATCCAGAAGATCCTCACCGATGATAAGCAATATGACCTCAGCAAGATAATCTCTGCCTATGAATTTGCGGCAAAGGCTCATGAGGGGCAGAAGCGTTCATCGGGGCAGGCATATATCATACACCCGCTTGCCGTTGCGTATATCCTGTTGGAGCTTGGCATGGATACCGATACTATCTGTGCGGCTCTCCTTCATGACGTTGTTGAGGACACTCCCGCAACTTTGGACGATCTGAAAAAACGCTTTGGTCAGGACGTGGCAATGCTGGTGGACGGTGTCACAAAGCTGAGCAAGATACCGATATTCACAAAAGAGGAACAGCAGGCTGAAAACATCAGAAAAATACTGCTTGCCATGTCTCAGGATATCCGTGTCATGATAATAAAGCTCTGCGACAGGCTGCACAATATGCGAACGCTGAAATATCGTCCTCTTGATAAACAGCGCAATACGGCTTTGGAAACTATGAACATCTATGCTCCCATTGCTCATCGGCTCGGCATCAGAGCTGTCAAGGAGGAGCTGGAGGACCTTGCATTCCACTATCTTGATCCTTTTGCCTACTCTGAGATAGAACATATCCTTGAAAATAAAAAGGAAAAGCGAGAGGCATTCATCGAGATCATAAAAAGCCGTATCGCTCAGCGCTTCAAGTCGGAAGAGTTCGCTGAACCGCCGCAGATCGAGGGACGTGTCAAGAGCATTTACGGGATCTATAAGAAGATCTTTCTGCATCACAAGAATATTGACGAGATCTATGATAAATACGCTGTCAGGATAATCGTTACCACGATCGCTGAGTGCTATAACGTTCTGGGACTTATACACGATATGTTCCGTCCCCTTCCCAACCGCTTCAAGGACTACATCTCCACGCCAAAATCAAATATGTATCAGTCTCTTCATACTACTGTTCTGGGACGTGAGGGAATTCCCTTTGAGGTGCAGATACGTACCTGGGATATGCACGAAACAGCCGAATACGGCATTGCTGCTCACTGGAAATACAAAGAGGGCATTCAAGGCAAGGATAAAATGGAACAGCGTCTTGCATGGGTGCGTCAGGTGATCGAGGCACAGCAGACCTCCGATGATGTGGAGGAGATCGTCCGCATAATAAAGACCGATCTTGCTCCGGAGGATATCGTTGTCATGACGCCAAAGGGAATGTCTGTATGTCTTCCCGTGAATTCTACAGTCATTGATTTTGCATACCGTATCCATACAGAGATAGGTCACAAAACTGTCGGAGCAAAGGTGGACGGCAGAATTGTCCCGCTCGACTATAAGCTCCGGACAGGTGAGATATGTGAGATACTCACAAGCAAAGATCCCGATAAAGGACCTAACAGGGCATGGCTGAACATCGTCCGTACAAATGAGGCTCGCTCAAAGATACGCTCATGGTTCAAAAAAGAACGCCGTGAGGAGAACGTCATAGAGGGAAAGGCAGAGCTTGAAAGAGAGTTCAAACGGCACAGGATAAATCTTGATGAAAGTGAATATGCAGCATTTCTTGAAGATGATTTCAAGCGCCATAATTGCGAGACTCTTGATGATTTCTATGCGTCTATCGGCTACGGAGGCGTACTTCTGTCAAAGATGATACCCCGTCTGAAAGACAAATATGAAAAGCTCCACGCTCACGAGAATGACGAGCCGTCAGTGATACCTCTCATACAGCCGAAATCATCCTCAAAGAGCAGCATCATCCTTGACCGGATAGATGACATAGCCGTCAAGTTTGCTCAGTGCTGCAATCCGCTGCCGGGCGATGATATCGTAGGCTTCATCACACGTGGACACGGAATTTCCGTTCACACGACAAGCTGTACAAACTATAAGGCAGTCCTCAGCAGGAACGATCCCTCGGAGCTGAACAGATGGTGCGAAATACAGTGGTCGGATAACAGCAATTCACAGCTGCAGACGAGCTTTGAGGTCACAGCAGTTGACAGAGTCGGTCTTGTGTACGACATCACTGCCGTTCTTCTTGAGGCAAGAGTTCCTATCATTCATTCTGCTTCAAGAGTTATGAAAAACGGCAACGCTATATTTGAGTGTACTATCCTTATCTCCGGTACGGAGCAGCTGAAGAATCTCTTTGATAAGCTGAGAAAGGTCAGGGGCGTTTTCTCGGTAGACAGATCTGCCATATAGGAGGTCATTATGCAAATACATCGTCTTGCTCTCGGTGAAATGGGGGCTAACTGCTATATTGTCGAAACAGCTCCGGGGCAGTGCATCGCTGTGGATATCGGAGGGGACAGTGCTCGCTTTCTGGATTTCATACGAGCGAGATCACTGCGGCTGAATAAGATACTCCTCACCCACGGACACTTCGATCATATCGGCGGTGTGGAGGAGGTGCGGCTTGCTGTCGGTGCGGAAGTATTTATCCATGCCGATGATGCAAGAATGCTTGACAGTGAGATATACTCTCTCCATGCAGGAATGTCGGGGAGGAAATTCGTTCCCGTGACGTCCTATACCGCCATATCGGATAATTCACATATAACTGATGGGATCCTCACATTCAGAGCAATTCACACTCCCGGTCACTCAATGGGGAGCGTATGCTATATCTGTGAAGATGTAATTTTCTCAGGGGATACGCTTTTCAGGCTCTCTGTCGGCAGAACGGATTTTCCCGGCAGCAGTCCGTATGATATGGAAAGCTCTCTTCGTGCGCTTTATATGCTTGACGGCGATTTCCGTGTGCTGCCCGGTCACGGCGAGAGTACAACGCTCGGAATGGAAAGAAAAATGAACCCATACATGAAAGGATCCAAAAATGAATGATCATAAAATGCCGGTCATTTTGATCGGCAATTCCTTTAAATATGAAATTGAATCGACGTTGAAGATCTTTTTCCATACAGACCGATTTTCATTCTCTGACAACATCAGCGATGCCGTGGGAGACTCCTTTGTAGTGGCAGGCTGTGACGGAGCACGCATCTATACCGATGTAAAGCTGTCGGGAGTGATATCCTCTGATGAAAAAATTCTGAAAGATCCCGATAATACCGCTGAACTTGAACTATGCCGCCTGATATACAGAATACTCAGCAAAAGGACAGGGATTATCCCTCCGTGGGGACTTATGACAGGTATACGCCCTGTGAAAAAGGTCACAGAGCTGATAAAGCAGGGAAAGAATAAGGCTGAAATATTCACGATTCTGAAAGAAAAATATGAGATATCGCAAAGCCGCCTTGAACTTGCATGGGAGACTGCGGTAAATCAGCTCCCACTGCTGCAAAATATGGACAGCAGCACGGTAAGTCTTTATGTTTCGATACCGTTTTGTCCGTCACGGTGCAGCTACTGCTCCTTTGTTTCGCACTCTGTGGAGTCGGCGGTAAAGCTGATGCCGGAGTATGTGGAGGCTCTCTGCCGTGAATTGAAAATAATCAGCGGTCTTGTAAAGGACTCCGGTGTAAAGATCGACACGATCTATTTCGGAGGAGGCACGCCTACTTCACTTTCAGCCGATGATCTCCGCATTATCATGGAGTGCGTTGCTGAAAATTTTGATCTCGACAGCGTAAGAGAATACTGCGTTGAGGCAGGACGGCCCGATACCATCACACGGGAGAAACTCCATGTAATAAAGGAACTCGGAGTACAGCGGATATCCGTGAATCCTCAGACACTTAATGATGATGTTCTGAAAGTCATCCGAAGAAAACACTCCGCAGAAGATGCCGTCAGGAGTTACCGGCTTGCACGGGAAATAGGTTTCCGCACAATAAATACCGATCTGATACTCGGACTTCCCTCCGATACTTTGGAGAGCTTTGAACTTACTCTGAAACAGATCGTTGACCTTGCACCTGAGAATATAACTATACATACACTTACTGTCAAACGGGGAGCAAGCTCCTCTGAGGGAAGTCTCTCACTTGCACGCAATGCCTCCGACCTGCCGTATATGGAGCTGCTCCGGCAGAACGGATATCTGCCGTATTATCTTTACCGTCAGAAAAATACACTCGATAATCTCGAGAATGTCGGATATTCGTTCAAAGGACACGAATGTCTTTATAATATTTTCATTATGGACGAAAGTCAGACGATACTTGGTGCAGGCTGTGCGGCATCGACAAAGCTTGTATATCCTGACGGCAGGATCACCCGTATACATAACTATAAGTATCCCTATGAATATATCCGCAGCTTTGACACTCTCATGGAAAAGAAAAAGGAGATATCACAATGCCTGAAAAAAATCAGATAATAAAAGCAGAGATAACAGGAATGACCTCCGAGGGCAGCGGTGTGTGCCATGTGGAGGGAATGGCTGTTTTTGTGCCCGATACCGCAGTGGGAGATGTTCTCAATGTAAGGATCGTTAAAGTCTTGAAAAGCTATGCTTACGGCATTGTTGACAGCATTATCTCACCGTCACAAGACAGATGCGAACGCCGCTGCTCCGTTTATAAAAAATGCGGCGGCTGTGTCTATCGCCATATCTCTTATGAGGCAGAATCTGCAATAAAAGCTGATATCATAGAGAATGCTTTCAAGCGGATCGGCGGTCTTGATCCCGTTTTTGATGAATTCATCGCTGCCGAAGATACCGACAGATACCGCAATAAAGCACAGTATCCGCTCGCTGAAATAAATGGCGAAGTCGTGTGCGGCTTTTACGCTCCAAGAAGTCACAGACTTGTTCCGGTAAGCGATTGTCCTCTTCAGCCGGAAATATTCTCACAGATAAACGAGACTATCCTCAGATTTATCAATAAGAAAAAAATCGCCGCCTACTCCGATGAAACTCACACCGGAATAGTAAGACATATTTATATCCGGCGCGGATATTACTCAAAAGAGATAATGGTCTGTCTTGTGGTCAGGAAAGATATCTCCCGACAGCTTGCTCCGCTGGCTGAAATTGTCTGCGATACGTTTCCTGATGTGAAGAGTTTTGTCATGAATATAAATCCCGAAAAAACCAATGTTATTCTCGGGAAAAAATGCGTAACACTGCGTGGAGATGACGTTATCAGAGATACAATGTGCGGAAATACCGTTGAGATCTCACCGCTGTCATTCTATCAGGTAAATACTCATCAGGCGGAAAAGCTATACGCAAAAGCACTTGAATATGCAGCTCCTACATTAAATGATACAGTTGCAGATCTGTACTGCGGTATCGGAACAATAGGTCTTTCAATCGCTCACAGCGCAGGACGTATCATCGGCGTTGAGATCGTTCCGGAGGCTGTTGAAAATGCCGTGAAAAACGCTCGGATAAATAATATCAGCAATGCGGAGTATTACTGCGGCTGCGCAGAAATAATATCCGATAAAATAAAAGATACTCCCTTAGCCGTGGCATTGCTCGACCCTCCGAGAAAAGGCTGCTCCGAGGAGGCATTGAACGCTGTATGCTCGCTGTCACCCGAAAAAATTGTTATGCTCTCCTGTGATCCTGCAACCGCTGCCCGTGATGCGAAACGGCTTTCACAGCACGGCTATAATGCAGAACGTGTGTGCGGAGCGGATCTGTTCCCGGGGACGAGGCATGTCGAGACTGTGGTGTTGATGTCAAGGAAAGATAAATAAGTGTCAGAAAGTGGCGTATTTCCGGGCTTTTTGAAAGTTGGGATGAGAAGCCTGACTACTGAAAAAGCTCGGTTATTTTATATGGAAACATATCTACTGCGAAAATGTGTGTCAGGTTGTGACCTCGGATTAGATAACGCAAATTGAGTGAGTGGATTAGATGTCAGGACTTTGAAGTAACTTTTGAAAGAGGAAAAAGTTGACAACAAATCCGGCAACTCGATAGTAAAGGCATTTTCGGGCAATAGAATAGATGTTAAGGAGGTATTAATGTGAGTGATTCACAGATTACTATTTTTTATTCTTGGCAATCTGATTTGCCGGGAAGTGATACTAGAAATATAATTCAAGACAGTATCAAGGATGCAGTTCTTTTATTGCGAGACACAGTTGATATTGAAGCTGACCGTGACACAAAGGGAGAATCTGGTTCCCCGGACATAGCACAGACAATTTTTTCAAAGATTGACGATTGTGATATTTTCATTGCTGATGTTAGTGCAGTATGTCAATATGAGACAGTCGATAAAGATGGAAATAGTAAGATAAAATATATGCCAAATCCTAATGTAATGCTTGAATTAGGATATGCTACGCATGTTTTAGGCTGGGATAAAGTAATATGTGTTTTAAATGCTGATTACGGTGCACCAGAAAACATGCCTTTTGACCTTGCAAGTCGAAGATTGACTCCATTCTCATTAAAAGACGGAAAAAGTAAGAGAGAGGTAAGGCGGTATATAAAAGGTGTAATACAAGATACTGTTGAAAATATTTTGGAAAATGGGAAGCGTGTTAAGGCAGGATTCTCAGACTTACGTCTGGGTTGTTTTGTCGATGGTGCTGTTTCTAATTTGATTTGTCCGATTGAAGTATCAAGCTCAGTATCTTTTGTTAAGCATAAAACACAAATTTTAGAAGAGTCTTTGAAATTGGTAGAACAAATTAGGAGTAACAAAATTACAGAACCATCTGAACTCCAAAGCAAGGACGAGGCAAATGATGAAGACGGGAAAAAAACAAGCGATGCTACTCCTATTATTAGAAATGATGGCTCAATTCTAACTCCAGTTACTAGCTCTTTTAAATTAAATCTTTTCAAGTTACAGAAAGTACGCATAAATGATGAGGATAGAGGTTCGATAATAGATTTATGCAAAGAATATCTCGGAATAGATATATCTGAAGATACAGAATTTTTTAATATAGGAAACTTAGAAAGAAGATATGATTTGATGTCATCATATTCTTATGAAGGGACCAAAGAGGAAGAAGACAAATATGATAGCATTATGATGCTTGAATATAATCTGCATCGTGTACAAATGATGAATTGGTACGTGACAACTTTTAACGGAATGCTTTTTATCCCACTTGCAATCGAAAATGCATCTAAAGTTTACGATGAGGATGTGGATGTGCACATTAAAATAAAAAAAGATGTCGCAGAAGCAATTATTCCATCCAAGGAGCTTATAAATCCAGATATGCAAGGGTTAGAGGGTTTGATTTATGAAGATGATGTTATTAAAGAACTTTTGATGATGCCTGAATCATCAGATATTTCCTATGATACCGATATATCATACACCTTAGCAGATAGCTTGGCAGAAGGTCAGGCAGCAGTGAGAGCCCAGTTCGGTGGTGCTGGAATTAATGGAAATCCTCGATATAATTCGGATGACTATGGTAGGGAGATAACAAAATATATTGCAATGCCTAAGGTCAAGGGTAATGATATCGAGTTTGAATTTTCTATAAGCACTCTAAGGGCAAAAGAAATGAAATGGCTAGGACCAGCTTTATTACTTAATCCGTTAACAGATAGTTTTAATATTGAATATTCCATAAAATCAAAGCATTCAGATGGAGATTTATCTGGAATAGTAACATACGCTAAATAGAAAAGGCTCCCCATCACTGGATATATTACAGTGGTGAGGAGCCTTTTTGAGCCTTAGGACATTATCCTTCAATATCAATTGTTAGTCCGGATTTTAGCTCCACTGTGAAATGGTCGCCCCAGACGGTTATCTGCCCCAGTCAGCGTTTTACCAAGGTTTCGTCGAAGGATTCAAGACTGGTACAATCATATGAAGACATCTCAATTTTAAAGTGCATTATAATTGAAAATCTTCAAGCAAAAAACACATAACATATAGACCACTATTGCAGACCACTTTTCTACTATATGAGGTTCCACTCATGATAAAACAGAATGAATGTAAAAGAATAAGGCACCTCACTACCGGCAAATGCGTCGGCGGCGAGGAGCCTTTTTATGCTTCGATGTCGATCGTGATCCCGGACTTGAATTCCACGTTGAAGTGGTCGGCGAAGGCGGTGATCTTCTCGATGAGCCTTCTTACAAGCGCCTCATCAAACTCCGTGATGGTAGTAGGCCGGCTATTTATGAAGTCTTGCAGGTCGTTTATCTGTTTCATCTGTTCGTCCTTTATAACGCTGTCTACTTCGGCTTGGCGGCGCATATCACGAAGCCGAAGTATTTCATTAGCCACGGCATCATAATCGTCTTTCTGATTGGCCTTCTTCAAAAGCTCCTTTTGAAGTTCCCGCAGGCGTGCATCAATTGCATCAGGCGAAAGGGTATCTCCCTGCAGAACCACAGTGGCTATGTTTGCCTGAAGTGTTTTCAGAAAATCATCTTTTTCACAAAGTACACGATTTATCGCATCAAGCGTCACCTGCTCTAAGAGTTTTTCATTGACCGTCCGAGCGCGGCAAACGTGTCCCGTGTTTTCCAAGCGGCTGCAGCACCGCCAAACGATAGACTTGCAGCCTCGGTTGTTCCAATGAACACGGCGGTAGAATTCACCACATTCTCCGCAGAAAACTATCCGGGCAAAACAATGTTTGCAGGAGTAACAATGTCGTTTGCCGTTATCGCTGGTATGAACGACCCGCCTGCGAACAAGTTCCTCCTGCACTAAAAGAAAAATGTCCTTCGGAATTATTGCCTCGTGGTCGTCCTCGACATAGTATTGCGGAACGGTGCCGTTGTTTTTGATGCGCTTTTTTGTCAGAAAGTCAGTGGTATAGGTCTTTTGAAGGAGAGCGTCACCCATGTACTTTTCGTTTCGGAGTATTTTGTTTATGGTACTTGTATGCCATTTTGTATTGCCTGCGCCGGTGAGGATTCCGTCTGCTTCAAGACCTGCGGCAATTTTGTCCATACTTTGTCCTTGCAGGTATTCTCTGTAGATACGCCGAACGATTTCAGCCTGCTCAGGATCAATGACAAGATTGCCTTCCGCGTCTTTGGTGTAGCCGAGAAAACGATTGTGGTTTACTTGCACTTTGCCTTGCTGGTAACGGTATTGAATACCAAGTTTCACGTTTTGCGAGAGGCTCTGGCTTTCCTGTTGTGCAAGTGACGCCATGATGGTCAAGAGGACTTCGCCCTTTGAATCCATTGTGTTTATCGCTTCTTTTTCAAAATAAACGGGGATATTCTTATCTTTCAGTTGTCGTATGTATTTTAGACAATCCAGCGTATTACGGGCAAATCGGCTTATCGATTTGGTGATGATCATGTCGATGTTTCCCGACATACATTCCTCAATCATGCGGTTAAACTCGTCACGCTTTTTGGTGTTAGTACCCGATATGCCGTCGTCCTACTGCAAGCCCAAATTGATACAAAGTATATGGAGCGAAAATGCACGGAAATAGGGGCTTTTCCGAGTTTTGGTACTCAAAGAAGCCCCTTTAATTCATATTGATTTGTAACGAAACAATAGTAAAATATGGAAAATGAACACCCCTGAGAGAAGTTTCTAAGGTATGGATATACTGGCACTCATACACTGCTCGAAGCTATTATGTGAAAGTCTACACCTATAAACAAACGCATAACCACATGTAACATCTAATGTAGCCGTCCAATCAGCCTGTTGTTCATACCACCATACCTATTATACCAGAAGTGGGGGACTTTGTCAAGTACCCATGAAAAATTCACCTGCTCATGAAAATCTCACGCACTCATTTCGTCCAATGCTGCTTTCTGACCCATGCGGCATCATTCTCAAAAATCAGCTCAAAGGGATCCAGTTCGAGAGTAGCACAAATAATCAGACCGAGTCTCATATTCACTTTCATGATATTCCGCTGCCCGTATTCAAAAAACTGATAGTGCGCTACAGAAATACCCACTTCCAGAGCAACAGCCTCCTGTGTCATATTCAGTTCCTGCCGCCGCTCCCGCAAGATCCTCGCCGCTCTCTTGCTTGCATGATTTTTATCCGTCCGTTCCAATTCTTCCATAGAGACATCTCCTTTATATGTGATATCTCTATCATAAAGTATTCGGAACGAAATTGACAGGCGAACTAATGAGCTACTGCCCAGCTGGCTGAATTTACAAGCAACCTGATTAAAAAATGGAGGGTAGGCAGCATGGAGGCAGTGTTTGATGAATTAACGCTATCTCTCTCAAACGACAGATGTTGATTTGAATTTTATAGCACCTCATTGCACATCCCCAGAAAATCGGACAGTTCTCTATGATACTGGCGGCAGGAATCACAGAAAAACACTCGTAGAGAGCCGTGTTCTCCCGTCACCCGGTATATGGACGTGCCGCTGGCATCTTCCGTGCGACTGCATGAGCTTGTTGCATTCAGGACATAGTGCAGATTCTCTGCCGGTGATCTTTCAGATACCGTTCAAAATCAGCTTGACAAAGCTTGATGTAATTCTCTTGGCACAGCCCCCTGTGAGTCTATACTCTTATAGTCATTATACACAAAATCCAGCGAATTGTCAAACTGCATTTTTCTCATCAGCACCACTCACAGTAGGTGGTATTATGGAGATTTCTGTGCTATAATGAATGTGGTTTTGCAAAACGATTTCACCAATAACTGATTATAATGCGTTCCGGAAAGTATCAATTTACTGGAAGGAAATCACTATCCAATTGACAAGTGTGTTCCAAGGTGCGAAATAATCACCGTACTATGATTTTGCCAGCTTTATCAAGTATTCCTCTATACTCTGACACCCCTCCTGCCCGATTTTCTGCATGAGTGCATCGTAATGCTCTTTTGTAATGGTCACATTCAGCTTGACCTTATTTCCACGCAGAGGCATCTTGAATAACTCGTTGATACCGTTCTCTGTGAGAAACGTCATTCGTTCTTCTGAATATATACCTCGGTTGAAACAACCACGCTGCTGCAAAAACCATTTTTTCAATTCAAAATATTCTTTCGGCAAATTGATATGACCGTGTTCTTCATAAAACGCTTTTAGTTTCATGCAATTCTCCCGCCATTCATTATCCCGTTCTTTTTTTCTGACTTTGCCGCGCATGAGTGAATCATCAATACCGAGCTGTCGGAGCTTTTCTCGCTGATCTTCATCGAGCTTACTGTCCTCTGAAAAGTATTCTTTGATCTGGACTTTGAGCCATGCCGAAACATTGGAGATATGCCGCCCTGCAATACGGGACGGAAAGCTCGAAACCGTGTATTCAGGGTGCTGTTCCAGATATTGCTTTACATCATACCAATGCTTATCCCACAGCATTCTTGCATTGTTTTTCTGTATTTGTTCAGAAGATGCGGCAATCTCTGAAAACAGCTTTCCCCTTACCGGACTTAGCTTGTCATCCTCAAATGCTCTGCGATTATGCCGATACCATAAATTGAGCATCGTTCCAGATGATGAAACAAGCTCCCTCGGAATAGGTGTATCAGGGTGCGCCTGAATGAATTTTCTGCACTCAACGAAATTATAGAACCACTTTATATCGGAACTATCCCAAATGATAGACAACTCTTGCAGTCTGCAGTTAAGCTCTGCCGGAAGTGTACCGCTGTTATACCGTGTCCGCGCATTAGTAATCCATTCGCCCAATGGGAAATCACCGCTGGTGTAGTTTTCAGAAACATTCAAATGATGATAATAGGACGAATACTCTGCTGCACAGGCAAGTCCTGTTTTGTCCTGTTCGGACAAAGACTGTGCATTTATAATGTTCCACTTGAAGCCCATACCTTGCAGCTTCTCAAGGATTTCTGACGGAACTCCCTTGCTTCGATAGCGGAATCTAAGGACTTCCAGCCACTTTCCGAGGGAAAAGCCATCATCGCAGATATGAGCTTCGGGAACATCAATACTCTTGTGTTCGCTGAAATACTGCTCTGTATGAATAAATCCGTTTCTGTCCTCAAGTTCTGTATGCAGCTTTGACATGACTAAAACACTCGGAGCATCTTTCAGCTTACGCATTACACCGGCTGTTCTCCAATCAAAACCGATCTCATCAAGCTTTTTGATCTGCTCCTCGGCAGCCTGATTCCTGTTGCGCCTGTCACGCATCGCCACGCACCATTTGCCGAGATGAAAGCCGTCCTCGCAGACGAACGAAACGGGCATTTGCAAATCGCCGTATACTCGCAGAAAATCCAATGCATGACGGTATCCGAGGTCAAATGGATTTTCAAGAATAAACATCAGGTCAGCTTCCATTATCCATGCCAGATACCGCTGTTTCAGTTTACCTGCCTTGTATTTTCTGCGCTGAAACTGCACCCATGCACTCAGATCAATGCCCGTTGTTTTACCAAAGGTCACGCCCTTTTTGATTTTTCCCTCTTGGTTCTCGTCATAAAAATGCTTTACGTCCATGAGTACATGATAAAACTCATTGTCAAATTTATTCCGAAAGTTCTCAATGCCGAAGTCACGGAGAATTGCTCTGCGCTCCTCGGACATAGGGCGGCCTGACCTGCCTAAAAAAGTCATGTACTGCTCTTTTAGCCAATTCTGCATAGTGATTCCGTTTGAAGTTGTCACATCATACGGAATATCCGAAATCTCGCAGTTATGCTCTTTTATGTAAGCAAAGACATCATCAAAATTCTGCTGCCAGCGATCACTCATGATATTGCTTTTTTGCTCGTGGTTTCTTCCGGCTCGTCAGCGATCAGCGAACGGATAAATTCACTCACCGACCGATAGCCGTTCTCCTTCGCTCGTCTGATAAATTCCTCATGCTCCGCAGTTGTTACACGCACACGAATCATAAAATCCTTGTTGACACTTTCCGTTTTTTTTCTTTGCCATTATGTACCTCCAGTAGTGAGTGGGTGGATATTTGTACAAATTATATTGGTAGCATGTACCTATCAAACATACTGTTAGAAACTTCTATAGCATCCGATTTCACCTTTTTCTGAAGTAAATCCCAGTTAGGCTTGCGGTCAGATAAATTGTGCGCATCAGAGCCGAATGCAAAGTGCGTATGCTCTGCCATGACTTTTTTGGCGAGCCTTTTCTCCTTCCAGCTTGCAAATGCTTCATTGTTGATCTGCAAAATAGATTTACTCGACAGTATCGTTTCAATCTCATCTCTGCTATAGTACGGCAGATAGCGGTGGACATGGGCAAGCATGACTTTCAGCTTATATTCAGCCGCTATGTTGTAGATCTCCTCAGACATCCATTTTTCATAGGCTCTGTATGGCAGTTCAAGCAATATAATGCGCGTGCCTGTGATAGCGAGCTTCTCGATTCCGGGCAGTTCAGAAATACCATGCTCAATGGCAACCTCTGCGCCGAGATGTACATCTTGAATTGCCATACTGTCCTTGATGGATTCATACGCCGCCTGCCGCTTTTGCAGATAATCAGCTACTGATTTCTCCCTGTGCGCATAAAAGTGCGGTGTGGCTACGATTCTTTCCACGCCCTGCACTTTCATCATCTCCACCATTTTCAGTGAGGTATCCACACTGTCCGAGCCGTCATCAATTCCGGGGAGGATATGGCAGTGGTATTCTGTTAGCATTGTTTATATCACTCCTCAGAGTTTGATCTCGTAGTAGTCCTCGCCGTCTGTACTCGGTGCAGCGTCAGGGGCGGGTTTGGCGGTTTCTACCTTCACGGCTTCAACCTCCTCTTCTACTGCCGGTTTAGCAGCAGGGACTGCTGTTTCTTCTGCAGCCGTATCTTCTTCAACTGGTGCTGCCGTTTCATCATCTTCAGCATCACCAGTCTCAGGCTTGTTTCCATAGTATCCGTAACCGTACCCATATCCATAGCCCTTCTTATAGTAATACTTGCTGCCGTACTTTGATTTTGAGTAGTATCCGCCATGACCCTTCACCTTGATACCATTCAGGATAAAGCCAAGCAAATTCATCTGTGCAAATTCGATCTTCTTATATGCAGCAGCCACATCCTCGTCCGTGGTAACAGCATATCGCACGACCATGATGATACCGGAGATGTTCTTTGCAAGCTCCATCGCATCGGTCACAACGTTGACAGGCGGTGTGTCAATGATGATAACCGCATATTTTTCACTCAGTTCATTCAGAATCGCTGTCATCTGCTCGGAACCCAGCAGTTCAGACGGATTCGGCGGAATAGGCCCTGCTGTCATGACATCGAGATTTTCCATGACATTTTTCTGAATGCAATCCTCAAGACTGCTCATCTTGCTGACCGCAGAGGACAGTCCCTTCTTGTTTTTGATACCAAAAATCTTATGCTGTACGGATTTACGCATATCAGCATCGATCAGCAGTACCTTGCTTCCGCTTTGTGCCATTGCAATGGCGATATTTGCGGAAGTTGTGGATTTTCCCTCACCAGGATTCGTAGACGATACCGCAAAGATTTTTTTATCAAATGTGGACAGGGAGAATGTCACATTTGTACGAATGGACTTGTAGCTTTCTACGATAAAGAACGGAACGTCTTTATCCGTCAGCTTGGTATGCTCATCCTCGTCTGATGATCTTTTCTTCTTACTATCGCCAAACTGCTGAATTTCGCCAATGATCGCTTTCTTATACTTGTTTGCCAAAGCGTCAGAGTCCTTGATCGTGTTATCAAAAAAGTCAATGAGGAAAATAATGAGTACAATCAGCATGAAACCGGCAGCACCGCCGATCATTGTGTTTTTGGGCGTGTTTGGCGCAACAGGCGTGTTGTACACCTTCGCTGTATCAATGGTGTTGATAGAGCCGACACCGACTGCATCCTCCACATACTGCGGAGCAACCTTCGTCAAGTCGTTGCAGAGTGCGGCTGCGACCTCTGCGTTTTTTGTAGTTGCTGTTACTTTAACAGCGGAGGTGTCGGTCACAGACGAAATTGCAAGGCAGGCACGGATGGATGATGGCGTGAGCTTGCCGGTATCAGACATCTTGAAATTCTGAGACAAAGTATTCTCATCGAACTGCTTTACAAGCTGCTCTCCGACAGCATTCATCACAGCATCGTCCTTCAACACTTCCATGTAGGTATTGACGAGCTGCTTAGAATTGCTGATGTTATTCACATTATCCGCATTTTCGGTTATTCCGGTATAGCTCTGCACATACATGGTGATATGTGAGGAATATTGCAGCGGCAGTATAAATTTGGACACACAAAAACCGCCGGCTGCACCAAGCACTGCAATTACGAGAATCAGCCAGATGTGATTCAGCATGAGTCGGATGATGTCTTTGATGGAGTAGCTTTCGTTCATGATTTTATTTTCCTTTCTGCTCTTATGCAGCTGATAATCCCTACCACTGCACTTCGTTAAATTGTTCGGTGAATTTCTTTTAATTACTCTCATGCAGATGTTAGTAAAACCATTACAAGCACCTGCATCAAAGTAATTCTTCAAGATATATCGGAAATTTTTCCTTTTCTCCTGCCCCATAGCTGCGTGTGCAGATACACAGTGCTGTAGGGCAAGATAAAGGATCAAAAATAGGAGAATAAGAGTATTTCTACACCGGAATAAACTGCTTATTAAATTCCTCCGGCGCAACGAATGTCGGCACCATTTCATGCAGTGCCTGTATCGCCGCTTCATCATTGTTTTCAAGTGAAGCATCGCGGAGCTTTCGCAGCTCACGGATAAATTCTTCCGGCTCGATTTCGATCTGCTTGCCGATGAAAATCAGCTTGTTTTTGGTCTTTTGCAGACCTTCCTCGTTCATGAGAAGTTCTTCCTTGATCTTCTCACCGGGGCGCAGACCTGTGAATTCGATTTTTACATCCTTATACGGCACTTTACCGTACATTCGGATGAGGTTTTCTGCTAATGTCACAATCTTGACAGGTTGTCCCATGTCCAGCACAAAGATTTCGCCGCCGTTGGCGATAGCCGCTGCCTCCATAACAAGGCTGACAGCTTCAGGGATCGTCATGAAATAGCGGATAATATCAGGGTGCGTGACAGTGACAGGCTTGCCCTCCTCAATTTGCTTTTTGAACCTCGGAATGACAGAGCCGTTTGAACCGAGGACATTGCCGAAACGGGTGGTGACGAATTCGGTACGCTTGTGTCCGTCTGATTTACCGAACTTTATCTCTTTTATGCGCTGTTCAATAGAGCTGCCACGTTCTCTCGTTCTCAGCTCATAATCGTTGTGGATAGACGATTCATCAAATGTAGCTGTAGAAGTCTGTGACAGATACTGCACGATCATCTCACAGCACCGCTTTGATGCACCCATAACATTGGTCGGGTTTACTGCCTTGTCGGTGCTGATCATGACGAATTTCTCTACCTCATGGAACTGTGCAAGGGTTGCCGTGTTGAAAGTACCCATGACATTATTCTTGATCGCTTCCATCGGGCTTTCTTCCATGAGGGGAACGTGCTTGTGCGCCGCCGCATGGAACACGATCTGCGGCTTATAAATTGAGAAAAGCTGATTCATGCGGTAATAATCACGCACTGATGCGATTCTGACCACAAGATCAAGACTGTCACCGTATTCCATTTTCAGATCCTGCTGAATTTCATAGGCATAGTTTTCGCAGATATCCACAATGATGATTTGCTTGGGGTTATATTTAGCGATCTGCCGAACAAGCTCCGAGCCGATCGAACCACCGCCGCCCGTCACCATGCAGACCTTGTTATTTATGAAGGAGCGTATATCTGCGTTATCAAACTTGATAGGCTCTCTGCCCAGCAAGTCCTCAACTTTAATATCCCGCACCTGATTCAGCAGTGTTGTGTGCGCATCATCAAACAGCAGATTTCCGAGGAACGGAATCACTTTGATCGGCAGATTTGTGGCAGTGCAGATGTCGAGTATCCGCTTTCTCTCATCTTCCAGACAGGAGGGAATGCAGAATACGATCTGTTCGATATTCAATTCTTCTACAAATTTGGCAATATCGTTAGTTCCGCCTACTACTTGTACGTCATAAATGGATTTGCCGAGCTTGGAACTGTCATCGTCGATCAGGCACACGGGATCGAACACAGCAGTCGATTTGTCCTCTTTATACGGTGAATTCTGTGCATTGCGTATCTCACTCAGGAGCATCTTGCTGGCTTGTCCTGCACCGATCAGCATGGTGCGCTTGTATTTGCTCTCGCTCCTTCCGGCGGCTGTCAGATCTATAAAAGTTGTCTTGAAAATAAACCTGAACGCACTGATGCCGAGGATAGAGATAAGACAATGTAATGCTGCGTACCTATATGGCACATGACCATTTATTATCAACGTGAAGATGCAGGCAAGCAGTATACCAACCACTACCCCGACTACACAGGATAGGTAATCTTTCTTATTGAAATACCGCCATAGCTTGTTATATGCGCCTGCCACAGCAAGCGACAGGAAACACAGAGCCATTGACATCACAATGCTGATACCCAGATGCTTCGGCGGTATCGCTGCATGGAGCAATGATAGGGCATAATTTGATATGAGCGCGGATATTGCGATGATAAACGCATCCACTACCGCTAAGGCTACCTTGCGATATTTAAAGTTTTGGAGCTTATGTGAGTGCTGCTGCGAAACCGGCGGTCTACCAGATTTCGGCACGTTCGTATGTTCCTGTTTCAAAGTAATTGCTTCACTTCCAGTCCGTTTTAAACGAATGTTTCTGCGTATGAGTGAGGGGCGTAAATCAATCCCTTCTGAAAATATCTCTTGTGTAGACCTTGTCAGCCACATCGTCCAGAGATGCATCGTATCTGTTAGCGATGATAGCAGCGGACATTGCCTTAAATTTCTCTAAATCGTTCACAACCAGACTTCCAAAGAATGTCTCACCGTCCTTCAGTGTCGGCTCATAGATGATGACAGTTGCGCCTTTCGCCTTAATACGCTTCATAACGCCTTGAATTGACGATTGACGGAAGTTGTCGCTGTTTGACTTCATTGTGAGACGATAGACACCTATAACAACATTTTTCTCACTTGCAGAATCCCATGTGCTGTTTGCGGAATAATATCCTGCCATTTCAAGCACACGGTCTGCAATGAAATCTTTTCTTGTGCGATTGCTCTGCACGATAGCAGTTATCATATCCTGCGGAACGTCAGCATAATTGGCGAGAAGCTGTTTTGTATCTTTTGGCAGACAGTAACCGCCATAGCCGAAAGATGGATTGTTGTAATGAGTGCCGATACGGGGGTCAAGGCACACGCCGTCAATGATCTGCTGGGTATTCAAGCCTTTCAGTTCGGCATAGGTGTCCAGCTCATTAAAATAGCTGACACGCAACGCAAGATATGTATTGGCGAACAGCTTGACTGCTTCTGCCTCGGTGAATCCCATAAACAGGGTCGGGATATCTTCCTTGATCGCACCCTGCTGAAGCAGTTCCGCGAATGTGTGCGCGGCTTTGACAAGGCGCTCGTCTTCCATATCCGTACCGACAATGATACGGCTCGGATAGAGGTTATCGTACAGTGCCTTAGATTCGCGCAGAAACTCAGGACTGAAAATAATATTCTTGCTGCCTGTCTTTGCTCTTATGGATTCTGTATATCCCACAGGAATAGTGGATTTGATAACGATGATCGCATTAGGATTATATTTCATGACAAGCTCAATCACAGCTTCAACAGCACTTGTATCAAAGAAATTCTTCTTGCTGTCATAGTTGGTCGGTGCTGCGATAATGACGAAATCAGCATCCTTATAGGCAGATTCCGCATCAAGAGTGGCTGTCAGGTCAAGTTCTTTCTCAGCAAGATACTTCTCAATGTAATCGTCCTGAATCGGCGAAATATGATGGTTAATCATATCAACCTTTTCTGCTACGATATCCACAGCGGTTACTTCATTGTGCTTCGCAAGTAGAACCGCTAATGAAAGTTCTACATACCCTGTTCCTGCTACTGCTATCTTCATTTTTCATTCTCCTCCATAGTATTCTTTATACCACTCGGCAAATTTCCTCAGTCCTTCTCTGATACCGATAGTAGGTCTAAAGCCATAATCTTCTTCAAGAGCCTTGCTGTCAGCATACGTCACAGGCACATCACCGGGCTGCATCGGCACAAGCTCTCTGTGCACTTCAAAGTCATAATCATCCGGCAACACTCCGGCTCTAACCAATTCTTCCTGCAAAGTGCTTACATAGTCCAGCAGATTCTCCGGAGTACCACCGCCGATGTTATACACAGCATAGGGAGGTATAGGCAGTCCGTCTTCACCGACTGCTTTCTCTGGTGCGCCCTGCATGACTCTGTAAACGCCTTCAACAATATCGTCAACATAGGTGAAGTCACGCTTGCAGTTGCCGTAGTTAAAGATTTGGATTGTTTTTCCAGCGGCGAGCTTTTGAGTTGCTGAGAAATAGAACATATCCGGTCTGCCTGCCGGTCCGTATACAGTGAAGAACCGCAATCCTGTTGAGGGGATATTATAGAGCTTTGAATATGAGTGGGCAAGAAGTTCGTTCGATTTTTTGGTAGCAGCGTACAATGATACGGGATTGTCAACCTTATCAGATGTAGCGAACGGCACCTTCTTGTTGCCGCCATAGACAGACGAGCTGGAAGCATAGACAAGATGCTCGACTGGATAATGTCTGCACGCCTCCAGAATGTTATAAAAACCAATGATATTGCTTTCAATGTACACATCTGGATGATCAATGGAATATCTGACTCCAGCCTGCGCCGCAAGGTTGACTACAACTTGTGGGCGATATTCTGTAAACACTTTGCCAATTAGTGTTTTATCCGCAATAGAACCGCGAATGAAGATGTGTTTTGCAGGGGAGGATACGGAAGCGGCGTTAATCAGATTAAGTCGGTACTCTTTCAGTGCCGGATCGTAGTAGTCATTCATGTTATCAAGGCTGATAATTGTTCCGGATGATAGTTCAGATAGTAATCTCAGCACAAGGTTCGCTCCGATAAAACCAGGAGAACCTGTGACGAGGATTGTCTTGCCGTTTAAGTCGATTTGTGTTTTACTCATTATGGTACCTACGCTCCTATCATTTATGAGAAATTGCTCTCATCCTTATATACTCGCTGATACTTTTGCAATCTGCGGCGGCAGCATTACTTTTGAAGAGCTGTGCTTCAGCCTCTGTTACTCGGAGGCGGATTACTTGGGATTTAATAGATGCGGGATTGGATTGTTTATGCCTTGGGGACATGAGATTGGGTCTCCTTTATGGGGTTCATATTCATTCTGTGTATCCTTCCGGATTCTTATGCTGCCAGTTCCAAGAGTCTCGGCACATATCTTCGATGTCGTATTCGGCTTTCCAGCCAAGCTCTGTCCACGCTTTAGTCGGATCAGAGTAGCAGGTGGCAATGTCACCGGGGCGGCGAGAATCGATAACATACGGAATGTGGACACCATTGACTCTTTCAAACGCTTTCACAATGTCAAGTACAGAATAGCCTTTTCCAGTGCCGAGATTATAAACTGCCACGCCACAGTTGGAAGATATCGCTTCCAAAGCCTTGACATGCCCCTTCGCCAAATCTACAACATGAATATAGTCTCTCACACCGGTTCCGTCTGGTGTGTCATAATCATTGCCGAAGATGTGGAGCTTGTCCCTTTTCCCGACTGCAACCTGTGTAATATAAGGCATTAAATTATTCGGAATCCCGTTCGGATTCTCGCCGATCATGCCGGATTCATGCGCTCCTATAGGATTGAAGTAACGGAGAAGGACGATATTGTAAGTAGGATCAGCCGTGTGCAGATCGGTCAACATCTGTTCAATCATCCACTTTGTCCAGCCGTAGGGGTTAGTACAGATGCCTTTCGGGCAGTCCTCGGTGATTGGTATCATCTGCGGCTCACCGTACACAGTGGCGGAGGAACTGAAGATGATGTTTTTGATGTTATGAGAACGAAGAACATCGATGATGTTCAATGTACCTGTAATGTTGTTATCGTAATACTCGTGCGGTTTAGCAACTGATTCTCCCACAGCTTTGAGACCTGCGAAGTGGATGCAAGCATCGATATCATGTTTGTCTAAAACATCATTGAGTGCATCTTTATCCCGGATATCTGCTTCGTAGAACGGAATGGAAGTACCTGTTATCTTCTCCACACGGTCGATGGCAGTTCTGCTTGAGTTGCAGAGATTATCGACTACAACTACAGAATGGCCGTCAGATATTAATTCGATTATTGCATGGGAGCCTATGTAGCCAGCTCCGCCTGTTACTAGAATTGTCAATAGTTCTTCACCTCACACTTTCTTCATTCGTCCTCTAATCTTTGCAAACGTTACGGACAGCTTGCCCCTATAGAATATCAAATTTATTATTAGTACAATCACACACCAGATAGAGAATACTTCTAGGGCCTGAACAAACCATGAATAGTAAGAGACAGATTGAAGTGAAATTTTAAATGTAGCCACAAATCCCGTAAGAAATGTTAGGACATCTACGAAAATTTGCTTAACGAAATTATTAAATGGCCACTCAATTATATTTTTTGAATCATACCATGCCATCCAAATAGTTTGATAACCCATGGCAACAAGGGTTCCTATTGAAACGCCAACCAAACCAAATGTTTTAACAGTGGCAACAGAAATAACAATGTTTAGAATAGTTGAAATAATATAGTTTCCTTGAGTTTCCTTATAATGCCCGGCGGCTTTAATTAGAATATGATAAGGCAATCTTAAACAATGCAATGCATATGCAAGACTGATTAATACAGAGAAAACTGGCTGGTAGTAATTTGCATCGTTGACTCCATTAGTATAAACTTGAATAAATGAAAGCATCAATATACTCGTACATCCAAACACTAAAGTTACGCCGGTATGAAACATCCACTCCATTAACGAAAAAAACGTCGACAACGTCTTCTTTTCTTTTTTGGCAATCATATCCCCTAACAAGGATTGAAATCCATTTGTAATTGAATAAAAAGTATTGTTTATTCCGGATATTACGAGATGATAAACAGAGTATATTGAAACATTGGAAAGTGTAGAGAAAAGAGTTAATATTACATTATCAGTACCTAATATCAAGAATGCAGCAAAATGCTGGGCCATACCATTCCATTTTTGCTGTATTGGTTCCCCTGAATAATGTATCCTTTTATCAATCGCATACTTTTTTTTAACATACCACATTAAATATGCTGGTCTTGCAAGGTATATTATAGAAGTGGTCAATTTCACCATTTGAATCGAACCACCTGCAAGTATCAAAATGGAACAAACAATAGTATTTAGTATTAAAGATATTATCTGCGCTATGTATTGATGATAGCCCTTTTGATCAGCTGATAACAACAGGCTATTTACTATGCCAAAATAATACTGTGCAAAAGAACTAATGCTTATTGCTAAAATTAGTGTTGCAGTATATATATAGTCGAATTTATTATTAATTAGAACTGGAAAGAAGAAAGTTAGTAAAACAACATACCCCATTAATATAAGGGCAAGCTTTTTGAAAAATTTACTTGCTGAAACATATATTTTGCTTATAGAGCTGTAATCATTCTCTGCCAAAGGCTTATATAGTGCTGATTGAACAACTGCACCAACGCCTAAATCTAATAAGGATATAATACTTAAAAACTGAGCAATGCTATTAACTAAGCCGTTAACTTCTGAACCATAAGCCCCTAAAATCAATCTGGGTAGAATAAATCCGCAAATTATTGTAGTAAACTGTAACAAAAGCGACGTTATTGTATTAAGCGTTAACTTTTTCCTTCTAGAATCACTCAAATTAATCACCCATTATATTTTTTTGTTAAATAGTCTTTTTTTTCTTCAGCACTCAAATGTTTTGTGTAGTCAAAATTTTCTCGGTGTTTATTATAATACTCAGACACACTTTCAATTACCCTAGCAGGTACACCAACAGCAATTGAATTATCAGGAATATCCTTTGTGACAACTGCACAGCAACCAATAATTACATTATCTCCAATTGTTACACCAGGCATGATAAATGCATTAGTACCGATGTGAACGTTATTTCCTATTTTAATTTTACCAAATAAATCAAGTTGATTAGAATTAGGAATTGAGGTCTCATTCCTAAGTACCCAACATCCCCCATCATGTGTTACAAAAGTAACCCCACTATTAATTCTCACATGACTGCCAATTGTAATTAAATAGGGTTCACTTCCCAATTCAACTTTTGGATTAATTGAGCAATCCTTGCCGATTTTCAGTCCACGCCTTTTCCAATACTCAATTGTTCTTTTTTTTCTAAGATATCTATCTCTTATAATATCGATAAACATATTACCACCTATATTTTCTCTTCTTTTTCATCATGATTTTTTAGATATCCAGCCATTACACCTATTAAAATCACATTAATTTGCGAGTAGTAGGATACAGTTGTAATATCAATTACTAAAGTAGATACAATTATTGCTGTAAGATAAATTGCTTCTTTATTGCTTAATATATATTTTCTCAATTTAATTAAAGATAATATATATCTTAAATAATAGATTACAGTCAATACAATACCACCTGAAACCATTAACTCTATATAATTATTATGGGAATATTTATAATTTCCACTCCAAGCGCCATATGATTGATAGAATGAATTGAATCCATGCCCAAACCAAGGATGTTGAGATATCATTTTTTTCCCATACTCTATCATAACATATCGTGTATACGTTGAATCTGCAACTCGCTCACCATTCAAAACAGCAAATAAAGAATCGATTCTTCTTCCTAAAATGTTATATAAAATAGGCATATTCATTATAAAAAAATAAAAAGTACACGAGATAAAAAAAGTAATTGACAACCGCTTTATTACCTTTACATTTGAATTTGAACTTAGCAGATAGACTGAGCCTAATCCTACAAGAAAGAATATTATAGACTTTCGAGAACCTGTAAGAAGAAGAAAAACGGCACATATTATTGCGGAATATAAATACTTCTTTTGCTTTTTATCTATTACATACAAATAAATTGATACAATTAAACTATATCCAAAGCACATTCCCATCTCATTCGACTGTAATCCGACACGGGACATTATTAAACTAGCATGTTCGGTATGCAAGCCACGAATAATATTTGTTCTTAAAACAGCCACTGAGTAGAATGCTAGAATCACTCCAGCTCTTGAGATATATTTCAATAATTGACAACGTCCTACACCATTATCAGTATTCATGGAAATAACCAAATATAGCAAAGTTGAAAGAAAAATAGTAATGGCAGTTTGTATATTGATGCCTAGTATTACTGACCATTGACCTAATAAACATTCTTTTACAAAAAAAGAATAAATACAAAATAGCAAGACTACTATATCAATTGAATTGACATTAACTGATTTAGCCTTTATCTGAAACAAAAAATGTAAGAATACTAATAACAATAAAATAACATTTAATAATCTACCTATATATGGAGCGTTATTAAAGCAATATAAGCCAATAATATACACTTCCGTAAGTCTTGAAATAATACCCGTTGAATTCTTGCTCATTTTAATGTCCGCCTTATTAAGCTTGAATAAAGTTAATCCATTGGTCTATGATTCTTTTGGTATTCACTTTTTTTTCAATTTGTCTTGCATTTATTCCACAATGATTACGGATTTGACTATTACTCATGAATGAATCTAAGGCCTCTGAAAACTCTTCCATATCCCCAACTCTCACTAATATCCCGTTTTCATTATTATGGATTAATTCTCTAGCAGCATATGCCGGAGAATCCGTGGAAATGCAGGAGCAACCACAACACATAGCTTCTATTAGCGCATTAGACATCCCCTCGTAATCAGATGCGAGAGCAAATATCTCTGATGTCGATAGAATCTCCAGCGAGTTTTTTGTACTTCCCCTTAAAAAGCATTTTTCACTTATACCTAACCTCTGAATTAAGACCTGCAGTTCTTTCCTTAGTTCCCCCTCGCCGTATATCTCTAAAATATATTCTGGATACTTGTCAGACACACTTGCAAACGCATTAATTAATAGTGGCAGATTTTTTTGTGAATTTAGTCTACATATAGATACAATTCTCTTTTTTCTATGTGCATTTAAATCCACATTATATAAGTCACTGCTTATAGGGTTATAAATCACTACAGATTTGTTTTGGATTTTTTTTGAGAAACATGATTTTGCGAAATGCGTTTGAAAAACAATTCCTTTTGCAAGAGGATAAACAATATTACGAACCAAACGTGTAATTTTACTTTTGGGATCAACTTGAGGATTGTTTCTTTCGGATACAAATATTGGTATATTTAACCCAATACCAGCAATGATCGTACAGATATTTGTTCTGGTAATAAATGATATAATAATATCAGGTGCTTCTTTTTTGAACATTTTTCTCATTTTTTGAATGCTTTTCATCCTACGAGAAATAATATTTGTCCCCCTATTCATTGATAAATCAATGATCTTAATAGCTTTATCTAGGCTATAGGCGCTATCCTCGCCATTTTCAGTTAACATAATCATCACTTGATGACCTCGCTTAGCAAATTCGTTGCTCAGAACAGAAACAACTCTTTCCGCTCCACCACTCTGTAAACCTTGTATTACAAATATAATCTTCATTCGTAATCCTCATCTAAAAATTTTCATGAACAAAATCGGAATAATTTCGATCTGCAAAAAAATTATTTTCCCAATGTTTCCTAGCATTGAGCCTCATTTTTCTAGATTCTTCTTCATCCATATCAACAAAAAGCCGTAGTACAGAATAAAACTCATCAGAATCAAAATTTTGTGAAAGAAGCCTACCGTTTACTCCATCAATCACCGCTTCTGAGGTTCCTCCTACATTAGTTGCAATTATTGGTGTGCCAAAAGATAGTGCTTCCATTATTGATACAGGTAATCCTTCACTTTCACTTACATTAACAAAAACGTCAAAACAATTACTCTTATAATAATCCATTATTTCTGAATTTTGCATCTGTCCTTTAAATAAATAATCAATATTGGTTTTATTTCTTAGCCTAGAATAAGCATATTTTTTTGTTTGCTCAAAATCCTCTCCAGCACCAATGTGAACCCAAGACAGTTTTATGTCATCTATCATGCTTAAACAATCAATAAGTATATTTACCCTTTTTACTGGGATAAGTGAAGAACAGCTTAAAATTCTAAACGAATTACTCCTGCTATATAAACATATCCCATAATTCCTAGTTCCTAATCTGCTTAATTTAAATTTGACGGAAATATCATTAAATTGTTTCATCAAATACTGCTGTCCCTCTGCTGAAATAGCTGAAACCACATCAGAAGCATCTATGGTCTGTTTTTTTAAAGGAATGTATAATGCAGATCTCCGCTTTTCATATAAATCATATCCATGTGCTCTTGCTATAATTTTTACAGGCCTATGTTGGGGAAGAAGTTTGTCTATGGTCAAAAGCATAGGGTTTAGCCAATAAGAGTAGACATAAATTGCATCGTTCTCTGTTATATGATTTGATAGTTTATTACGAAAATGATAGACGTTTCGTTCTATTGGTGCAACAGTTCTAATTAATGCCTTGAGTTTACTATAATTAAAACTATTTGAGGATATCAAATCGCATATTTCGCTCCAAAAAAGCTTTGAAACTAAACTTTTTAAAGTCCATGGAAGGATATTCTTTATGGACCATGTAATCCTTTTCCATTTACTGGGCCTACCACCATAATATAAATCGTCCTTATTCGCTGGAGGTAATACTAAAAAATTATCAGGAACCTTTCTTGGATTTATGGGATTAACGCATAATGCCGAGGGAAGAATTATAACTCTGTCAAATCGTTTTGACAAAAACTCAACCTCATTCTCAATAAATGCTTCAGATATACCATAAGGATAACGATCTGTAATAAATAACAATGTTTCCATAAATCATCCCCCTCTATTGCGAGTATATCTTCTCTCAAAATCGGACTGCGTAATATTTACTCTAATATCATCTAAATTCCATCACACTATTATCGCAAATGAGACTTATAGTCTCCAGAATCTCATTCCGCTAGCTTTTAGTTCATCCATACGATAAAGGCTCTTTACATCTATCAAAACTTTCTCTTCATCGGCAATGTCGTTCTTAAACAAAGCCTTCAGTTGCATCATAGACATCGAACGGAACTCGTTATGACCAACAGCAACAATAACACAGTCGGCATTTGGAATCTCCTCAAAAGGAATCACATCAACACCGTATTCCTGCTTTGCTACTGCTACATCAGCCCATGCATCGGTAACAATAGGCTCAATCTCATACTCCTTAAGGCGATTGATTATGTCAACTACCTTGCTGTTTCTTGTATCAGGGCAGTTCTCCTTGAATGTAATACCGAGAATCACAACTGTCGCCTTCTTAGGTGCCATACCGGCTTCAATCATCTGCTTGATAGCGGCATCTGCTACAAATGCGCCCATGCTATCATTCACCTGTCTGCCGTTCAGGATTATCTGGCTGTGATAACCAAGCTTCTCAGCGGCATTTGTCAGATAATAGGGATCAACACCGATGCAGTGGCCACCAACAAGACCGGGCTTAAAGCCAAGAGCATTCCACTTTGTGTTCATGCCCGCAAGAACTTCTGCCGTATCTATCTTCAATCTATCGCAGATAATAGCAATCTCGTTCATAAAAGCAATATTGATATCTCTCTGGCTATTCTCAACGACCTTAACTGCTTCAGCAGTCTTAATGTCAGAAACCATAAAGGTGCCCGCTTTGATAACAATATCGTAAACCTTTTGAATTTCAGTTGCAGACTCAGCGTCCATACCAGATACAACCTTGCGAATAGAGGTCAAGGTATGTACTCTGTCACCAGGATTGATTCTCTCAGGGCTGTATCCAATCTTCCAATCTACGCCGCACTTGAGTCCAGACTCTTTCTCGATAATCGGAATACAAATGTCCTCTGTAACTCCAGGGTAAACCGTAGACTCAAAAACAACAATTGTACCCGGAGTCAGATTCTGTCCAACAGTTCTTGATGCCCCCTCAACAGGTGCAAGATCTGGGCTATTGTCCTCTTTCACAGGGGTCGGGACAGCAACAATAATAAATCTCGCCTCTCTCAGACGGGTTGGATCAGCAGTGAAGTCAACCGTAGTCTTTTTGATTGCTTCGCCGACCTCATTTGTGGAATCGATACCGTTTCTATATTCATTTACACGCTTTTCATTGATATCAAAACCAATAACATTGATGTGCTTTGCGAATTCAACAGCAATTGGCATACCCACATAACCGAGTCCGACAAGGGCGAGTTTTTCCTTGCCAGAGATAAGCCCAGAATAGATTGTATCAAACTTCATTTTAGTCCTCCTATTATTAGTCGATGATATTCTTCGTGATGAGATCAACGTCAGCCTTTGTCATATATGGATGCATGGGCAAGCTGAGGCAACGATTAGTAGCATCAATTGTGCAAGGATACATTTCATCAGAAAGTCCCATGCTTCTATATGCTTCCTGCTGATGCAGACCACGCGGATAGTAGATCATCGAAGGAATGCCCTGTCCCTTGAGTTTCGCTTGCATGGCATCACGTTCATCACGATTGGTAAGAAGAATCGTGTACTGCGCCCAGCTTGAATAGAAACCGTCCAACACAGTAGGAGTTTTATACTTAAAGCTCAAACGCTCTGTATACCAGTCCGCAACCTGATTTACCGCAGATAGTTCGAATTCAACAAACGCCTTGAACTTCGGAAGCAGAATCGCCGCCTGAAGCGTATCTAAGCGACTGTTCATGCCAATTTCTCTGTTGTCATACTTGTCCATCGGACTCTTGCCTTGCGCACGCAGGGAGCGAAGTCGAGCGTCCACCTCATCATCATCGGTGAATACCGCACCACCATCACCATAGCAGCCAAGAGGCTTTGCCGGGAAGAATGACGTCGTTGAAATATCGCCAAAGGAACACGCCATTTTACCACGAATATTTCCGCCGAATCCCTGTGCACCATCTTCCAATACTTTCAAGCCATACTTTTCAGCAATGGGAAGAATCTTATCATAATTTGCAGGCTGGCCAAACAAATCAACGGGAATAATCACTTTAGGTGTCAGCTTTCCTTCTGCCAGTACTCTTTTTATCTGCGCTTCAAGGGCTTCCGGACTCATGTTAAAGGTGTCAAGATCAATGTCTACAAGAATTGGAGTAGCGCCAAGAATAGAGCTTGTCCCTGCCGATGCGAAGTATGTGAAATCAGATGTAAATACAGCATCACCGGAACCGATTCCCCAAATCATCAATGCAAGCTGCAAAGCATCTGTTCCATTGCCACAAGCAACGCAATGCTTTCTTCCTACATATTCGGCAAGTTTTCCTTCAAGCTCTGTCACCGATTTTCCAAGAATGAAAGCAGAACTATCGATAACTGCTTGGATACCTGCATCGATTTCGGGTTTCAGTGCTTGATACTGTGCCTTTAAGTCTCTAAACTGCATTTACTTGTCCTCCTCTAGTCCTTCAGACATCTCTTTATACTTACGTCCACATTTATCACAAACTAAAGTTTGTGGCAACAATTCACCGCACTCACAAGCCCATCCTTTTCTTCTTGCCGGAACGCCGAGCATAAGAGCATGGGCAGGAACATTTGATGTAACAACTGCCCCCGCACCGATCAATGCCCATTTACCGATTGTATGTCCGCATACAACAGTGGCATTTGCACCGATGGAAGCACCTTCCTGAACTACAGTTTTCTTATAACCGGCATGTCCCTTCGGATACTTTGCACGCGGCGTTAAGTCATTTGTAAAGACACAGGAAGGACCACAGAAAACATAGTCTTCTAACTCAACACCTTCATACAGTGAAACATTGTTCTGAACTTTACAGCCATTACCGATCTTAACATTATTTGAAATATTGACATTCTGACCGAAAGAACAGCTTTTTCCGATTCTTGCGCCGGACTGCACATGGCAGAAATGCCAAATTTTTGTGCCTTCACCGATTACTACATCATCATCAACAATACTTGTTGGATGGACAAAAAACTCACTCATTGTTTACTCCTTATTGAATCTACCTACGAAGTCCATTGTTGAGCAACTTTCCAGCGGTAGCTTAACTGGTCTGTGTTCTGCGGCAGATTTGTAAATTGCAAGAACCAATTCTAATGCTCTCTTTCCAGCTTCACCGTCTACATAAGGCTGACGCCCTGTCTTAATTGCATCGATTACGTCAGCGTAGAGAGGAGTATGTCCATAACCGTAAACATTAGGCGGATTTTCACCATAAGTAGCTTTTACAAACTCCGGATCGTCCAAACCATCAGCAAAATTCCACTCTTCAATGATGTTATCAGAAGTTCCTGCCGCTTTCGCTGTACCGGTCTGACCGAAAATATAAAGGGTTTCCTCAAGATTCTTCGGGTATACATTTGTAGTGCCCTCAATCAAGCCATAGGAGCCGTTGGAAAACTTTACAAGAGCCATGCCCAAGTCTTCGGCTTCAAGGTAAGGATGCTCAAGCTGATCAGTGTATGCCATCACTTCTTCTATCTCGTCGCCCATCATCCAACGAAGAAGATCAATATTGTGAATACACTGATTCATCAGGCAACCACCGTCCTGTGCCCAGGTGCCGCGCCAAGGAGCTTGTTCATAATACCCTTTACCGCGATTCCAGCGGATATGAGCTGCACCGTGAGATAAGCGACCAAAGCGCCCATCCTCAAGAGCTTTTCTAATGTACTGCACAGACTTGTTAAAACGATTCTGATGATTCGCACAAACCAGAACGCCCTTTTCCTTTCCGGCTCTGATGATTGCATCTGCATCGGCAATGGAAAGTGCAATCGGCTTCTCGATAATCACATTGCATCCAGCAGCAATACAGTCAAGAGCAATGTCAGCGTGTTTACCAGATTCTGTGGCAATCGCAACAAGTTCAGGTTTTTCATTTTCAAGCAGTTCCTTGTAATCAGTGTACTTTCGAACATGATCCAGTCCAAATTTCTCTGATTTTTCTGCCATAATCTCTGGGACAATATCACACATTGCCACAAACTTAAGATTGTTATTCTTTGCGGCTTCGATGTGATTAGGCGAGATTCTTCCACAACCTATTAATGCGTATTTCATTATTTTTTCTCCTTATTATCTACTAATAGCTTAAATTAGTTCAGCAATGAATTAAGATAAGCAGTTAAACACCTTATCCATTTCAGTCTTCCAGCTATAATGCTGTTTAGCATAATAGTTCATTTGTTTTGGAATTTCCTTGTTACCTCTTAAATCAAATGCGAATTTAATAACTCTATCAATATCAATAGCATTCTCATTTTCGTCAAATACAAGAACATAAGCTAAATCATTAACCAGTGCACTCTTAGATGCAGCAGTAATGAATGGTAGACCTACAGAAAAATACTCCTTAGTCTTTAAACATATCCCTTGATGATAGTTTATTCTATGACCTGCCATCAAACCGATTCCAAGATCAGCTAACGAATAATACTCATTTAATTCTTCACCGCTTCGTTTCCCTACAAAACGAACAGATTTTTCAAGTTTGTAGTCAGATACCATTTTTTTAGTTGTTTCACTATATTCTCCTATAAGATACAATATGACATTTACATCTCCATTATAAATAGCCATCCCTTTAATAACTCGATCAATCCCATGAGGCGGCGTCTCATTAGCAACGCAAAGTAAATTTACCAATGAATTATCATGCACTTTGATTGTTCTAACTTCGTAGCTATCTGTGTTAATACCATTTTCAATACGGATGGTTTTACACCCCCAAATATTAACATCAATGTCAGATACGGCCGCAACTAAATCCACATATTTTTTTACTTTTCTAGAGAACAAGTCATCAAGTAGATACATAACTTTATAAAACTTACTTGATGGCTTTTGACTTTTATAAGGATAACTATGCGCTTCTACAATTATTTTACACCTTGGATTATTTTTCTTAATTGTCTTTATAAAGCCAAGTGTGTATACATCCCAAAAGTGAAATCTCATGTATACTAAGTCAACTGGATTCTTAATTAAAAACTTTTTCGCGCATTCTATATTATCCATTCTTCTTATCCAATGCCCCAGTCCACCGTCATATACTTTGCACTTGTGATGATATAGTTCCTTTCCTTCATTATTAAATATAGAAATCCCCTTTTTACAATATGCTGAATAGAATGTGATGTATCCTCGCCTTTGAAATTCCTCTAATTCGGCATGAACTTTTTTTGAAATCCCTATAGACATATCATCCTCTCGATGATTAGAATAAAAGAACAGCTTTTTTTGCATCTTTACTCAGCCTTTCTTTATCGCATTTTTATAACTTTTGCAGGACTCCCTACGGCTATGCTATTTCGATCAATATTCTTACTGACTGTTGAATTTGCTCCAATTACACATCCTTGCATTATTCTTACACCCGCTAATACCACTGATCCACAACCTATCCAAACATTATCCTCAATAACAGTCTTGTTAAGTTTCATTTCTTGATATTTAATGGGAATATCCTTCCTATCATAGCCATGATTGCTGGATAGAACCGTTGATCTATGTGCTATTGAAACATTATCTCCAATTTCAATCTCTCCCTCTGCATCTATATAGCACATCTGGTGAATACTTACGTTATCACCTATTGACAGCTTGTCAATATTCAGAAAATACACATCCGGAAAAACTGCTACATTATGTCCACAGTTCTTGCAAAGTTTTTTTAGCAAAAGATATCGCCACAACATTGCTACTCTTCCATCTTTGTATCGCAATCCAACGAGCATATGCTTTCTTAGTGTTTTAGGGAGTAAGCCAATTAATTCAGCAAACAGAGATATTACAAATGAATAGCGTTTAAATAAAGTTCTGCCATTCATAATACTTGACCTCTTGTGGTAAGTATTGATTCGAATTGAGTAAAACTATAGCATATTACAAGAACATTTGTTTCAGGGGGGGGTAAAACGAACCTTTTCCCTAAGTAATAGTCAAAACTATCAGGCGTAAACTGAACGTACCCACTCCAAGGATAAAATGTCAATTCACCAAAAATTATTTTACCCTTAATATTATAAAGATCAACTCTGACTGCTGGAAAATCTTCTGAAAGCTTTCGTGCTATAGATATCATCTCGTCAAGTTTCAGCGGTCTCGGTATGTCTCTTTCAATTTGAGGACAATCACTACTTATGTTCATTTTCTTCCAGTGAGGAGTGTAAAAGTTCCTTTTATGCCCCGAAAACCTATCACAATCATAAACGATACAAACAGGTTCTCCATTAAAGCATAAAAACTTATAATCCGCAATGCTTCCATCAGGATTAGAATCATCTTCCATAAATCGTTCTGCAATTACTAATTTAGATGCTCCATCATAAGCCCATTCTCTACCTGCAGATGAATCTGCCATCGATAGGAACTCAGACAGTTTCTTTTTCGTTTCAAGTATATTCAGTTTTGATTTATCTTTGACAAAAATATTAGTCTCACTTCCATTTGTTGTTTTCAACGCGAATTTCTTTGGTAAAGAATCAAAATCAAGACTTTCAACATCCTCTACCGCCTGGTACAATTCATTTAGTATGCTACCTAATCCTTTGCTCACAACATATTCCCGCACATGGTATTTATCCACGCATTTCATCATAATTGGATTTCTATAATAAAGCTTGTACCATTGTATTTTTTCAGTATATCTTAGAGGATTGTCAAGGTTTAATCTTCTTCCAAGCTTAATCCTATACTGGAGTATCAACATCGTCTTATCAGGAACGAACCTTAGCATTTTTAATATTGCAAACCTCATCCTTTGACTTCGTATTATTCTCTTGTAGCCATTCATGTTAATATCCTCCATACTACTATTTAGATAATCATATTCTCCTTAATCTTTTCCAGATAAGCCTTTATAACAACTTCTCGGCTGAACTCCTGCTCAACCTTTTGCCGTCCTTTCAAGCCCATCTGCTTTCTCTTATCATTCTCCATTGCCACAAATTTCTCAATAGTTCTTACCAGAGCATCAACATCTCCACCTTTATAGATGAATCCGCTTACTCCATTATCAACTGTTTCCTGACAGCCAGGATTGTTTGTGGTTATTATCGGTCTACCAGAACTTGCGTTCTCAAGGAGAACATTGCTCATGCCCTCGCCATATGTACTTGGGTGAATGATAGCATGCGCTCTTTTGATCCAGGGCTTAACATCTTTCTGTGATCCTCTGTAATGAACGATATCCTGCTTGCCAAGTTCTTCAAGCTCTGCCTCATAATGCCCCTCTGTCGGCTCAATGAAACCGAGCATATTGAATTCTGTGTTCGGATACTTTTTCTTGATGATCTTTGCGGCAGCGATGAAGTCATCTACGCCTTTATCATGAAGAATTCTGCCAATGTAGTTGAAGATTACCGGTTCGCCGTCAATACCATTGCCACCATCAGGATATTCCTGAACAGGGTAGCGGTCAAGAGCTACACCGGAACCGGGAATTAACTTGCTTGCACCTTTTAGCCAACCGAGCTTCTTAGCCAGCTTCATGTTTGTGCTGTTCTGGAACATAATGCAGGCAGAATCACGATATGCGGTCTTGAACAGCCACATAATGAACTTCTGCTTGATACCGCTTTCATTCACAACAGAACCTAATCCGGTAACATTATTAATTACCGGGATATGAAGCTGATGCGCAACAAGGCTTGCATAAACATTCGGTTTTGCTGTATAAGTCAAAACGACTGCCGGCTTATAGCGCTTGAATAGCTTGCGATAGTGCATCATCAGCTTTCCATCATTGATCACACTTGTTCCACGGCGGTCAATATCGGGATTATCGTAAATGAAGCTCTTATCCCTCTTTAAATGATACTCTTCTTCCATAACCTCGAACTTAGGTCCGTCCGGGCAGGAGATAAGCATCCTATATCCAGCTTTCATAATAGCTTGAATCAACTCAAGTCGAAAGCAGTATACATCATCATCGTTATTTGTTAGCAAAGCTATAATCGGTTTCTTTGACATTTATACACCCTATTAATCCTTAATATGTTAGTTATAATCCTTACCAAGTACCGCAGCTACAGTACGGAACATTGTAAGTATCTCTCGAAGAAAACGGAATCTTCTCACAGATTCTAAATTCCACACCATTTTTGCAGGCAGTACCTGTTCTATGTAAACTTTATCTACATCATCCGCTGCATCAATCAATTTACTCTCATCTTTATACCTGATACTTGCCTCTGATGTAATTCCCGCCGGCATAAGCAGAGTGGCATAAAACTCCGGCTGATAAGCCTTTACATACTTGACAACCTCTGGTCTCGTTCCCACAAAAGACATTGTGCCTTCAATCACGTCAAACACCTGCGGAAGCTCGTCAAGACGAAGGTGACGGAGTCTTTTGCCAATCTTCGTGATTCGGCTATCCCCGCCAACAGTTACAGCTGTACCGATCTTATCAGCATTAGAAACCATTGTACGGAATTTGTGAATGCGAAAACGCTTACCGTACGTTGTGACTCGTTCTTGTCGGTAGAACACTGGTCCCTGTGAGTCAAGCTTTATCATTACAGCAATAACTGCCATAGGGATCGCTGTGACTATCAGAACCATGATTGCAACTACAAGATCAAACGCTCTTTTCAATCCAAGCTGCCAACGCTTTTTATATAATTTTTCCCAATATGGTCGAACCTCTGGTGTCCTCATAAATTCCGGTAATTCTTCCCAACGTCTTAATGCCACACTATTTACTCCTATAAAAAATCTTAAACCTACACCAACCACTACTCCGATTGTGTTATTCACCACATCATCCATTTCACAATATCCGAGGCAGAAGAAATATTGCAACACTTCAATGCAGCAGGATAATAGCAGACCTAATAAAATACCTTTGCGACCGCCGATAGTGGCTCCAAGTGGAACGAAAAGCAATATATTTAGCCCTATATCCTTCCACATATGATTTCGCATTTCCCAGAAAAGCGGCTTGAAGATGTGTTGTTCTCCGGGCTGCCTACTAAAAATGGTGATGTAAAGAATGAATAATACTACAATTGCAGTGCAGATGAATCTGCGTGCTTTATTACGCACTCAAAACCTCACTTAATACTGTTTTCATCACTTCACACACATACTCCACATCCTCGTCTGTCAGTAACGTGTGAAGGGGCAATGTAATCAAACTACTATAGTAATCAACACTGTTCTGATAATCATCGCAACTATCTTTATACGCCGTCATTAAGGGCAACGGCTTATAATGTACATTAGTGGCAACACCAGCTTCTGCGAATCTTTCAATCAACTCATTCCGCTGTGCCTCGGTAATGCCCGATACCCTAATAAGATACAAATGATTAGAACTGTCCATATCATCCGTGTGGTGAACGAGATGGCTGATACCCAGCTCGTCACAAGTTTCATCGTACTTCTTGATGATTTCTGTTCTTCGAGCCAAAAGCTCCTTATATCTATCAAGCTGTCTCAGACCGATAGCAGCCATAATATCTGTCATATTGCATTTATACCATGCACCGATGATGTCATACTCCCACGCACCAATCTGTGTTTTCGCAAGAGCATCCTTGTTCTGTCCGTGGAGGGAGAGAAGCTGGTAGAACTTATAGATCTCAGCATTGTCAATATCGGGGATGGTTCTCCAAGTCGCAGCCCCGCCTTCAGCGGTTGTAAAATTTTTTACAGCATGGAACGAAAAAGACGAAAAGTCTGCGATTGCTCCGCAGTATCGTTTCTGACCTCCGACAACTCTGCTTGCACCGAGGCTGTGAGCGCAGTCAGCCACAACAGCAACACGGCCGAGTGCAGATTGGATTCGATGATTCAGATCTCCGAGCGGCGATCCGTCAGATTCAACGGCTTTGAATAGGCCTTTTTTCCTCTCAACGATCTCGAAAATCTTATCATAGTCACAGACGATACCGCCGAGGTCAACCGGAATGATAGCTTTGGTATTCTCCGTGACAGCGGCTTCGAGCTGGTCATAGTCCATCTCCGGAGCGTGAGTTGTACTGTCTCCGCCCTTCTGGATGTCCACAAATCTCACTGTCGCACCGCAATGAACAGCGGCAGAAGCAGTCGCAGTATATGTATATGCCGGAACGATGACTTCATCTCCGGGCTTGATACCGAGAATTCTCAGGTTCAGTTCTTCTGCTGCTGTAGCCGAATTCAGGCAAACCACACGGTTGGAATAATAGTCCTTATTTGCTTCTGTATCAACGGCGGTGTCGCCGGTCTCAATGTATGCTGCGAGTCTACGCTCCAACAGCTTTACTCTCGGTCCAGTTGTTATCCAGCCTGAACGAAGGGCTTCTGTAACCTCTTTTATTTCCTCATCTGTAATATCCGGTGGTGAAAAAGGTATCTTCATCCGTGTTACTTCCTTCCATTCCTTCAATTCTTTGGTTAGCTCCAAAACCCTTCATAATTGTCATTAACTCAAAAAACGTATCTTCATAATACGGATTATCATTATCAGGTTTATTATTTGATACTAGTTCAATTACAATTGCTCCATCTTCTGGATAGATATTATGAATTACATATCCCTGGTAGCCCATTCTAAAATACGCCTCTTGTCCATCTTCAAATTCAAAACGCTGTTTTGCGGCAATAACCACAACAGGTGATGAAATTTTTATAATGGCTTCAGGGAAACTTGGCATAGCCATCTTGGTCATATCCTCCCTTGTTGTTTACGATAAGGTTTTCAGCAATTATCTATGTTCAAAACCGCAGTTTGCATGACTCTCCATAAAACCGATTTTCATTAGCAATTCTAATCTGTCATTCTTCATACGTCCGGCTTTATATTCCTTCCTTTGATGTACAAGCCACTGTCCGAGCCGATACCCATCATCGCAAACATAATCTTTGCCGGTTTTCAGACTACCATGCTCCTGATAGTATTTTTCAGCGTGTGCATACCCTCGAAGCCATAACTGCTGGATGGGATCCCATATAACGCCGATGACTTCAAGCTGTTCGATTTTCTCCGCACTCAGCTTACCGTTTCGGTAATTCTTACGGACTGTTCCCAGCCATGTACCAAGATTATATCCGTCAGGGGATACATATTTCTGCGGGACAGCAAGGTCGCCGAATTCCTCAAAGTATGCTTTTGCGTGCATGATTCCATTTTCCCAGCGTAATTCTTCCGGAGACCAGATCATACCGATAGACTCTAATTTTTCGATTCTGTCATTGCTCAATTTTCCGGTTCTGTATTTTGTGCGCTGATTCCGAAGCCATGTATCAAGCTTGAATCCGTCGGCACATTCATAGTGGCGGGGAACAAGCAGATCACCGTGTTTCAGATAATACTCTTGTGCATACTGGAAATTCCTATGCCAGAAAGGCTCGTATACTTCCCATTGCAGCCCCAATTTTGTGAGCTTTTTAACTCTGTCTGCGGTCAGTTTGCCTTTCTTCTTCCTGTCACGCTGCGACCTGATCCATCGTGTCAGATTAAAACCGTCGATCAGATAGTCCTCCGGCAAGCTGTTAATGTCTCCGCCGCTGGCCACAAACTTTTCAGCATAGCGAAAGCTGTCCTCCCACCGGGAATCATCTCGGTTCCAGACCATGCCGATCTTTTCGAGCATTTCTATCTGCTCATCTGACAGGACACCTTTCAGATAATGGCTACGCTGTGTCGAGATCCATGTGCCAAGCCTTGTTCCGTCAGGGGCAATGTATTTCACCTTGATGTTCAGATCTCCGTGTTCCTCAAAGTACTCCTTGGCAAGTCTGTATTTATCAAACCAGTTCCGCATGATCTGGGAATCCCATTTCATGCCGATGTCCTCTAATAGTTTCTTTTTCTTCTCGGACAGCGTTCCTTCCCGATGCATATTCCGCATCGTTCTGAACCATCGACCAAGCTTCAAGCCGTCCTCTGTAACATATCCGACCTGAATGTCAAGATGTCCGTTTTGTTCGTAGAAACGCTTCGCCGCTTCATAGAACTGCTCCCATGTGTCAAAGCTCCAGATCATACCCACGGTTTCCAGAAGCTGTATCTTATCAGTCGAAAGTGTGCCTTCCTTATATTTTTTTCGCTGAAAAACAAGCCATGCTGCAAGATGTGGATCAGCAGTCCTTATGCCTTCAAGAGAACCATTCTGTGCAAAATATGACTTGCATTTTTGATAGGATTCATTCCAGAAGCGCTCATCGGCAGTCTGCCAGTCCATGCCGATGGCTTCCAATCTGCGGATCCTTGATTCCGATAGAAACTGCTTTTTACGGTAATTGACACGCTGTACTGCGACCCATTGTCCGACACGATAGCCGTTATCGTTGATATATGCCTGGGGAACGAGCAGATCACCGTTCTCCTCATAGTAACGCTTGGCTTCGAGATACATCATATCCCACGAAGCGGTCAGTGTTTCTTCCAGCTCATTGAACAGTTCTACGCACTCTCTGACCTCGTCGATCACATCGAAATTATCATTGACGATATCATAGTCCCGATCGTATTCCCGGAAATACTGAATCGCAATTTGCATTTCTTCCTTGATCGAGTCAATACTATAAAGGTTCTCGATGTTATTAACGATATCAAAAATAACAGGAACGGTCGTTTTTGACGCTGACAATGCTCGTCCGATCTGCTGTTTGTAGATGATCGGGGAGATCGTCGGGCGGAGCAGTATCACACCTGCGACATTTTCTACGTGTATACCCTCATTCAAAGCGTCAATGCAGAACAGGAGACGCAGATGCGAAGAGTTATCCGCGCGGAAATCGTCAAAAGATTTATTGGATAAACTATCTAAGGAATACACGGAATAGATGTGAGGGGATTTATCAATTCTGCTGAACCACTCTTCGACTTTCCCCATTGCATCAAGCATAGCATCGTAGTTTGCACAGAAAATGATATACTTGCCTGTGCGGTCAGTCATGTGTTTATCGAAAATCACATCCAGACCGTCCGCCTTATCTAAAGCTCGTCGCAGGGCTTCCAGATATTTCTCCGCTTTATCCTTGACCGCCTTATTCTGTGCTTTTTTCACCCGCATCTCATACTTGACAAGAGAATCCTGATAAGAAAAGATCGACAATACATATTTCGGCGGATTCAGAATGCCGCGAACAATAGCCTCACCGAGTGTCATCTCTGAAGCGATATTGCCGTCAAACAGTTCATCCGCCATATTGCGCTGGTTGTCGAGATAGCGGATCGCAGTGGCGGATAAGCCAAGGAGACGAGCTTGCGGATATGCTGATAATAGTTTCTGCACGCCAGCTCCCCAATACTCTGCACCAGCCCGATGAAACTCATCGAGTACGATGTAATCCGGGGCGATTTCAGCGATCTCCTCATCTGTCATATTCATCAAACGGGCATAAGTGAAATACTTCACATTGTTTAATACTGTGTCCGGAGATGCTTCGGACAGATTTTCAAGCTGTGTCCGGAAGATGTAGTCAGAGGGCGAAAGCCAGCAGACAGAGCTGTTTGGATTATCCTCACACAGCTTAAAGCCGATGAAGGCTTTTCCAGTGCCGGTTGGGTGAACGACAGCGGCTTTTCCTGTTTTAGCGAGCATTGTGGTAACAGAGCTGTAAGCAAATCGGTTATGCTCAAATAAATTCATCGCCACTTTGTTCGCCTCCCCGACTACGATACCATCAAATTCCTTGTTTTGCGAAAAACACACTGCCAAAAAAAACAGTATCATATGATCCCGACTTCAAAACCGCTTCAAAAGCAGTTATAATTGATATTGACAGCTGTGTTTCAAGTAAATATATGGTCGAGCGACGGTTGTAACAAGCTGCAGCAAACAACTCCAAACTTCATATCGCTCATATAAGACATATTATATCATATAATACGCCGTTTGTCAATATGTAGCGACAAGCGTTGAGCAACTACCGGTATAATTTCGTCACATTAACGGAGAAATGCAGCTATGTATATTTTATATTTGGAGGATATTACAAAGATGATTAAAAACGTTTACAAGAGACAGGACGGACGCTTTGAAGGACGCATCACTTTGGGCTATCAGGACGGAAAACGGAAGTACAAAGCCTTTTTCGGCGCAGAGGAGAGCGTGGTTGCCGAGAAAATGACGGAGTTTCGGAGAGAAATCAATCCACTGTCCAATGTAAGCCTGACATTCGGTGCAGCCTTTGATGAGTGGTTTGAGTCCAATTCTATCCGTACCAAAGAGTCCACACAGGCAAATTATCGTCTAAAAGCTCAAAAGCATATACTTCCTGTATTTGCCGATGAAAATATTACAGCGATAACACAAAAATTTATCTATCAGTTCATCAAGGACAAGCAGGCAAGCGGTCTGTCAAACCGCTATATCACGGATATTCTGGTTTTGATGAAGTCTGTGTTCAAATATGCTTCCCGTACATACCGTATTTTTAACCCGATGGATGGGCTTGTGATGCCGAAAAAGGAGAAAACGGAAGTGCTGCTGCTCACACCGGAACAGGAAAAGGAGCTGATGCGGATACTTATGGCAAATCCGACTCTCACAAATGCTGGGATTATTCTCGCAAGAATGACTGGACTTCGGATTGGCGAGCTTTGTGCGCTCCAGTGGAAGGACATCGACCTCGAAAAACGGATTCTGACCGTCAGCAAGACGATCCAGCGGATTCAGGTGAAGGGTGGAAATAAGAAGACAAAGCTCGTGATTACCGAGCCGAAGAGCGAAACTTCTAAGCGCACGATCCCGATTCCGGAGTGCATCATTGATCTGCTTCGACAGTTTCAGGGAGAAGCAGAGCAGTATCTCCTCTCCGGTACGGAAAAGCCGGTAGAGCCGAGAACGATTCAGTACCGCTTTGCTGCGATTCTGAAAAACGGAAATCTGCCGTCAGTGCATTTCCACGCTCTCAGGCACATGTTTGCGACTTCCTGCGTAAAACTCGGATTTGATATTAAAACGCTCTCAGAGATATTAGGACATAGCGGCGTGGAGATCACGCTGAATCGCTATGTCCATTCTTCTTTTGAGCAGAAAACCGAGTATATGGATCGGCTGAAAGTGGCGATTTGACGAGAAAATTGAAGCATCTTGAAAATTGAATATGCTGGCAGGGCATTTTTCGCAAAACAAGGAATTCTGTGATAATCCTCGCCCTGCCTTTATCAGCAGGGCTTTTTTGCGTCATATCAACGGCGCTTTCGTCTGATCTCATGCAGCTATAGTATCATATATTACCCTATATTCCGATATATTTCAAGATAAAAAAACACCAGATATCAGACCATTTTTCAGCCTGATATCTGGTGATAGTAGTAGATATTCTGTTGTGTTCTTTTCTGAGGGAATCTGTGTATCAGCGAGCTGCTTTTTAACGGAAAACTGCCGTCACCCCTTACACTACTGTTCCGCAGCAAAGCATTACAAGATAAAAAACAGTGGCATAAGATGCGCCATAATCCGCCCAGTTTCGTAGCTACATACAGACTTAATCTTCGGGCAGTATATAACTTGATAAATCCTCCGATAGGCGGTAACATGGTAGCTGGAAACAGCGTAGTTTAGCGATTTTTACCCACAGCCCCTATCCTCAACTACCGCTGTTCAGAACCATACAGCGATCTGATGATAGCTAATGATAGCTCGACCGTGTGTCCATCTAATTTGTTATCGCTGTAAATCGTTAAAGTGTTCGTGATGCACAAGCACAGGAGGAAATTATCATGAATGAAAGACTGAACGTATACCAGAGAAAAGACGGACGTTACGAGGGCAGACTCTCCCTCGGCTTCACCGAAGGCAAGCGCAGCTACAAGGCATTCTACGGCAAGACCGCTGAGGAGGTCACAGAGAAAATGCTCGAATTCCGCCGTACAGGTAATGTAAACGGTGTCCCTGCGGCAGCCCTTCCGCTGGCAAATCCTATCGCCAATCCTGCCACCCCTGCGACCCCTACTTCACCGGCACAGGCGGTAGTTCATAACGGCGAAAACAGCATGACCTTCGGCACTGTCTACGCTGAATGGTTCTATTCCGTCACCTACCGCGTAAAGGAGTCCACCGCAGCCAACTACACAAATAAGGCAGACAAGCACGTCCTCCCCACATTCCGTGACACCCCTATCTCAGAGATTACCCAGTATTCAATCTACCAGTTTATCAAGTCTCTGCAAGACAGCGGCTTATCGAACCGCTACATCTGCGATATTCTCGTCCTTGTGCAGTCGGTGTTCAGATACGCAGCCCGGACATACCGCATCTTCAACCCGATGGACGGACTCATCAAGCCGAGAACGCCGAAGCCTGAGCTGAATCTCCTGACTCCGGAGGAAGATGCAAAGCTGCTGAAAATCGTTGTTAAAAATCCCGATCTTACGATGTTAGGCATTGCATTGGCAAGATTCACCGGGCTTAGAGTTGGTGAGGTCTGCGCCCTCCAGTGGAGCGATATTGATTTTAACAGACAGACACTACGGGTAAGTAAAACGGTGCAGCATGTGAGAATCACCGAAGGCGGCAGTTGGAGATCCTATAATGAGTGGCTTGCTGGCGCTGATGAGAATCAGAATGCTGTCCGCAAGACAAAGCTGATCCTGACCGATCCTAAGAGTGAAACTTCCAAGAGAGTGATCCCGATTCCACGCACACTTCTCGACTACATTAAAAAATTCTACACTGAGGAAACTGACGATGATACCTTTGTACTGTCGGGAACTTCTAAACCTCTCGAACCCCGCACAATGCAGTCGCGCTTTGCAAGGGTGCTGGAGAATGCAAATCTGCCCTCGGTGCATTTTCACAGCCTGAGACATTATTTCGCAAGCCTCTGCATTAAGCTCGGATTCGATGTCAAGGCGCTGAGCGAGATCCTCGGGCACAGCTCCGTAGAGATCACGCTGAACCGCTATGTGCATACTTCCTTTGATATGAAGGTGGAGTATATGAACAGGCTGAAAATGAAGGGATAATTGACAACTTGCACACGTTCTCGCCCGCTACAGCTTGACTGCTGCCCCATGTGGTCATTGCACAAGTTCCGCACCTGCTCCGTATCTGTTGCCGATCACGTTTATCGTAGTCAAGTTGAGATTTAGTATTGAATATTGAAGTGTGGTGGGCAGGATCGTTGAAAGTGACGAGTATTGGCACCAAAACAAATCAGCGGCTGTGAGCAATAACTCCACAACCGCCAAGACTCGTCAAAACGGAAATTGTCCGTCAGGTCTATTCAACATTATAATCACCTAATTGCCTATCGATCCATTCCATCAGCACATCGACAATGTAACTCTGTTCATCCTGATCCAGCACCTTTCCGGCAGGGATATGATGCCATTTTTCCAGACAGCTCCGGCAGCAGCAACCGGTAGCGTGCTGTGCAAGAAAGACGGGATGCCCCTTCATCGGTGTCTGCTTGCCATCGTGGTCGGGATTCTCCGCAGACAGCCGCTTGGCTACAAAGTCTATCGCGTGACGGCGTATCGTGTCCAAGCCTTTCTCGGCGATATACACCTTATCCTGGTCTGACAGATGGAAACGGCTCCTGAACTCTGATCTGCTCAAACGTTCAAGCAAAACTGCTCGATTCGGGAGCTGATACCGGATCGCATCTGCTGAACCTGTGCTGGGAATATAGCTGTATCCGGATCTTCTCGCTTGCTGCATCTGGATCTTCCGGTCGATGTGATAGACTTTTCCATCCTTCAGAAAAACAGCTCCGGTCTGCTTGAAGGTGAACGGCACGCCATTTCGGATACATTCACGCCGGACCTCCTGGATCCAGCGAAAGTCGCAGAGCCTTGCGTTCTCCCCGGACTCACCGCCGCAGGTGACATGCTCGATCTTACCCGATGCAAGGTATTGTTCCATGTGTATTTCTTCGAGCATCGGCTCACAGATCACCTCACGGTGCTTGATTGGGAGTTCGAGCAAGATCGAGAGCCTGTAGTCGGTTCGGTCCTGATTCTCACAGGTGCTGCAAATCGTCACATGCTCCCATCCGTCGCCCCAGTCCGGAGGGATACACTGCATGAATCGGTCAATCCGCTTGGTGATGATATGAAATTGCAGATCCTGTCGCTGCCGGATCATATCCCAGCATTCCTGCCGCCATTCATCCGCAGTATCCAGAAAGAAATCTGATGTCATGCAGGCAAACACGATTCCGTCAGCCGCAGTCAGTTTATACTCTCCTTGACGGTTCTTTTTCAGCGGAAGAGTAAAGTCGCCGGTCCTGGATACGACCGAAGCATCTTTGCCGATGCTTTCATCACGTCTGTAAACATAGCAGTTTGCGCACCCCGGACTGATTTTATGGCAGCCGTGCCACGGGTTCCAGATCTGCATTTGTTCCTCCTTTCTGTTATTTTACGGAGTATCGTGATTCTAAGGCTACATGGTTCTTTTTAGTATTCCTATTGTCTTTTCATCTTCTGCTCCACGACAAAACTTATCAAGCACCTTCTGAAACACCGGCTGTTCCGGTGCTGCGTGTTTGAATAATGTCATGCAGGAACGTAACTTGAAAGCATCGGGATAGCCGAAAACACACATCGGGTCATCCGATTCGATATTCAGCAGCACCTCACATATCTCGATCAGCCTTGTGCCAAGAATGGGGTGATCGTAGTAGTCTTTAGCTTCGGCTAAATCGTGAATCGAAAAGAACGCCGTTGTTCCGCTGCATCCTAGCCCTTGAATCTGCGGAAACACATACCAGATCCAGTGCGTGACCTTGCATCCCTGCTTCATCTCGGACAAGGCTGTTGCATATGTCTCACCGAAACTGTATCCGTTATCCTGTGCGTCAATGAACTTCTGAAGGTCGGTACAGTACAACTCAATACCAAGCACACCGTACTTTTCCTGATCTTCCCGGCTGTAGTATTCATCCATGTGATTGGGGTCGGGAGTATCTGCATGGCTGTAACCGAGCTTTTCCTTCGGCAGCGAATTATAAAGCTCTGCAAAAGAACTGTACCGATGCAAGGCAGTTACTCTTGTCTGTATCTTCTGCGTTGCATCATCAAGGCAGGTAAATTCGATAAAATCACCGATTTTCACCTTCTGGCGCTTTTCATCGTATAAGCGCAATTCTATCGTTTTACTGCCGTTCTTGATTTTCTCGAACGGAGATAGCTTTAGTTTCATTTGATGTAACAATTCTGCTCACACTCCTAAGTGTTTCTCTATGATCTGCATGATCTCCTCGGCTCTTTTCTCTCCGATACCTTTCACACCCTTGATATCCTTCTCCAGCTCTCTCAGGTCAAGTGTAGGTGCATCCTCTCTTAAACTGTCAGCATACCGCATGAGAAAGGCTTGCAGCTCCTCACGGGACATTTTCTTTATGGTGCGATAAGTATCGCGGTCTATCATGGGTTGGCTCATATGGTTATCATACTCCTTATAGTTTAAAACCCTGTTGAAAAGCTGTTTATAAATGTGGAAAGCCTATTCCTCATATTCAATCTCATTCTCTTTGCACCACTCCATAGCCTTCTGTTTATACGCCTCATCCTGAAAAGCATACCATTGCTCTGTAATTCCTAAGTAATGCACAGTGTCCTTGAATCGCCGAAATGCACCACGACCGTTGAGTGCATTGGCTAACTTTTCCCGTACTGCTCCAGTGAGCGTATCTGCAAATTCATCCATGATGTCATAGTCACGGATCTCGTACTGTGTCGGCAGACGGTAAAATCCGTGTGCATCGAGGCGGTCATATACCGCCTGCTGCTCTGATTCGGTCATAGCCATATCGCTGACCCATTCTATCGAGCCGGTTTTCTTATCAAGGAAATACTCGGAGTCCTGATTCGCTGACATGAGAACATCAATGATATCTGATAGTTTTACTTTCATCTTGTAACCTTCCACTTTCCTCTATTTTTATTTGCTAAAAAGTCCATCGAGAAAATCAAATGCATTGCATGGAAATTCTGGGGTAATATACTCGTATGTGTCAGTAACTTCGTACCTATGCTTGTATGCATTCCTTTTCCAGTCAATTCGGATATGCCTATCATATCCAGAATATACCGTTCCATCTGAGCCTGTGATCGTACAGTTATCATGTATATAAGTACACGCACCTACGCCATAAGAGAGCGTATGAACAGATTTGATGCCCCAGTCCCAGTGACATTGCTCCGGTACGTCCTCCCAGATGCCGCTGCTCCCGGCTGCAATTGTATGATAATCATCTTCTGAAAGAATGCTGCCATATCCCATATTCAGACTGAAATACTCATATCCACCAGGCGCAGATGCTGTTTCATAGATGCTTTCTGTAATGCACTCCGTATTATTTGAGATCCGAGCATTACACAGCGACCAAATGATGATCAGCACCAATAGCAGAACAACGCTGATGATACGGATGATTTTCTTCCTTTTCGTCATGATAGTCACCTTGATGGTATGAGATGATAGCATTTTACCCATTTTGATTGTTTGCATTATTCAGAAGCTCTCGCTTCATAAGGCAGAGATCAAACACATCGAGCCTGTCATCATCACAGAAATTACCGGCTTTCCAATCAGGAAGATGTGTGTCCGGTACGGCAAGCAGCCACTTTTGGAGCAGTACGACATCTGAAACGTTTAACTCCCCATCAGCGTTGATATCGCCCTTGACAAGTTCCTTCGGGTCTGCCTCAGAAATAGCTTTAAATGCATCTTCCGCAAATGAGTAGCACCAGATCGTATTATCAAGCTTCAGATAATAAACATTCGGAAGATCTGTGGCGGTATCCATGTCATAGGTAAGATATTGAGCCGCATCATTTGTGAGTTTGCGAACGCCATTATACTCCATGCACAGATTGTTCTTGCTGTCGATATGGTATTTACCGGATCCGTTTCCTGCCAATGCATAGTCACCGCCGCCCACGCTATAGGTGAACGTCCCCGATGCAAGATAGGGCTTCGCATTTTCTGACTCATCGTCCAGAATCAGTTTCCTTTTTCCGCTTAGTGAATATGCGGTTCCGTCAGATGTGATGTAGACACCGCAGGCACCTGCACCGCCGCCGTAGCTTCTGAATCCAACCCATATGACATCTTCAGCAGTTTTTCTGATAGTCGGTTCACTGCCAACATTCCGGTCAACTTCCCATAAGATATGGTCTGCATCTATAAAGTAGTCTCCGTATGAGCCGGTGATGTTCATGATGCCTGTGGGAAATGCTTGACGAGTCGTTGCTTTCCCAGTCTGCTTCTTTAATTCGAGCAGCACGACCTCCCCTGTATCAGAAATGATGTACATAAGGTCATTCTCCGGAAATCCGCTGAATCCGTTGTACACTTTGTCAAGTACTAGTTTTCCATTCTCGCCGTATGTGCAGTAAACATCGCCGGATTCCGAAATTGCATATGAGCCGTGAACCTGTGAGAATACAACTCCGTCTGCTCCGACCGGAGTCTGTTCGTTTATCTCAAGCGTACCGTCCTGATAAAGGACAAGATCAGCCGAGACCGAAAGGACAGAACCAGAATCATCGTAGAATGAGCCGTCCGAGAATCCTTTGACATTCTTTCTCAGAATGGAATATGAGCCGTTCTCAAAAGCACATAAGTTTCCGTCATGAAGAACGATTGTATTACCGGGTCTGAGCACTCTGGAAGTATAGATTCCCGGCAATTCCTGATTTGCTTTTGAAGGCGTTACATATTCTGTCACTGTACCGATATTGATAGTTCCTGTGTGAATGACCTCACCCTTAAAAGAGAAAGAATATGTAGTTGATCCGTTTGCTATGCCATAAATCTCCGCAGCGGACTGCTGAAGAGGATTTACTCCGGCACGGTCAAAACAGGCAATATCCGTGTTCTCAATTGCAAGTGAGATATCGGAATATACAAAAAGTCCCTGCGGCAGTGCGCCTATCATATTTGAGAATCCAACTGCTCCGTTTTCAGCGTCCTGAAAGCGAAGAAGCTCTAACCGCTGCTCATCGGTGATCTGATCCATACCGGACAGATAGCACTTGTCCAGATTCATGTCCTTGATGAATGATACATCTGTCACCTGCGGCATATTACTGAGCTGCAATGTTGAAAGCGAAGTAAATCCCTTCAAAAAAGAAAAGTCAGAAAAGCTTCCGTTACGCAGATATAAAGATCTTAATCCCGGCAATTCATTCAAGAAGTCCAAAGATGTAATATCTGCCAGATCGAGGTTCAGATAATTGATCTGCTTGAATTCATCCTCCGAAATGATGCCATCTTCATTTGTGTCGTATGTTCCGTTTCCTATCAGCTGATCGTATAGTGCAGCTTCGATATTCACAGGAGTATCGTCTGCGAAAGCTGTCATTGTGCTGCAAGAGAGCAGCATGGATAAAGCCAGTGTAAATGATGTGATCTTTTTCATAGTTTTCATTCCCATCCCTTCATATATCTTTACCAATTCAGTGCTGCTCAACGTCATTCAGAATCACGCGGATATCATCGGACAGTACCGAAGATTTATCGATTTCTATCAGCAGATGCCATGCTGCCATATCAGCTGTATACGTTTCTGGAATTAATCGATCAATGATGACAGAATCTGCGTTCAATTCTGTGATCTCATGCCGGAAAGAACCGCTCGGTTCCTCAAGTACAACGATCAAAAGCTGATTATCTGCAAACCACTCATCTGTATATTTCCCAACTGCATCTACAAAGCCGACAGTTGTATCTGAGTAGACAACATCTCTGGACGAAAAGTCGTAAATACTGCGGTTTTCAGAGATGTAATCATCCAACGCAGAGCGGTCTGAAATGGGCAATGTATAAGGATACTGCTTATCAGGTATACTGCCGTTGGTCCTGATATACTGCGCTGAAAAGCTATAACTTTTGTTTTCAGAAGAACTCTTACCGGACAGCAGCTCTCGTTTCATAAGACAGAGATCGAATACATCAAGCCTATTATCCTCGCAGAGATCGGCAGCTTTCCAGTCAGCGAGGTGTGTGTCCGGTATCGCGAGAAGCCACTTCTGAAGCAAAACGACATCGGAGATGTTCAGTTCGCCGTCGGCGTTCACATCTCCTGATGGCTTTATCCTTTCAAATTTTCTGTTGTACTTCTCTGCATATTCCTGTGCAGTAGAGCCGCTGTAACCATGAATAACAATATCTCCTTCGACCTCAGTTTCCGCAGTCAAAAACGAATCACTGCTCTGCTCCTCTGTGTAGTATCTATAAATAGGAGCAATTGTCTTTTCACTGTCAAAAATATCACAGAAGGGAGCATAGATGTAGATATCGGAACAAGACCTGGCTGCTGAAAGCGTATTCTCAGGAATGCAGGATGCCCTGTAATGCAGAACCGAAAGCTCACCTGACGGAAAGCCTGTACACCAATATGCTCCGATTTTTTCTACAGACGAAGGAACCTCAATTATTTTGAGCCCCTCTATTGCAAACAGCGACATTTCTGCAATACCGGTCGTTCCTTCACGGATGACAGCACTGTCCGTGTCCTCCTCGCAGCCCACGAGCCAGTCCTGAACATATTGCAGCCCGTTGATCGTTTCAACACAGCCGGCACCGCTGAAAGCCTGCCAGCCTATCGCAGTTACAGTATCCGGGATCACGAAATCTGTTAGTGCGGTGCATTCATGAAATGCGCCGTATCCAATTTTCTCAAGTTCTCCCGTAAAAGAAACTTTTGAAAGGCTCGTGCAGTAGAAAAACATATCACCGGGCAAATATGTCATGCTTTTCGGAATTTCGGCGGTTTTAAGGTTCATACACGCCGTGAACGCATTGTTATTGATGTGTTCGATATTCTCCGGAATGATCGCTGACTCTAAATCCATACAGGCGAAAAAAGCATAATCACCGATGGTATCTGTTTGCTCTGGAATGTTCAGCTCCGTAACACCTAATGTAGGTGGGCAGCCGACAAGCGTTTTCATATCCTTTGTATACAGCATTCCGTCAGCAACGGTATAATATGGATTGGTTTCAGAAACGATGATCTTGGACACTGAGGGCAGATATTCTTCGGCACTTCCAGCTTTTGTTGTTACATTTTCGACAAGATGATACCAAGAAAAATGTTCAAAGCTATCCGGAAGTGTGATAGAAGTAAGCTTATGGCAGTAGCTGAATGGCGATTCAACCAGACCGACCACAGGCAAGTCATTGACCGTTTCGGGAATTACAGCCTCAACTATATCCGTATTCTTGCACTCAGACAGTACAGCAAACCCGTCATAAACACGATACTCATAATCTCCGTCTGTAACAACGGTATAGCTTGCGTCCGGATCAGGAAATGCCGATGTTTCCAAAGCCGCTGCCTGGGCTCTGTATTCCTGATAAGTTGCGGCATCTGATGCATCGGCTGAAAGCGTGGGTACACATGAGAAACCGCACATTAATGCACATATCAGTAGTAAACAAGTCAATTTTTTCATAGTCATTCCCCTTTATATGAATCAATTTCAAATGAAAATGCACAGTGTTTCGATTTTTTGCGGAGGTTCACAGTAAAAAAATTGTTGTAAGAAGCCTCTTATGCGCGCTTATAGCGTATTTATGGTGCTAACTCATCGCATAAACAGATAGCAGGCAATCTACTCCGCAATACTATTATATCATGCTGATATCGTTTTTTCAAGACTTTATACTGCGTTTTAGCAAATATCCTGTTCTTGACGATAGGTACATAGGAATTGGTAACATTGAACTCACAGATCGAATATGAGTTGGAGAGTACAGCAAATTATACTATTTGCATACTTTGCTATTGTTGCAGACGTAGCTGCTATTTCAGGTTACTCTGTATATATATTTTGCTTTGCTTTATAGCTTAATAGAAAATACTTGCTACATCTGCAACAACATATGGAAAACACGATAATTCGTGGTCGACTGTGCCGTTCTTTATGCCCCTGATATACAGTCATGGTTCGCAGCGCGTGGTGGATGCCTCTCAGATGCACCAGAACACGCTGTACGCCCCTTCTCTATCCTTCATGGATCAGGCACTACCCTCGACCTGCAAAGCCACACAGAGCGTCCTGAGCGCCTTAAAATGCGCCCGCTGTTTTTGACCTGTTTCCTCATGCCTGCTCCTTCACACGCCATTCATGCGCTCACTTACGCCTTGCCATCAGAACACTGCTGTCTCTCTCTGATCTATGCAGTGCAGTCACTCTGCAAACACTTGATCTTTCACTTGCAACAGATGTCCACAGTTTTTTGATATTACTACGTTTTACCTATTTCTGTAGCACTTGTAGCTTTCTATAATATAACTTTTCCTATATTCTTCTTTTATGTAATATTTATATATTTTATATCTACATTTGCTACATACACAGAAAAATATTATAGAATACTAAAAAAATAAAAGAACCGCAATTCGTTAATTCTCCCTATTCTACATGCTTTTTATTATTATTTTTCTATTTTTGGGCAAGATAGGGCAAGAAAATATAGTAATACATAGGGGAAAGTAATAAAATAAAAAATACCGAAAAAAACTGCGACAAGCTGCTACAAGTCTGTGATTTGGCTGTGTTAAGGCACTTTTCGCTTGTCTGTATCTGAGAACCAATTCCGTGATTGAGGCTGGATACTGTTGCTGTGCAGCTGATGCCCACAAGCTCCCCCACCAGTAGCAGAGTTAGTTATGGGGCGTTAGTGGCTGATGATTTGTATTATAAAAATATATAAAAATAAATACATATCCCCCTATAAGAATAATTGGATTTTGCCGCCCCATCTGCCCTCAAAGATTCTGATTCATTCACAATTATACATTCTGTATACTTTCAATTGCTATAGGCTGTGCTTTGACGAACATCATAGCGATTCGCGCACGAGCACTTTCGGAACAAAAGTTTCATTCTCCTCTTGACAAATGAGATGAAGTATGCTATAATATAATTATGCTAACACCATGTTAGTTATAATACATCACTTTATAGAAAGGAGCTGCTCTGCATGGCGATACGGCAGGAAACGCTGAAAAAGCTGGAACGGATGAAAGAATACATTGACGAATTTGCCCTGAACAACATGGGACAGCCGCCCAGCACCAGAGAACTCGGTGTTGCTTTTGATATGGCAAATGTCAGCGCCTACCATCTGCTGCAAAAAATGGCACAGCTCGGCATGATCCAGTATGAGCATGGCGAGATTCGTACAGATGTGATCGACAAGTATCGGAATGAGCTTGTGTCGGTCGGCACGCTATGCTCGACGCTGCCTGCGGGATGCCCGGATATGGTCGATGATGCCTATGTGGAGGAATATTTCCCGATTCCAGCAGCATTGGTGCGGGGCATGAACGGCAAGTTCTATATGATGAAGATCAGCGGTGAGTCGATGATAGATGCCGGTGTTGATGACGGGGATTATGTCATTTTCCGGGAGGACAACACCGCACGATCAGGAGATATCATAGTAGCATTTGTTGAGGGCAAGGGTAATACGCTGAAACGTTTGAGCCGAAATGATAACGGCGAGCGATTCCTCTTAGCTGAAAACGAAAGCTGGACGGATGATGAACGTGATTTCGGTACGGAATTCACCGTTCGCGGTGTCGCTATCAAGGTGATGAAGGATTTGTAAGATCTGTCGGGTATCAATATAGCAAGCAATTTGGAGGGTTACATATCATGAAAATTGATTTATCGCACGCAAGACAGGTTTTGCCGCCGACAATCTTAGCAGAATATGACATAGAAAAGCCGTTGGAGCGTGCAAGGCTGAAAACAACATTACTATGGTTAGTCAGAGAGATTATCGATGAGTTGCCTGATACACAACAAACTTTTTTCAGGGATTATTTTGAAGGCGGCATGAATCAGTCACAGGTGGCAAAAATGTACCATGTGACTCCGCAAGCAATCACTAATCGCCTCTATAAGCTGAAGAACACGGTTCGTAAAAAACTTGAAGATGATTATGGATTAACAAGAGAAATTGTGATTACGATTCTCAACTTCCGAGATTATAACCAGTATATGCTGGACGAGCTTCGCAGAACTGATGATGATGAAAGCACTACCGCAAAGGTACATAAAGATTCGCCGGGTACAAATAATAACGAGAACATGGATGAGACCGCGGACGCAAACACGGATAAAACTGAAATTGATAATACCGATACAATTGAGGTTTACGCTCCTGCTGTATAAAGCAGAAAAATGTATGACGGATTATGCATTCAGCTCCCTCTTGTCATGGGACAGACCGCACAGGGGGTTGATGCTTCTGCTATATAAGTAGAGGGGCATAAGCGAGATTTCAAATTCAGCTCCCCCTCGTCATTGTGCAGACCACAGAGGGGGTTGATGCTTCTGCTATATAAGTAGAGGGGCATGAGTGGGATTCATATTCAGCTCCCTCTTGTCATGGGGCAGACCGCACAGGGGGTTGATGCTTCTGCTATATAAGTAGAGGGGCATGAGTGGGATTCATATTCAGCTCCTTCTCGTCATTGGGCAGACCGCACAGGGGGTTGATGCTTCTGCTATATAAGTAGAGGGGCATGAGCGGGATTCAAATTCAGCTCCCTCTCGTCATGGGGACAGGACGCAGAGGGGGTTGATGCTTCTGCTATATAAGTAGAGGGGCATGAGCGAGATTTGACATTCAGCTCCCTCTCGTCATGGGGACAGGCCGCAGAGGGGGTTGATGCTTCTGCTATATAAGTAGAGGGGTATGAGCGGGATTCATATTCAGCTCCCTCTTGTCATGGGGCAGACCGCACAGGGGGTTGATGCTTCTGCTATATAAGTAGAGGG
>CANQJO010000011.1 GCA_947624255.1 uncultured Ruminococcus sp.
TGTTCAAAGCTTCTCTTAATCCTGATGTCTTGCTCTCTGTTCTTTTATCCCTCAAAAAGTAAATGCTGTTGCCCTGAAGCAAAAAACCACGCAGCATCGTTTCACTATCATCATACGAGATCTCGGAGCGATCGTGCTCTCCGGCTAAAGCCTGCCGTCAAAGCTTACAGAAAAATAAATATACCGCCCTCTGATGCAAACGGCAAAACAGATGACGGGCAGACAGGTTTATGCCGTCAGACAGCTGCTATTTGCAATAAAGGACGGTATATATGAAATCTTTTAAGATTCATTTAAGGCTAAGGCTCTAAGATATATAGTGAACTTCAAAAGTAATTTGACGTCCGCTATAAATTCAATTCAAAGTGCCTCCGCACATGACTGAATACGGACAACAGGAAAGGAGCGTGAAACTCCGGAATGCACAGCAGCTTCGGAGAAATATATGGCTATCAATACATTTGCACGCAAGGAGATAAAATTCCTGCTTGATATGCACCGGTATGAGGAGCTTATGAAGGTTCTGGATGAGTATATGATACCCGATAAATACTGCATCGGAGGCAAGGAATACGGAATATACAACATCTATTATGACACTCCGGACGACTTCCTCATCAGAGAATCTCTCAGTAAACCCTACTATAAGGAGAAAATACGTCTCAGAAGTTATTTTTCCCCGGCATCTGAGGACGATACGGTATTTCTTGAGATCAAAAAGAAAGTGGGAGGTATAGTTACAAAACGCAGAGTTTCAATGACTCTTGCGGAGTCTGACGAATATTTCCGCACACACGCAAAGCCTGAAATGAAGAAGTATATCACAGGACAGGTCTTTCGTGAGCTTGATGTATTTCTTGAGCATTACCATGTAGTCCCAAAGCAGTATATAAGCTACCGGAGAGAGGCTTTTTTCGGCAAGGATAACAAGGATTTTCGGCTGACCTTCGACAGAAAGATCACAGAACGCCGTTATGATCTGAGACTTGACCGTGAAAGCTACGGAAATTTCCTCATTGGCGCAGATCAGAGACTGATGGAGGTCAAGGTATCGGATGCTCTTCCGGACTGGCTGGTGCACAAGCTCTCGGAGCTGAAAATATATAAGACCGGCTTTTCCAAATACGGCAGAGCATATGAGAATTTTGTGAAGAACGATATTGAAGAGCACAGACATATCTGTGTCTCCGGGATATCCATGATGAACAACTATTTAATAAACAGGAGTGTGTGAAAATGTTTGAAAACGGTTTTTTCGGAAATGTCCTCTCAAAATACAATGAAACGGCTTCGGCTTCGGATTTTCTCAATAACACTGCGTCAGCAGCGGCTTCGGGAACGATAAAGCCCGGAGAATTTTTCCTCTGTGTGGGAATTTCGCTTCTCATAGGATTTCTCATAAGCGTGATCTATATCGTCACGCATCGAAAAGAGGGTTATGCGCAAAGCTATGTACTTACCATGGTGATGCTCCCTGCGATCGTTTCGCTGATACTTTTGCTGATAAATACGACTGCCGGTGCGCTGAGCCTTGCGGGAGCGTTCACTCTTGTCCGATTCAGAAGTGTTCCCGGCGATCCAAAGGATATTGCGTACATCTTTTTTGCAATGGCTTCGGGAGTTGCCTGCGGTATAGGGTATGTCGGCTTCGGCATTGTGTTCTTCTTGATACTTGGTGCGATAATGTTTATTCTTTCGATCGTTGATTTCGGTGGCAGCAAACGCCGTCATATGACGCTGAAAATAACTATCCCCGAAAATCTTGATTATCAGGGAGTTTTCGAGCCTGTCCTTGACAAATACACACGTTATCACAAGCTCAGAAGAGTCAAGACTACGAATTTTGGTACGCTTTTTGAGCTTATCTACAGTGTGGACGTTGACGAGATCATCGACCAGAAAAAATTCATTGATGAGCTTCGTGCTCTCAACGGCAATATGACGATCAATCTTGTATTTTTCAAATATGATGATAAGATCTATGAAAACTAATACTAATTTCATTCTAAAAACGAGCAGGATCTGCGGATAGACTATGCCTGTTACAAGGAAATTGACGAAGCCGTACCGACGACGCAGTAACAGGTGCAGGATATTCGCAAAGATCCTCGGGTTTTATGATGCAATCAGTATAATGAGGTGATGGCGTGAAATACAGAAAAGCGGCATTTATTCTGAGCTGTGTTATTTTGTCGGGAGCAACTTCATGCGGAAAAGGTTTAGACTCCGGGAAAAATGATCCTCCCCAAATATTGACGACCGCCCAAAGCACAGAGACCTCTGCGGAGAAGATGACATCTCAGGAGGGTGCATCACAGAATTCAGCAGACGGTGAACCTGAGACAGAATCCGCATCGAAAGAAGATCCTGCTGAGAGTGCAGCGCAGGCTGTCGGTGAGGAACATCAAGGCAGTGTTGAAAAAGCAAGCGAAAATTCAACAGTCAGCGGAAACGGTGGGAATAATGTTACCGATAAAAACAGCCAGGCAGGCAACGCAGGCAATGCAGCAAACTCCGGCGATAGCGGACACTCCGGCGGCAATTCGGAGCAGAGCGGCAGTACGGGAGGCAATGTAAGTTCCGGAAACGGCGGCAGCACGTCAGCTTCTGTGCAGGAAAGCTATACTGCCAAGATAACCTTGAAGACTTCCCGGATCTCCGTTGACGGAAGCGGTGCATCGGTGGAGGGCACAAAGGTCAGGATAACCTCCGGCGGTGATTATTTCATCAGCGGCACGATCTCAGACGGGCAGATAATCGTCGATACGGCGACCGAGGATAAGGTAACACTTATACTCAGCGGCGTTTCGGTTACCTGCCGGGACGGTCCGGCTATCTTTGTAAACGAGGCGAAAAAATGTACCGTTGAGCTTGTTGACGGAACGACCTCTGCGCTTACGGACGGCGGCAGCGATAAGATCAATGACGGCGTTATCTTTTCAAATGACACTCTTCGCATCAGAGGAAACGGCGCTCTTGATATCACCTCCCGGAACGCACACGGCATTGCCGGCGATGACGATGTTATCATCGAAAGCGGCAGGCTGAATATTAAATCGGTAAAATCAGGCATTTTTGCGCATGACGATATAACGATCTCCGGCGGCGAGCTGAAAATAGCGGGCGGAACCAATGGTATCAAGTCGAAAGGAACGCTGAATATCACCGGAGGAACATCTGTTATAACAGGAGGAACAAAGGAGGAGAAAAGCTCCGTTTATGCGGAGGCTGATTTCAATTATACGGGCGGATATGTTTATGCCGCCGGAAATAAGGTATCACAGCCGACATCATCAGCATATCCGTATGTGATCGCAGATGTGGGAGATTCGGGTGCGGCAGGAGCGCAGATCTCAGTGTTCCTGAATGGCAGTGAAGCGGCAGATCTTGTGAGCGAGAATGCTTTCCGCTGTGTTATGGTATTGTCGCCCGAATTTGCAGTGGGAGGAAAATTCTCACTAAAGCTGAACGGTACTGACAAGGGAGACTGCACTATTGCGGCAGGGCAGAATATCATTTCTGCCAAATGAATATAATATTTATTTTGTAACAGCAAAACCTTATTAACATAAAGTTTACAAAAAATATTGAGAAAAGTATACTTTTGTATAGTAGTGTATATTATTGTATATTGTCAAGAGTAAATTTAAGGAATATAATAATAACAGTAATTGCGGAAAATTGATATTTAGTATCAAGTGCCCTCCCCTCTCAAGCACTTGATACTGAATACCATAGCAATTGCAAAAAATGCAGAATGTTTCTGCCAAAACAAATAACAAACTTATTTCATTTGTAATTTTTCATGTTATCTATTCTCTGTAACTTATTTTTTACCTTTTGTTTTATTTTGGTTCACAGTGCTAAACGTTTATCGTTTGAACCGGATCTGACTTCCCTTTTTGGGAAGTTTTTTTTACGGAAGATCAGACCTCCCCGGAAAAAAACACGCCGTATGACTAAAGATCTGACATACGGCGTGCTTTATAATGTAAAATTTTATCACGAATTTTTATCTACTGTATGAAATTTTTTCAGATTGCCGATCTTCTCATTCCGCTCATCGAGAACCCTTTCCACCTCAGACCACTCCAGTCCCTGATTTGCACAGAGTACCATTACATGGTAAAGCAGATCGTTTATCTCGTTTTTCAGCTCATCATTGTCACCGTTTTTTGCAGCGATTATAGTCTCTGCAGCCTCTTCGCCCACCTTTTTGCAGATCTTGTCCACGCCCTTGTCAAAAAGGTAGCAGGTATACGAGTTCTCCGCCGCACAGCCATTCTCAAAGTCCTTTTTCCTCTGTTTTATGACCTCGAATATTTCTTCATAAACTGTCATTTTTATTCCTCCGATCTATATATTTCATTGAAGAAGCAGCTATAGCTTCCCGTGTGACAGGCAGCTCCCGTCTGTTCAACATTAACAAGGAGCGTATCGTCATCGCAGTCGCCATAAATTGAAACGACTTTCTGAATATGACCGGACGTTGCTCCCTTATTCCAGTATTCCTGCCTTGACCTGCTCCAGAACCATGTATAACCCGTTTCGAGAGTCTTTTTCAGGCTCTCTTTATTCATATAGGCAAGCATAAGGACAGTTTTAGTATTGACCTCATAACATATTGCAGGGATAAGCTCTCCCTTTACAAAAAATCTGTCCAGATCGTTCAAATCAATTTTGATCATTTTCGTTTTCCTTTTCAAATTTTTTCAGTTTGTTTTCAACATATGGGATCACAGCGATCACCGCAGCAGCCGTAATTAAATTTACTGCTACAGAGCTCACGAAAGATGCACTTTCTCCCGAAACCGCATATGCTAAAGATACTGCACATATTGAAACAACTGCCGCAGCAATTCCGCCGGAAAATAATATTTTTCCGCAAAGCTCATTTGCAAATACCCGGTTGTCACGGTTTTTCATTGAGCGTGATGTCCTGTAGCCGAAAATGTCATTTATATCACACTCTTTGTTTTTGCATAGAATTATTCCGCCAAGTGTCAGAATAAACGGTGTTAAAATTGCAAATAAAATTGAGATAAGCAGCATTTTATTTTCCCCTATCTTACGATTACTCCTCTGTTACGGCAATATTCCTTTACATCACCTACAGTCAATTCTCTGAAATGAAAAAGCGATGCCGCAAGAGCCGCTGTTGCTCCTGTTTTCTCGAAAACCTCCGCAAAATCGTTGATCTTACCTGCTCCGCCGCTTGCGATCACAGGAATATTGCAGTTATCGCATACAGCTTTCAGCATGGGAATATCAAAGCCCTCTTTTGTGCCGTCCGCATCAATTGAGTTAAGGCAGATCTCTCCCGCACCGAGCTGTTCGATCTGATGCACCCAGTCTATCAGATCAAGTCCCATATCGACACGGCCGCCGTTTATATAGACAGTCCACTTGTTTTCGCCGATTTTTTTAGCGTCAATGCCGACGCATATGCACTGACTGCCGAAAATATCCGCTCCTTCTTTAATAAGCCGGGGATTTTTTACCGCCTGAGAATTAACTGAGACCTTATCCGCACCGGCTCTTAAAGTCTCCCTTATATCGTCAACTGTCTTTATGCCGCCGCCTACCGTAAGCGGTACGAATACTTTTTTAGCCGTTTTCCTTACAACATCGAGGAAAACTCCCCTGCCCTCATATGAGGCTGTTATATCGTAGAAAACTATCTCGTCCGCACGCTGTCTCGTATATTCGGCAGCACATTCCACAGGATCGCCTACATCTCTGACACCCTGAAAGTTCACTCCCTTGACGACCTTTCCGTCACGCACATCAAGACAGGGAATTATTCTCTTTGCAAGCATTTTTCAGTCCTCCTTTTACAGCTCATGAGCTGTGATCATCTTTGTTTTTATCGGCGATAAATATCCCGATACACCAAAGTAGAGCACACAGCACACCTAATATTATCACAGCGGCATTCGATAGTGCAATATCAATATAATTTGAGATCAAAATAAACACCAAAATCAGTACACCTATCATTTGTAACCATTTGGACATTAAACTTTCCTCCTTAAATTCCTATTATCTTATTATATTCAGGTTTTGGCAAGCATAAACAGATAGAGGAACGGGGCTATTGCGGATAAAATTCCCGCCAAAATGACAAACCTTTTTTGCAGATAAATTCCGAACGCCGCTAAATAGCATCCCACCAATACAACGACAGAGAAAATTGTAAAATCTTTTGAAAATCCACCGTAGTCAGCAGTACAGTTCGCAAGCCAATAAGACAACAGGGAAACAACAACGGAAAGCGTATAAATAATTCCGCTGATAACCGCAGACATCCAACTGCGATTGCGAATGCCTGAAAGCAGCGTTTTAAACATATAAACTTGCCATATAAATGAACCAAACATTATCAATGAGTCAAATCCAAATATCAGTCCCATAGAAAGAGTTCTCTCCTGTAGATTCCGATTTATCCTATTATATTCACGTTTTTTCAGCGTATTCAACAGCCTCACGCAAGTCAAGAGTACCTTTGTAAATAGATTTACCGCAGATAGTACCATACAAGCCCATTTCTTTGCAAGCAATGATGTCCACCATTGTATGAACTCCGCCGCTTGCAATGATATTGCAGTCCTTTGGTATGCCATCATACAAAGCTTTGAGCTGCCCGATATTCACGCCCGAAAGCGTACCGTCCTTTGAAATATCGGTGAAAATGAAGTATCGTACTCCTGCCGCAGCCATTTCATTTGCCAAGTCGATATAGTTCACATCGGAGGCTTCAAGCCAGCCCTCCGTGGCGACCATACCGTCCACAGCATCAATACCGACAACGATTTTCTCACTGCCGAATTTTTCCACTGCCTTGCTTACAAGTTTCGGATCTTTAAGTGCAGCAGAACCGAGAATTACCCTTGTGATCCCCATTTTCAGGTACTCCTCTATAGTTTCAAGACTGCGTATTCCGCCGCCCAGTTCAACTTTGAGAGCAGTTTTTTCCGCAACGTCAGTGTAAATTTTTGTGTTGACGGGACGGCCTTCCTTTGCACCGTCAAGGTCTACCATGTGTATCCACTGCGCTCCGGCTTTCTGAAATCCGAGAGCTGTTTCGAGATAGTCCGATGCTACCTTTTCAACTGTGGAGAAATCTCCCTTAAAAAGCCTGACGCAATTTCCGTCCTTTATATCTATTGCAGGTAATATTACCATATGAGACCTCCGAAGCTGCTGAGAATTTTCAGTCCTGTTTCGCCGCTTTTTTCCGGGTGGAACTGCGCTCCGAAAACAGTTTTTCCGTCGTATACGAGAGCAGGTACCCGTCCGCCGTACTCGCAGAATGCAGCAATATTCTCATCACCGCAATGTGCCTTGTACGAGTGAACAAAATACACATACTCCTCCATGCCGATGTTCTCCAAAAGCGGACAATCATTAAGCTTTTCCAGCTTATTCCACCCCATGTGCGGAATTATCAGTCCGGGAGCGTCCATCTTTCGCACCTCACCGCTGATAAGTCCCAGTCCATCGCACTCACCGAATTCATAGCTCTTGTCGAAGAGAAGCTGCATTCCCAGACATATTCCGAGAAACGGCTTTTTTGCGGCTTCATCACGGATAACATCAACCAGTCCCCTGCTCCTGAGCATCTCCATAGCTGCCGGAAATGCTCCCACGCCGGGCAGGATCAATGCATCAGCCGAGCGTATGCTTTTCTCATCGGAGACAAGCTCACAAGGGAGTTCAAGAAAATCAAGAGCATTTTTCAAGCTGAAAATATTCCCTGCACCATAGTCTATGATCGCTATCATCACAGTACCCCCTTTGTTGAAAGCGTCGAACCATCGGAGTTGTACATAGATGCCTTTTTCAGCGCATGAGCTACCGCCTTGTAGACCGCCTCTGCCTTGTGGTGATCGTTGCTGCCGTAAAGAAGATTTATGTGGAGCGTCATTCCTGCGTTGAATGCAAACGCTCTGAAAAACTCCTCAGTCATGCAGAGATCATATCCGCCGCAGCCCTGGTTTGTGAACGGACAGTTGAACACAAGGAACGGTCGGTTGCTGAGATCGAGACTTGCCATGGCAAGAGCCTCGTCCATTGGAATGTAAGCTGTTCCGTAGCGGACTATCCCCGATTTTGTACCGAGAGCCTGTCCGAGAGCCTGTCCGAGAGCGATGCCCGTATCCTCAATCGAATGATGACAGTCAACATGAAGATCGCCTGTCACCCGGACTGTCATGCTTATTCCGCTGTGAACGGAAAGAGCCGTCAGCATATGGTCAAAAAATCCTATTCCTGTAGAGATATCGGCATTTCCCAAGCCGTCAAGCATCACCGAGACGTAAATATCAGTCTCACGGGTATTGCGTGTTATCTCGCTTTTTCTGATAATTTCACTCATTTAACAATTCCTCCAGAACTTTATAAAGAGCCTCCATCTGACTGTCCGTACCTATGGTTATCCTCAGATATTCGCTTATCCGAGGCTTGTTCCACCGGCGCACATATATCCTGCGCTCTTTCAGCTTTCTGAAAATTTTTTCCGCCGGAACGCTTTCATGCTTTGCAAAAATAAAATTGCTCTTTGAATCTGGAAATTCAAATCCCAGAGCTTTCAGCCGTTTTTTGGCATCCTCTCTTGTAGCGACTATCCTGTTCACCGTCTCGCTGAAATAAGCCTTGTCTCTCACGGCTGCCGCTCCGCAGAGCTGTGCAGCAGCATTCATGGTATAGGAATTTACCGAAAATTTCACGTCATTCATATATTTTATCAGCTTTTCGCTTCCCATTGCGAAGCCGATCCTCATGCCTGCCATAGATCTTGACTTTGAGAACGTCTGCACCACAAGGAGGTTCTCGTACTTGTCGATCAGCGGCAGACAGCTCTCTCCGCCGAAATCAATATACGCTTCGTCAATAATGACCACAGAGCCGGGATTCGACGCAGCGATATCTTCTATTACGGAGATGCTTTCAAGCACTCCCGTGGGAGCGTTAGGATTGGGAAAAATTATTCCGCCGTTTTTTGTTTTGTAGTCCTCCGGAACAATGCGGAAATCTCCGTCAAGAGGGCAGGTGCGGTAAGGAATACGATACACCTCCGCCCACACATCGTAAAAGGAGTACGTCACATCGGGGAAAAGTATGGGAGTTTCAGAATTAAAAAACGTCATGAATGCCGTTGAAAGCACGTCATCTGAGCCGACTCCCACAAAGATCCGGGACGGTTTCAAGTTGTAAGTCTCAGCTATCGCATTCACCAGTATTTCCGCATCAGGATCGGGATAAAGCCTCATGCGATCGTTTGTAAGCACAGCGATCGCCTCCTGCACCGACGGTGACGGCGGATAGGGATTCTCATTCGTGTTCAGCTTGATTATGTCCTTTTCCTTCGGCTGCTCTCCGGGAGTGTACGGCACTACCCTGCGAATATTTTTTTCCCAGTTCATCATATCAACTCCTGAAGATCATTCTTCCTCAAATCTCACCTTGATAGCATTTGCGTGAGCCGTAAGCCCCTCTCTTTCAGCAATAAGAACAATGTCCTCCTTTGCCTCTCTGAGAGCCTCCTTGGTATAGTAAATATAGCTCGAACGCTTTGTGAAGCTTGCCACTCCCAAAGGGGAGAAAAATCTCGCCGTTCCGCTGGTAGGAAGCACATGATTCGGACCTGCATAATAATCTCCGAGCGGCTCGGAGGAATAGCTTCCTAAAAATACCGAACCGGCATTGTCAAGGCTTCCGATAAGCTCCATCGGGTTTTCCATCAGCACTTCAAGATGCTCGGGTGCGATCTCATTGGCAAGCTCTACCGCTCTCTGACGGCTTTCAGCAATAATGACTGCACCGTAATCTTCAAGCGATCTCTCGATTATATTTTTGCGTGAGAGGTCGTTCTTTTGACGCTCTATCTCTGCGATAGTCTCATCAGCAACTCTCTCGCTTGTGGTTATCATCATCGCAGAGGCAAGAACATCGTGCTCTGCCTGCGACATAAGATCTGCCGCCGCAAATTTCGGTTCAGCAGTATCGTCTGCAATGACAAGTATCTCGCTCGGTCCTGCGATCATGTCGATATCAACAACGCCGTAAAGGAGCTTTTTCGCCGTTGCAACATATATATTTCCCGGACCTACGATCTTGTCGCATTTCGGGATACTCTCCGTTCCGTATGCAAGTGCCGCTACAGCCTGCGCTCCGCCCGACAGAAAAACTCTGTCAACGCCGCATATCGCCGCTGCTACAAGGATATCCTTATTCGGCGTTCCGTCTTTCAGAGGAGGAGTTACCATGATTATTTCCTTAACTCCCGCAATTTTTGCCGGGATAGCATTCATCAGCACGCTGGAGGGATATGCCGCTGTGCCTCCGGGAACATACAATCCCACACGTTCAAGCCCTCTTATGCGCTGTCCTAAAATAACGCCGTTTTCTTTTGGATCAATGAAACTCCTCTCCACCTGCTTATTGTGGAATGAAGCGATGTTCTCCTGAGCGTTGAGCATAGCATTCACGAAGTCCGTATCAGCCTCGGTAAGCGCATCGTTGATAACATCTCTCGGCACTTCATAATACTTGGGAAGGCTGCCGTCAAATTTCAGTGTATAGTTTTTTACAGCCTCATCGCCGTTTTCACGCACATCGTCAATAATGCCGTTTACGACTTCTTCGACCTTTTTGTTTGTCTCACCGCTTCTTTTTTTCAGCTCTTTGAGAAATTTCTTTTCATCAGTGCCGTTTGCATATATTTTTTTCATTATATATTCTCCTCTATCAGGCGTATAAGTCTCTCTATTTCAGCATGGCGCATTTTCAGACTTACCGTATTTGCTATCAGTCTTGCGGATATCGGAGATACGTCCTCGATGACCTCAAGTCCGTTCTCTCTGAGAGTTGTGCCTGTTTCCACGATATCGACTATGCCGTCAGCAAGCTCAAGCAGCGGAGCAAGCTCTACCGAACCCTCTATCTTGATGATCTCGGTATCCATGCCTTTTTTCTCAAAGAAGCGGCGTGCCACATTCGGATATTTCGTGGCGATCGTCTTGATACCGTATCCGCTGTAGAAATCGCTCCCCTTTTTTGCTGCAAGAGCAAATTTACATCTGCCGAATCCGAGATCGACCAACTCGTAGAATTTTCCGCCCATTTCCTTAATGGTATCCTTGCCGACAACTCCCAGATCACAGACACCGTGCTCAACATAGGTGATAACGTCATTCGCCTTTGCAAGAACGACCTCCATGCCTGCATCGGGGACAGGGAGGATAAGCTTTCTCCCCTTTTCTCTTACTGCTGTGCAGTCAAATCCCAGCTTTTCAAGAAGACCGACTGTATCCTTTTCAAGTCTGCCCTTTGTGAGAGCCATTCTTATAGGTCTTGTCATTATTCTTCCTCCTTGCTGCTGCCGTCAATAACAACTACTTTTGGGATCTTTTTCTCGATAGCATATTCTCTTGCCGATTCAAGATCGTCAAACAGTGCATTTTCCACAGTAAGTCCCTGCTCCCGAAGATCGGCGGCTGCTTTTATCGCCTCAGCCTCGAATCCCGGTTCGGCATAAACAACGGCATCTGTTACAGGAGGTGCCGGAAGTATGCCGTTTTTTTCTATTGCCTTTGCAATGCCGTTTACATTGACCGCAAATCCGACTGCCGGAACATCATACCCGAACTCTGAGATGAGCTTATCATACCGTCCGCCTGAGATGACCTCCTCGCCGTGTCCCTGAAGATATCCCTTGATGATGATACCGGTGTAGTAATCGGTCTTGTTGACAAGTCCCAGATCAACGGTAATGCTGCCGTTTCCGCATATCTCAGAGGCATCGCAGTATATCTCACGAAGCTCATTCAGAAGCCGCCTGATGCTCTCGTCAGGCATTATTTTCTCTGCCTTCTCAAAAACCTCCTCACCGCCGAAAAGTCCCGGCAGCTTTTTCAGTGCATTCGTTACGGAGTCTTCTCCGAGTGAATCAAGGATATCGTTCAGTGCCGGGAAATTCTTTGTCTCGATAAGGCGGCGTATCTTCTCTTTGACATTATCGGCGACATCAAGTCTCTCCACAAGCTCCTTGAAGATACCGATATGACCGATCTCAAGTGAATACTCCATGCCGAACTCCCTGAGAGAGTCAGCCGCTGTGGAGATCACCTCCAGATCAGCTATTTTAAGCTGTGAACCGATAAGCTCGATACCTGTCTGAACGATCTCATCGCTCCTGCCTTTTAATGTCGGCTCGGTACGGTAGACCGTCTGATTGTAACATAATCTCAGCGGCAGTACAGCATCTTTTAACCTTGTTGCGACGACTCTTGCGATAGGCATCGTCGAATCAGGGCGCATTACAAGAAGTCTGCCCTTGCTGTCTGTGAGCTTGTACATATTCTCCTGCGGAAAATAAGAAGAATTCAGATTGAAAACATCGAAAAATTCAAGTCCGGGAGTTATCATCTCGCAGTATCCTCTGCTTTTGAAAAGCCGGGAAAGCTTTTCCTCGATGCTGCGGCGAATAGTACATTCTCCGAAAAGCAGATCCTTTGTGCCCTCCGGAGTGATGAGGTCATAATTTTGCATATAAAATCCTCCATAATCTGCAAGATCTGTGATCTGCGGCACTGACAGAGTCCCATGCGCCGCTTACACTTTAGCGTGCTAACATGGTAATATGATAGCATACTAATTCAAAAAAGTCAAGTCAGAACAGCGAAAGCTGTGCAGAATCAGGTAAATCACCAAAAGCCCCTATACTTTTAAGCATATCTATTGTAGTTTTTGACACACTGCACTGCTCCTGAAATTCTTCGACTGATATAAATCCTCCGTCCTGTGCAGTCCTGTAGATCTCCTTTGCTGCCGCAGCTCCTACGCCTGCCAATGCCGAAAACGGTATACGCAGACTGCCGTTCTCAACGAGATATTCCGTAGCATGAGACTTGGAAATATCAATAGGCAGAAATCCGTACCCTCGGCTCATCATCTCGTTGGTTATAAGGAGAATATCGTACAGATCCGATTCCTTTTTGGTACGTTCATTGCCCTTTTCAATAAGCTCCTCGATCTTTTTGCGCACCGCCGACTTGCCGCTGACAGCAAGCTCAGCATCAAAATCCTCGCCACGAACGGAGAAATACGTTGCGTAATACTCCAGCGGCATATGCAGCTTGAACCAGCCGAGTTTGATCGCTGCGATAACGTATGCCGCTGCGTGTGCCTTCGGGAACATATATTTTATTTTCAGACAGCTCTCGATATACCATTCGGGAACATTATGCTCTTTCAGCATCTCTATCAGCTCAGGCGTGAACATCTTCGGTGCTTTTCCCTTTCGTGTCCACTCCATAATGTTGAACGCCTGCTTAGGCTCAACACCTTTATACAGCAGATATGTCATGATACTGTCACGTGTTCCGATAACCTCTGAAATAGTGCATATTTTGTTGTCGATGAGATCCTTTGCATTGCCGAGCCATACGTCAGTACCGTGAGAAAGTCCCGATATCTGCAAGAAATCGCTGAATTTCGTGGGCTTTGCGTCAAGGAGCATCTGTATGGTGAAGCCCGTTCCCATTTCCGGAATACCGAGACTTCCCGTCCGGCAATAGATCTCCTCGGGCGTTACGCCGAGGACTTCGCAGTCGGTACACATTCTGATAACGTCCGGGTCAGAGGTGGGTATCTCCTTGATCTTCTTTCCCGTGAGATCTTCAAGATGCTTGTAAAGTGTCGGAACAACGTGACCAAGCTCGTCCAGTTTGAGTATTGTGTCATGCAGTGAATTGAATGTGAAATGTGTTGTGATTATCTCAGAATCGGGAGAATCTGCCGGGTGCTGAACAGGCGTGAAATCATACACGTCATAGTCAGACGGAACGACCACCATTCCTCCGGGGTGCTGTCCCGTAGTACGCTTGATACCGGTACATCCCGCAGCAAGGCGGTTCATCTCCGCATTATTCAGCGTTATTCCTTTCTCCTCGCAGTATTTCTTGACATAACCGTATGCCGTTTTTTCAGCGACTACCGAGATCGTTCCCGCCTTGAAAACATTGGTGATGCCGAAGAGTTTCTCCGTATAGCGATGTGCGTAGAATTGGTATTCATCGGAGAAGTTAAGGTCAATATCGGGAGCTTTGTCGCCGTCAAATCCGAGGAACGTCTCAAAGGGAATATCGTGACCGTCACGGTTCATATCAGTTCCGCATTCGGGACATTTCTTCGGCGGAAGATCAAATCCCGAGCCGTATACACCGTCAGTGAGGAATTCGCTGTGCTTGCATTGCGGACAAACGTAATGCGGCATAAGAGGATTTACCTCCGAGATGCCTGCCATGCTCGCAACGAATGATGAGCCTACCGAGCCTCGTGAGCCTACAAGATAACCGTTTTCTTCGGAATTCCATACGAGTTTCTGAGCAATTATGTACAGCACCGAAAATCCATGCTTGATGATCGACGAAAGCTCTCTGTCAAGGCGTTTTTCCACGATATCCGGAAGCGGATCGCCGTAGATCTCATGCGCACGGTCATGAGTGATCTTGACCAGTTCCTCCTCTGCTCCTTCAATGTTGGGAGTAAATGTTCCCTTCGGTATCGGACGAACGTGCTCGATCATATCAGCGATCATATTCGTATTGGTGATAACGACCTCCTTTGCCTTATCAGCTCCGAGATACTCAAATTCGGCAAGCATCTCTTCGGTCGTGCGGAAATACAGCGGTGCCTGCTCCTCGGCATCACTATAGCCCATATTCGCCGTGATAATTTTCCGGTAGACAGCATCTTTCGGATCCATGAAATGCACATCGCAGGTAGCGCATACCGGTATACCCAGTTTTTCTCCGAGAGCAACGATGTGTCTGTTGTACTCTCTGAGCTCCTCATCGTTTTCAGCCGTACCCTCTCTCACCATGAACCGATTATTGCAGATCGGCTGTATCTCAAGATAATCGTAGAATTTTGCCAGCTCCTCCAGTTTCTCCTCCGGCTGCCTGTTCACCATTGCCTGAAACAGCTCTCCGGCTTCGCAGGCACTTCCGAAAATAAGTCCCTCACGATACTTGTTCAGCACAGATTTAGGTATCAGCGGCTTTTTATAAAAATACTCCAGATTGCTTATGGAAACGAGCCTGTAGAGATTTTTCAGTCCTGCCTGATTCCGCACAAGTATTATCTGGTGGTATGTCTTCATTTTTTTCTTGTCGATATTATCTACTGCGAGATTTATTTCCTCCAGCTTAGTAATACCTCTTTCGGAGATGATCTGCTCCACCAGCTTGATATAGATCTTCGCCAGCATGAGAGCATCGTCCGAGGCATGATGATGATCGAATTTTCCGAGTTTCAGTATCTTCGCCACATAATTCAGCTTGTGACGTCCAAGCTCCGGAAGCATTGCCTGACACAAAACAAGTGTATCCAGCCGGTTATAGGAGAATTCCACCCCTTGACGCTCGCAGGCATCGCTGATGAAATTCGTATCAAATGTTGCGTTGTGAGCTATAAGAACGGGCTTATCACCGCAGAATTCCTTGAATTTCAGCAGAGCCTCTTTTTCACTCGGAGCATTCTTCACGTCTTCATCACTGATGCCCGTCAGCTCTGTTATTTTCTCAGGGATATGCCTGCCCGGATTTACTTTTATGTTGAAAGTATCCGCTATCCGGAGATTTTTCAGTCTCACCGCACCTATCTCGGTAAGGCGGTCATTTCTGTAGTTAAGACCGGTAGTCTCAACGTCAAAAACGATCACCTCATCATTGATGCTCCTGCTGTCGGGATATTTCAGTATCTTCGGCACATCAATATCGTTGATGACATATGCCTCACAGCCGTAAATGACCTTGAAGTCCTTGGGCATATTATACATTGCATCCGGGAATGCCTGTACCGCTCCGTGGTCTGTTACAGCCATTGCCTGATGTCCCCACTGTGCCGCACGGTTTATCAGAGTCACCACGTCCGTAACGCCGTCCATTGCGGACATATTCGTATGGCAGTGAAGCTCAACACGCTTTTCGGGATAGCTGTCCATTTTGGGGATACGCTTTACCTTAATGACAGAATCCGCCATTATTACAATATCCCTTGCATATTGGTCATAGTTCACCTTTCCTTGAACAAGGAGTGCTGTGCCGTTTTTTATGCTGTCTATGCCCATTTTCTTGATGTCATCATTTCCGGCGAATATCTTGATTTTCAGCGAACCGCTGTAGTCGGTTATATCGAAATTGCAGACAGTCTTGTTATTTTTCAGCTCCTTTATGTCGATGCTGAATACATCGCCCACAACAACGAGTTTCTCACCCTGTCTTTGGACAGCATCACTGATCTGTACCGGCTTTTCACGTATGGCACGTCCCTTGATTATCTCTGCCGAATCGGGATCAAAACCTACATCGAGCGATCCTGCGTCTACCGGAACAGAGGATACCTCCGGCTGAGCTTCCGGCTCTTCCCGTATAAGCTGAGCACTGTGATCCGGTATGGCAGAGGCAGCCTCCTCGACCATTTTGTCATATTCATCACGGCTTACAGAAGTCTCACCTTCAAGAGAGACATCTATATTTTTTCCGAACATCTCCGAAATAAGCCGTGACAGACTGCCGCAGAGATCCGCCTTGTCAAGAATATCCTTTCCTCCGTGGACTATGCGTATATTCATTCTGCCGCCGTCAAGAGTGACCTGCGCATCATCAAGGAATCCGTTCACCGCAGAGATATCTCTCCTTAAATGGGTCAACAGCATACCGAAGCACTCTATGCTGAACAGACTCTCCGGATAGCGGCATTTCAGCCTTACAAGATCAGCAGTAAGCAAAGCCTCGACCGTCTTTTCAAATGCAAAAACCTCCTCCGGCGGAACAAGACTGTCAAATTCCGCACGGATAGTGAAATTCTTTCTGTTTTCCGAATATGTAAGATTGTAGAGCCTTCCCGAACCGATGCTCTCAGAGATCTCAGCTCCCGTACCGGAGAAGAATTCGCTAAGTTTCATTTTTGTCACAGTTTTTCCACCTCAGCAAGAAGCTCGGATACGATATCCTCCTCCCTGATCTTTCTCTGACTGCCGTCTCTGCGGAAGATCACGGCACAGCCGTCACCGCCGGCAATGCCTACGTCAGCTTCACGTGCTTCTCCGGGACCGTTCACCACACAGCCCATTACAGCGACTGTGATATCTTTATCCATATCCTTGACTGCCTCTTCAACGAGTTTTGCTGTTTTTATAAGATCAATGCGTGTCCGTCCGCAGGTCGGACAGGAAACGAGTTTTACTCCTCCCCGTTTTCCTATGCAGCGCAGGATATCCTTTGCCGCTTCGATCTCCTTTATCGGATCATCGGTAAGTGATACACGTATCGTCTCGCCAATGCCGTCACAAAGCAGTGAGCCTATTCCCACAGCCGATTTTATAAGCCCCATGCGCTCCGTACCTGCCTCGGTAACGCCGAGATGCAGCGGATACGGACATCTCTCGGCGGCAAGCCTGTATGAGGCTATCATACGGCTGACATCAGAGGATTTTATAGAGATAACGATATCATCAAAATCAAAATGCTCCAGCATTGCCGCATGGTTGAGCGCACTCTCCACAAGAGCCTCCGGTACGGGAGAGCCGTATTTCGCAAGCAGCTCCTTTTCCAATGAGCCGGAGTTCACTCCTATCCGTATGGGGATATTCCTTGCACGGCAAGCCTTGACTACCTCACCGACTCTGTCCATACCGCCGATGTTTCCCGGATTTATGCGGATCTTGTCCACACCGGCGGCTGCTGATTCGATAGCCAGCCTGTAGTCAAAATGGATATCAGCCACAAGCGGGACAGCAACAGCCTCCTTTATCGCCGGAATGAGCCTGACTGCCTCCATATCGGGTATCGCCGCACGGATTATCTCACAGCCTGCCGCTTCAAGCCGGAGTGCCTGCTGCACGCTGCCCTCGATATCGTCCGAGCGCACATTCAGCATCGACTGGATATATATATGCTTTCCGTCGAGGACGCACTCACCGACCTTGACCGGTTTAATATTTCTCATAAATTTCACGATCCTTTACATAATATTCAGGAGGCTCATCCGGCGAAATTCTGCCGCCCTTTTATGAAAAAAGCCGCATGATATCCTGAAATGTTACAAATATCATTATGCCGAAAAGAAGTATAAGTCCCGCAAGGTGGACATATCCCTCATGCTCCGGCTTCACAGGCTTGCGGCGGACAAGCTCGATAAAGCAGAAAAGAAGTCTTCCTCCGTCAAGTCCCGGTATGGGCAGCAGATTGAAAATTCCCACGTTTATGGTGATAAGAGCAGTCATATACAACAGGTTGAAAATTGCGTCCTCCTTAGTTTCGCTCTCCTTTGCGGTATCGTTTATGGCATCTATCACGCCTACAGGTCCTGAGACCTCCTCTTTTTCGACCTTTCCGGAAACAAGCTGTTTCAGCGACAATCCCACGATATGGCTCATAGAGAGGAATATATCTCCCGAACCCTTTATAACGGTAAGGGGATTTTTTTCCTTATAGACAAGTCCGAAATCAATGATGCTTCCCGTTTTGCTGTTGTTGAAGACGACATCGCTGAGCTCAACGATCTTTCCGTCACGGCGAACCTTGACATCATGCTTGTTTGTCTTTGAAGTTTCAAAAATATAGTTCAGATCAAGGACACTGAATACGGAGGTCCCGTCAATGCTCACGAATTTATCGCCATGGCGCAGTCCCGTCTTATAGCTTTCGGCATAATATTCCACCGAGCCGTCCGCTTTATTATCGCCATGGAATCCGCTTATTTGGTCGGTGGGGACTTCGTCCATCATGCAGACCATTGGTATCAGCATGACAAATCCCAGCACAAAATTCATGAACGCTCCTGCCGCAAGAACGATCATACGCTTCCGGAGTTTTGCGTTACGGAAGCTCCTCGGACTCTCGGTCTCCGAGTCCTCTCCCTCCATCGCACAGTAGCCTCCCAGTGGGAGCAGTCTCAGGGAGTATGCGGTCTCGCCCTTAGTTTTTTGCAGCAGCTTAGGTCCCATGCCGACAGAGAATTCCAGCACCTTTATCCCACTGAGCTTTGCGCAGATAAAGTGTCCGAATTCGTGAACTGTAACAATAAGTCCGAAAATAAGTATTGCTATGATTATTCCCATTCAGATATATCCTTTCTTCACTGCAACAGACATCATATAATGCTTCTGACGTACTCCCTTGCCGCCTTGTCTGCCTCGAGAATGTCATCGACTGAGTTTATCTCCGTGTATGAAAATTTGTCAAGCACAGATGAAACGATCTCACCTATACGGATAAAGCCGATCCTGTCAGAGAGGAATGCCTTTACAGCCTCTTCATTTGCCGAATTTATCAGGCAGGGATACGCCCCCCCACGGGTAACTGCATCTATGGCTGCCGACAGACACTTAAAAGTGTCGGTATCCGGTTTCTCAAAGGTGAGCGTTCCGTAATCCGTCAGCGAAAGTCTTTTCACCGGACACTCGCAGCGGTCAGGATAAAGAAGCGCATACTGTATCGGTATCTTCATATCGGGTACTCCAAGCTGTGCTATCACGGAGTTATCCTTGTATTCAACAGCAGAGTGTACCACACTCTGACGGTGTACAACGATCTCTATCTGATCGGGAGCAAGGTCAAAAAGCCATTTTGCTTCGATAAATTCAAGTCCCTTGTTCATGAGCGTTGCCGAATCTATCGTTATCTTATTTCCCATGCTCCAGTTGGGATGCTTCAGCGCATCAGCCTTTGTCACGCTTTTCAGATCCTCATAGGTGCAGCCGAAAAAAGGACCTCCCGATGCCGTGAGGATCACCCGTCCGAGCTGCTCACGCTTATTTCCTTGCAGGCATTGGAATATTGCAGAATGTTCGCTGTCAACAGGATAGATATTCACGCCCTTTTCCTCTGCACCGGAAATAACGAGCTTTCCGCCCGCAACGAGAGTCTCCTTGTTGGCAAGAGCAATATCCTTTCCGGCATTTATTGCCGCAAGTGTGGGGAGAAGTCCTACCATACCGACAACGGAATTCAGAACGATATCCGATCCCTCCATAGCGGCAATTTCGCAAAGTCCGCTCTCTCCGGAAAGTATTTCAATATCAGTATCGGCAAGACGTGCTTTCATATCGGAGAAAAGTTCCTCCCGACAGATGCAGATCTTCGCCGGCTTGTATTTTCTTGCCTGCTGCTCAAGAAGCTCCGTATTGCTGTTGGCAGAGAGGGCGGTTATCCTGATGCCGTGTTTCTCACAGACCTCAAGAGCCTGTGTGCCGATCGAGCCTGTTGAGCCGAGGATAGATGCTGTTTTTTTCATTATCGCTCCTCCTGAAATTTATACTGATCTCACTCTGAAAACCGAGAACCTTTGCGAAGATCCCGCACCTTTTACTGCGTCAAAGTGATTCGACATACGCCGGTACGGTTTCGTCCTTTTTCCTTATAGAATGCACAGCCTGTTCGCAAATTTTGCACGGTTTTCAGAATGAGATCAGTATTATTAAACGTCAGATAAATTTGTCATTTACTATAGTATGTAGATTTTAGCTGAATAATTCGATAATTTTCAAGGTGAAATAAAATGCGGGCAGCACAAAAAGAACGCTGTCAAAGCGATCCATAAGTCCTCCGTGACCGGGCATTATTTTTCCGTAATCCTTGAAGCCTATCTGCCTCTTTACCATTGAGGCTGAAAGATCGCCGACAGTTCCCACAACGGCGCATACCATTCCGATCAGAGCCATTGCGAAGAAATTGCCGGCTGCAAGATCATCGTGTCCGCTGAATGCGCCGATAGCTCCGAAAACTATTCCGGTGACGAGAATTCCACCGATAAAGCCCTCAATGGTCTTTTTGGGACTTATCTCGGGACAGAGTTTATGCTTGCCGAAAGCTACCCCGGTAAAGTAAGCTCCGGTATCGGCGACCCACGCTCCGCACAAGCCTAAGATCACAAAAAGAACATCGCCGCTCTCTCTGTCAAGCCGAACCATAGTGGTCATCGCCTGCGGCACAAGCACCATCGCTGCAAGAGTGAAAAACACCTGTTCATAGCGTATTTCCTTATGCTTTTTCAGCCATGTGAGGAATATTACAAATGCAGCAGCAAGCACAGCACATGATACAATAACGCTGCATGGCACGCCATATTGAGCAAGGAAATGATCTCCCGCGGGAAGTTTATCACCGCCCTCGATGTCTGAGCCGATATTCTTATAGCTGATCTCAAATATGAACGGCACAGACACACCGCAAAGCTCAGCGGCAATGAGTATGGGCAGGCATTTGTGGAGTTTCACCGCTCTGAGAAGCTCAAAGAGCATCACGGCTATCATAGCAGCAACTGCTATGGGCAGCAGTATAGTGCTGTGAAAATACAGCACCACTGCCACTATTACAACGCCGACCGCTCCGGAAATTATACGTGTAAGCATCACACACCTCCGAAGCGGCGGTGTCTGCTGTCAAAATCAATAAGAGCCTTGTCAAGCTCATTTGATGTAAAATCAGGCCACAGCACATCGGTGAAATAATACTCGGCATATGCACACTGCCAGATAAGATAGTTCGATAGCCGCAGCTCTCCGCTGGGACGAATCACAAGGTCAACATCGGGTATCCCCTTTGTGTAAAGCTCATCGGCAACGGACTGCTCGGTTATGTCCTCCGGCTTTATTTCGCCGTTTACAGCCTTTTGCGCAAGTATCCGTGCCGCATGAGCGATCTCATCTCTGCCGCCGTAGTTCACAGCCATCATAAGTGTCATTTCGTCATAGTGAGCCGTATCCTCTTCAAGCCTTATCATCTTTTCCCGGAGATCCTCATCAAAGGCAGATTTATCCCCGAGAAAGATCATACGGGTATTCTCACTGAGAAAATTCCGCACGTCCACAATGTAATCACGGAAAAGCTCCATTATCGTATTTATCTCGTCGGACGGACGCTGCCAATTCTCGGTGGAAAACGCATAGAATGAGATATTCTGCAAGCCTATATCCTTGCAGTAGCGGACTATCTTTTTGAAATTCTTTGCGCCCTCCCTGTGACCGAATGAGCGGGGCAGACCACGCTTTTTTGCCCATCTGCCGTTGCCGTCCATTATGAATCCGACGTGCTGAGGGAGCTTTTCGGGCAATCCGACAGCTTCCTTTTCCTTTTTACTGAATATAGCCATAATTAAACCGTCATTATTTCCTTTTCTTTGTCAGCTACCGCCTTATCAACGTCATTGCAGAACTGATCTGTGATATTCTGTACCTTCTTCTCGCAGTCCTTGAGATCGTCCTCCGTGATCTCGGAGTTTTTCTTCATTGCCTTGAATTTCTCCATAGTGTCACGCCTGATGGAACGTATCGTTACCTTGCACTCCTCACCGTATTTTCTGATGCTCTTGCAAAGCTCCTTACGGCGTTCCTCGGTGAGCTGCGGAAAGATCAGCCGGATCACACTGCCGTCATTTGTCGGTGTGATGCCGATATCAGATGCCTGTATAGCCTTTTCTATGAGCTTTAGCGTGGATCTGTCCCAAGGCTGGATAACGAGTATTCTTGCCTCCGAAACAGAGATCGCTGCCATCTGGTTCACCGGTGTGGGAGAGCCGTAATAATCCACAAGCACCTTGTCAAGCACACTCGGATTCGCTCTTCCCGCACGTATGGAGGCAAATTCATTGCCGAGAGCTTTGAGGCTCTTATTCATTTTTTCCTTTGCATTATTCAACTGTTCCTTCATGAGAATATCTTCCTTTCTGAATGTTATATTTCATGTGAGCTGCTGTTCGCTGACGACTGTTCCTACATTTTCGCCCATGATCGCTTTGTAGATGTTGTCCGGCTCGGAGAGGTCGAAAACAAGCATCTTCATGTTATTGTCACGGCATAGTGTAGCCGCTGTGGAGTCCATGACAGCAAGCTCGTCATTAAGCACCTGACTGAATGTGAGCGTATCATACTTTTTGGCATCGGCATACTTATGGGGATCCTTGTCATAAACGCCGTCCACAAGAGTTGCCTTCAGGAATATATCTGCCTGTATCTCAACGGCTCTCAGGGAGGCTGCCGTATCCGTTGAGAAGAACGGATTTCCCGTACCGCATCCGAATATCACGATCCTGCCCTTCTGCAGATGGTTCACAGCCTTGTTTCTGATATACGGCTCTGCCACCTGCTGCATAGTGATAGCAGTCTGCACTCTGACGATACAGCCGAGAGATTCCAGAACATCCGCAAGGGCAAGGGCATTCATCGCAGTAGCAAGCATACCGATATGGTCGGCACGTGTTCTGTCCATTGCTCCGCTGGAGCGTCCGCGCCAGAAATTTCCTCCGCCTACGACAACCCCGACCTGGACTCCTTCATCAGCACACTTTTTTATGCTTTTGCATATCTCGGTGATAACATCGTAATCAAGTCCTGTTTTTTTATCTCCTGCAAGAGCCTCGCCGCTCACCTTAAGAAGAATTCTTTTATACTTCGGATCCATATTGCACCTCACAAATAATAATATATCTATGTTTATTTTACACTAAAATTACGGATATGTAAAGTGAATTCTTAAAAAATTATATTTTTTTCTAAAATTTTCTTTGAGAATATCTTATTATTGGCGAGAATAAAGCTGTAAAATTCAATTTTTGTGAAATATAAACAAATTTTTTATAGCATTTTTGTGATTTTATTTTTGTTTTTTTGCTTGACTTACCATAAACTCTGTGGTATAATATAAAGGCTGAATCAGTTTATGAAGATTCGACAACTGCAAACAGGGGGCTTTTGCTCCGTGTGTCCTGAATAATTTCTGAACGGAGAGGTGTCCGAGTGGTTTAAGGAGCTGGTCTTGAAAACCAGTGATACGGCAACGTACCGTGGGTTCGAATCCCACCCTCTCCGCCATTACTTCCTTTAATGAACATATCTTTGCGGATTTACCCAAGTGGTGAAGGGGCTCCCCTGCTAAGGGAGTAGGTCGGGAAACCGGCGCGAGAGTTCAAATCTCTCAATCCGCGCCAAAAAAAAGCGCTCTCAACCGGTTATTCCAAACCGTTCGGGAGCGTTTCATTTTATATGCCGGTTCCGGAAATCGGATCCTTAAAAAAATACGGACAGCTCTGAAAAAGGGGTGAGCTGTCCGAAATCAGTTGATATGTATTAGTTCTTGAATAATGAGAAAAATGCACTTGCGGCAGCCGCTCCGGCTGCTGAACTTGCAGATGCAGCCGCATCCGCTGCTGATTGTGCGGTCAGAGCGGAAATAAGCTCCAACCTTGCTTGATGTTTTTCTGTTTCGTAGAGGTTTATAGCCTCTTTTAAGGTGCTCGCACGCATATTGTTCATGTAAGAGAAAAGATATGCAAACGAAGTGCTGTCTCTGTAATCATATGGCAGCCACGAAAGTACTGCATCGCTTTTCAGCGTTTCAAGCTCATTCACATATTTGCTCCTGTCTGCGGTAAGTCCCGCAGCTTTTTTCTTTTGGAACAACATATTCAATACTCCGATGGCTATGCAGGCAAGGAAAGCAGGCCATTGCAAAACCTCGTTGTTGGCTAAAACAAAGGCGATACATAATCCGATAAAAGTACAAAGAACAACATATCTTATTCTTGACCTTTTCCGGGCTTTATCAATTCCCTCGTCAAGACCGGCAATAATATTTTCCTTCTCTTTGATGGCTGACATAACGGTAAAGCTGTTGTTCATAAATCCAAGGATAGTCTCCCTTTCATCAGCTAAAGCAACTGCCGCTCCCCTTTTTGCCCCTGCCGCCACCTGAGCCTGCTCCGCACCGCACTTGGGGCAAACAAACGTTCCCTCGGCCATTTGTGTTCCGCATTCTTTACAAAACATATTCATTTCCTCCTTAGATCTATAGTTGACGTCAAAAATGATCTGACGTTAACTATATTTTTTTGATTCGCACGCTTATGCGTGTCCGGATCTGTACCTGACTTCATTATTATAACACACTTTCACAGAAAAGTCAGCACTTTGTGTACATAAAATCTACAGAATTAAACACGCTATATGATACACTATAGTTGTAGGGGGTGTTGCCATTGCAGAATTTTGGCAAAAGGATAAAGGAACTGCGTAAAAGCGCCGGTATGACACAGCAGCAGCTTGCAGAGCGTATCTGGGTCTCAAAGGCTGCAATAAGTAATTATGAGCTTTACGAACGCAGCCCTTCACCCGAAATTCTTATAAAGCTTGCAAGAGTGTTCCACGTTTCCACGGACTATCTTCTCGGCATTGAGGAGGATAAAGCGCCTGCATTAAAGCTGAATGGTCTTACAGATGAAGATATTGCGGTTTTAGAGAATGTAGCCGCTCTCCTCCGCAAGAAAAACCTTTCACATGGTCATTCTAAAGGCAAAAAGCATGATCGGGAGCATTAAGCAGAAATATCATGATATACCGTTACAGACGTACTCTCCGAACCTTTTGAACGCTTCATCAGGCGGATCATTGCATTCGGGAGATCTCTGAAAAGCTGTTTTATTCTCAAAGCAGAGGGTTTCAGAGATCCCTTTTATATTTTGCCACATACAAGTAACAAAACCAAGAATTTTTGTGCAAATCGTTGGTAAATGATGTATATGCCGTTTTTTTGTAAAAAACTCTTGAATAATCACTTCAAATAATATATAATTATAATGTATGACGCATGAAAGGAGCATATCATGAAAAAACTGAACGGAATCAGGCCGGATCACCGTAAAAATACGGAAAACAGCGCAACTGTGGAGTTCCCTCTTCCTGCTAAGGTGGTTATCCCCATGTCCATGACTATGGGTGCCCCGTGTGAGCCTCTCGTCAAGGTGGGAGATACCGTCATGGTCGGACAAAAGATCGGCGACTCCCAGGCAGCGTTTAGCGTGCCCGTACATTCCGGTGTCTCCGGAAAGGTCACAGCTGTAAGCAATTATATCACTGCCTCCGGAGCTGTCTGCAAGGCGGTAGAAATAGAAACAGACGGTCAGCAGACTGTCTCAGAGGAGGTAAGACCTCCCGAAGTGAACGATAAGGAGAGCTTTATCAAGGCTGTCAGGGAAAGCGGTGCCTGTGGTCTCGGAGGTGCGGGATTTCCCACGCATATCAAGCTGGATCCCCGCACTCCCATAGATACGCTCATAATAAATGCCGCAGAGTGCGAGCCCTACATAACTGCCGACTACCGTGAGATGATAGAAGCTCCCGATGATGTTATCGGCGGCATAAATATGGTAAAAAAACAGCTCGGCATAAAATTCGCAAAGCTTGCTATCGAGGAAAACAAACCGCAGGCAATAAAAAATTTTACCGAAATGGCTGAGAATGACGATACTATCGACATTGTGACACTCCCGTCACGCTATCCTCAGGGAGCTGAAAAGGTAATAATCTACAATTCCACCGGAAGGATCGTCAAAGAGGGAGAGCTTCCTGCCGACGAGGGCGTTATCGTGCTGAACGTCTCGACAGCGGCATTTCTCTACAGATATATGAATACCGGTATGCCGCTCGTAAAAAGACGACTCACTATTGACGGAGATGCCGTAAAAGAGCCGAAAAATGTCTCCGCTGTCATCGGAACGCCTTTCAGGGAGCTGCTCGAATTCTGCAAGGCGGATATTCCGGCAGTGAAGAAGCTCATCGGCGGCGGTCCTATGATGGGCATGAGTATTCCCGATATGGATATGCCTGTGGTAAAAACGTCAAATGCGCTCCTTGCAATAAAACATTTTGATGAGCGCAAAACCTCCGCCTGCATACGCTGCGGAAGATGTGTGAAAGTCTGCCCGATCGGGCTTATGCCTGCCGACATTGACAAGGCATACAGAATAAAAAATATTGACGAACTTCGTGAGCTGAAGGTAACTCTCTGCATGAACTGCGGAAGCTGTACCTACATCTGCCCGGCAAACAGACGGCTTGCCGAAACAAATCAGCTTGCAAAAGCTCTTATTCCGAGAAAGTAAGGAGGCAGAAAATGAATAAGCTGATAGTCTCACCGTCTCCTCATGACGAGAATTATACAAAAACCTCCGGCATTATGCTGAACGTCATAATCGCTCTGCTGCCTGCACTTGCTGTCGGCTGCTATATGTTCAGCGTAGTCCGTCCGCTTATTCTGACAGCGGTGTGTGTGACAAGCTGTGTGCTGTTTGAGTATATATGCCGAAAAATAATGAAGCGTCCCAATACGATCGGTGATCTTTCTGCCGTAGTTACGGGATTGCTCCTTGCCATGAACCTCCCGGTGACGCTTCCGTATTGGATGGCTGTTATAGGAGCGTTTATAGCGATCGTAGTCGTAAAGCAGCTTTTCGGCGGTCTGGGACAGAATTTCGCCAATCCTGCCATAACTGCAAGAATAGTCCTCATGGTATCCTTTCCGGCGGCGATGACTGACTGGGTGATACCTAAGATCGGCAGGGATGCCGTTTCAGGGGCAACACCGCTTGCTCTTGAAAAAATGAGCTCTGCCGAGCTTCAAGAGATAGGACAGTCTGTTCCGTCTTATTCCGATTTGTTTTTTGGTTGGGATATCGGAGGCTGTCTCGGTGAGATCAGTGCTGCTGCACTTCTTTTGGGAGGCATCTACCTGATCATCAGAAAAATAATCTCACCGGCAGCACCCCTTACCTTTATCGGCAGCCTTGCCCTCCTGACATTTATCACGGGAGGAGATCCCCTCTACCAAATACTCTCCGGAGGCGTTTTCCTCGGAGCATTCTTCATGGCAACAGATTATGCCACAACTCCGATAACTGCAAAGGGAAAGATCATCTTCGGACTCGGCTGCGGCATTATCACGTTTGTGATACGTCAATTCGGCTCGTATCCGGAGGGTGTATCGTTCTCCATTCTTCTTATGAACGTGCTGACTCCCTACATCGAGATGCTCACAAGGAGCAAGGTATTCGGCGCAAAGGAGGCTGCAAAAAATGAAGGATAAGATCATGCCCTCTTTGGTGCTGACGATAATATGCGTTGCAGCATCACTTCTTCTTGTGTCCGCTCATGAGCTTACAAAGGACAGTATCGCTCAGCAGAAAGCCGATAAATTCAGCACAAGCGTAGAAGCACTCTTCGGCAAATGTGAGAGCACACTTCTTGATGACAACTTCGGAAACGACTTGGTAAAGGCTGTTGCTGTGACATCTGACGGCAAGACCGCTGTTCAGGTCTGCGTTGACGGATACTCAAAGGACGGTATCGACATTCTTGTCGGTATTGATGAGAACGGCATTGTTTCGGGCATAGAATTTGTTGCCCTCGGCGAAACTCCCGGTCTCGGCTCAAAGGTCAGGGATGACCCCGATTTCCGCAAACAGTTTATCGGAGCTTCGGAAGCTCCCGTAGAATGCGATTCTATCAGCGGATCAACATTCTCCTCAAAGGGAATGAAAAAAGCCGTTGAGACTGCTCTCAATGTCTATAACGAAAATAAGGAGGCGATCCTCGGTGGCAGATAAAAAAAGCTCTCTCGGACATGAGCTGATAAAGGGCATAATCAAAGAAAATCCCACACTTGTGATGCTTCTCGGAATGTGCCCCACGCTCGCAGTTACTACTCAGGCATCAAACGGCATCGGCATGGGACTTGCAACTACCTTCGTTCTTCTCGGCTCAAATGTGGTGATATCCGCTCTGAGAAAGGTCATACCCGACAAGGTGAGGATACCGGCATTCATTGTCATAATCGCAAGCTTTGTAACTCTTATCGGATTTCTTCTTGAAGGCTTTGTCCCCGATCTTTATGACAGTCTGGGGATCTATCTCACGCTGATAACCGTAAACTGCATCATCTTCGGACGTGCTGAAATGTTCGCAAGCAAGAACGGCATTATTGCCTCTGCCTGTGATGCCGTCGGAATGGGTGCGGGATTTACACTTGCGCTGTTTCTCATGGGTTCGCTCCGTGAGATCTTCGGTGCAGGTCAGTGGATGGGTATAAAAATTCCCGTGATGAGTGCAGATCCTATGCTTATTTTCATAATGCCGGCAGGAGGATTCTTCACTTTAGGAATAATAATCGCTGTTGTGAACAAGCTCGCAGGAAAAAAACCGCCCAAGGAGCTTGGCTGCAAGGGTTGTCCAAATGCAGAGAAATGCGGAAAGGTCGGTGAGTCTCAGTGAAAGAAATGATGGTGATCCTGCTCTCGGCAATGCTTACCGACAACTTCGTGCTTTCAAAATTCATGGGCATCTGTCCGTTCCTGGGAGTTTCAAAAAAGCTCGACAGCGCCACAGGAATGGGACTTGCCGTTACCTTCGTAATGATATGCGCAACTCTTGTTACATACCCTATACATCACGGAATACTCGTTCCTAACGGGCTTGAATACTTTGACACTGTTGTATTTATCCTTGTTATCGCACTTTTCGTTCAGCTTGTTGAGACTATGCTTAAAAAGTGTATTCCGTCGCTGTACAGCTCTCTCGGCGTTTATCTGCCGCTGATAACTACGAACTGTGCAGTCCTCGGAGTTACCGTCCTCAACATTGACAACAGCTATACTTTTTTTGGATCAATAGTGAATGCTCTCGGAGGCGGTCTCGGCTTCATGCTTGCCCTTGTGATCTTTTCCGGAGTACGTAAAAAAATGGAATATGCGGATATTCCCGAAACTTTCAAGGGTGTGCCCTCAACACTCATTGCAGCATCTATCGTTTCAGTAAGTTTTCTCGGTTTTTCGGGACTTTTCAATTAAGGAGGCGGAGCTATGACTTACCTTATACCTGCTCTTATACTTGGTGTATGCGGAATAATGGCCGGTGCTCTGCTGACCATTGCTGCCAAGGTATTCCATGTTGATGTGGACGAACGCATTGTGAAGATCAACGAGGCTCTCCCACAGGCAAACTGCGGAGCGTGCGGATATGCCGGCTGTGCTGACTACGCTTCTGCTATCGTAAACAATGGAGCTCCCACGAATTTATGCCGTCCGGGAGGCTCTGAGGCTGCCGTAAAGATCGCCGCTGTCCTCGGCACTGCTGCCGGAGAAGTGATCCCAATGACTGCGGTCGTACACTGTAACGGTGACTGCGATGCTACGGAAACAGCTTTTGAATTCAACGGAGTGCAGTCCTGTAAGGCTGTCAAAAGATTCTACGGCGGAAACGGAATGTGCAAATACGGCTGCATCGGTCTTGGAGACTGCGCTGATGTCTGCGAGTACAATGCCATAGAAATAAAAAACGGTGTGGCTAAGGTAACTCCCTCATTGTGCAAAGCCTGCGGACAGTGCGCAGCGGTCTGCCCGAACAAGCTGATCTCCATAAAACCGCTTGCAAAGCATATAGATGTGCTTTGCTCCTCACAGGCAAACGGCAAGGCAACGAAGCTGAGCTGCAAAAACGGCTGTATCGGGTGCAAGATCTGCGAAAAGAAATGCCCCTCCGGAGCTGTCAGGGTAGAGAATTTCCATGCTGTTATAGATCACAGCAAGTGTACGAACTGCGGAGAATGTATGAACGCTTGCCCCGTAAAGGTCATACATACCTGTGAAAGATCATAATATACCGCTCTCCCATGCAAATGGCAAAATAAATGATGAGATAAAGGCGAATGCCGTTTAAGATCATCCGAAACGACATAACAAAGGAGTAAAATACAATGATCGGAGCAATAATCGGCGACATGGTCGGTGCGCCGTACGAATTTGACAGAAGTCCGAAAACAAAAAAATTTCGACTTTTCAGCAAAAAATCACAGTTCACGGATGATTCCGTCATGACGATCGCTGTGGCAGAGGCTTTGATGAACACTATCGGAAAGAGCGATGAAGAGATCAAGGCTGCGCTGGTGGAGTCTATGCAAAGGTGGGGAAGGCGGTATCCGGATGCGGGCTACGGCGAAAAGTTTTACGAGTGGCTGAGAGCGGAAGATCCAAAGCCTTATGGCAGCTTCGGCAACGGCTCTGCTATGCGTGTATCGTCCGCAGGCCGGCTTTTTAATACCTTGGAAGAAACCAGGCACGCGGCAAGGCTGACCGCCGAAGTGACGCATAATCACAGCGAGGGTATCAAGGGCGCAGAGGCGACAGCGTCTGTGATCTTCCTTGCCCGAAACGGTCGGAGCAAGGCATGGATCAAGAATTATGTCATCACCGAATTCGGATACGATCTTTCACGTACCTGTGACGAGATCCGACCTGAATATCATCATGTGGAGACCTGCCGGCAGACAGTGCCGGAGGCTATCACAGCATTTTTGGAAGGCATGGATTTTGAAGATGTTATTCGTACTGCCGTTTCTCTCGGCGGAGACAGCGACACCCTGACCTGTATCGCCGGCAGCATGGCGGAGGCTTTCTATGGTATCCCTGAGAAAATGAAAAATAAATGCCGTAAGCGTCTGCCGCAGGAAATGCTTGCTGTGATCGACCGCTTTGATAAGATCGTAAGCAGCATTTCTATGTCTGATGATGTCATGGTACACTCCGCTGCGGACAACAAGCCGGCGGCGGAGCTTACGGTAGACGGCAAGGCCGTAAAAATGGCTGTGGAAATATGCCGCAAAAGCCTGACAACTCAGAATCTCACCACGCTGATGGCCATACTTCATAAGAGCCGTGTATTTATCCCGTGCAGCGTTGTCATGAGCAGTGCCGATAATAATGCCCTTGATAAAATGGTCATGGCAGCAAAAAACGGCGAAGGGATCGATTCACTTGTCGGAAAGACATTCACTGCCAATGATGAGATGAGATTGATCCCCGATATCATGCAAAACGGAGATGACTTCTTCTTCCCTGTTTTTACATCGGCGGAAGAAATGGGAGAATACAGCGAGATAATTTCAAAGGTCGAGAAGAATTTTCCTGAAGCAGCAAAGCTCGCACTGAACAATGAGAATAATGTAAAGGGTGTCGTTATCAACGCATTCACCGAATCATTTGTTATACCGAGAGATCTGCTTAAGATCATTGCAAAGTAGCGAGATCCGACATTGAGGAGGAGGAGGGCAGGAAAGATGACTGCTCCTCTTTGCAGATCTGCCCTTTTTCCACATCATTATTATGATTTTTCCCGCTTCGTACAAATTTTTTTGAAAAAATTTTCAAAAGCTATTGACAAGCCGGAATATCCGTGATATAATAAATATGCTGATGTTTCAGCATATATCGTATTCTAAAGACAGCCGGCATTGTCCATGTGGATATATAAGTCCTGCCGAGGAATTGCAACTGATATTTGTCTATCATTGTCCTTTTCGCTGTCGGAAGGGACTTTTCTGTTTTCCGAATACGATGAATTTTTGTTCGGAGGTGAAACATATGCCAAGTAATGCTGTACTTGAAGCAAAAAAGGAGAGAGTCGAAAAGCTCACTGAGCTCATAAAGAATTCCGTTTCAGGCGTGCTCGTTGACTACAAGGGCATAACCGTTGAGGAGGATACCAAGCTCAGAAAAGAGCTCCGTGAGGCAGGCGTAAACTACTTTGTTGAGAAAAATACGCTTCTTCTCCGTGCTTTCCGTAACTGCGGCATCGAAGGCTTTGAGGAGTGTCTCAACGGAACAACCGCTCTTGCTCTGTCTAATGACGACCAGACTGCTCCTGCACGTGTACTCGGTAAATTTGCCGAACAGGCAGGCGATGAGAAATTCCATCTCAAAGCAGGCTATATCGAGGGCGAGATCTACGATCAGGCAGGAGTTATCGCACTCTCAAAGATCCCGTCAAAGGACGTTCTGCTTGCTCAGCTCGTAGGCTCTCTGCAAGGTCCTATGCAGAAGCTGGCAGCAACTTTACAGGCTCTCGCAGACAAGAAGGAGAGCGATGCAGCGTGATCCTGCTGCATTTTCCGGGAGTTTTATTCCCAAAAAACTAAAATATCATAAAGGAGTTAATTATTATGGCATCTGAGAAGATCACAAAGATCATTGAAGAGATCGATGTCCTTTCAGTTCTTGAGCTGAAGGAGCTTATCGACGAGATACAGGAAAAGTACGGAGTTACCGCTGTTATGACAGCAGCTCCCGCAGCAGGCGGCGCCGGTGCTGCTGAGGCTGCAAAGACAGAGTTTGACGTTGTTCTTACCTCCTTTGGTGACGCTAAGATGGCTGTTATCAAGGTTGCTAAGGATGTTCTCGGTCTTGGTCTGAAAGAGGCTAAGGAGGTTGTTGAGTCAGCTCCTAAGGCTATCAAAGAGGGCGTTTCTGAGGCTGAGGCTAACGAGATCAAGGAGAAGTTCGAGGCTGCAGGCGCAACTATCGAGATCAAGTAATTACATTAAGAACAATATTAAAGAGCTTTCGGAAATCTCCGAAAGCTCTTTTTTTATGAATTCATTCCCAGCTCGATCGCTCTGAAATTATTTGCAATGAGATGTGCCTTAGACGGCGGTACTACCCTCTCGATAGCTTTTTTCATCGTGTCAAGAGTACATATTTCCGTCTCCTTGAGCAGCTTTCCGAGCAGAATTATATTTGAGCCGCCTTTCAGCTCGTTGTCGTCAGCAAGCTGCTGTGACGGTATCCCAAACAAGGTGATATCCGTTCTTGTCGTTTCAGGCTCGATGAGCGTGCTGTCATAGAAAATCTTTCCGCCGGGCTTTACAGTTTCAGCAAACTTGTCAAATGAGGGCTGATTCATAGCGATAAGCAGATCGGGAGCTGTTACCAGCGGCGAGCCTATCGGCTGATCGGATATACATACCGAACAGTTGCACGTTCCGCCTCTCATCTCGGGACCGTACGAGGGAAGCCATGAAAGCTCCTTATTGTCCATAAGACCGCAGTAGGCAAGTATTTTTCCGGCGAAAAGTATTCCCTGACCGCCAAAGCCTGCAAGCAATATCTCTGTTGTCATTACTTGTCGCCTCCCTCTGCATCGATATCCTTGTATACGCCAAGCGGATAGTATGGGATCATCTCGTCCTGAAGCCTTTTTATAGCTTCAAGCGGTGAAAGTCCCCAGTTGGTAGGGCAGGTCGAGAGAACCTCTACGATCGAAAATCCCTTTTTATTTTTTTGATTCTCAAACGCCTTGCGTATTGCTTTTTTAGCCTCCCTGATATGTGGAACGCTGTCCACTGCCACACGCTGTGCAAGAGCCGTTCCTGTGAGCGTTGAAAGCATCTCACACACCCTTACAGGATATCCTGCAAGCTCGGGATCACGTCCGAACGGAGTGGTCTGTGTTACCTGTCCCGGAATTGTCGTGGGAGCCATCTGTCCGCCGGTCATGCCATAGATAGTATTATTTATGAAGATGACCACAATATTCTCGCCTCTTGTAGCGGCATGAACTGTCTCGGCAGTGCCTATAGCGGCAAGATCGCCGTCTCCCTGATATGTAAAGACGAACTTATCGGGATTCGTCCTCTTGACTCCGGTAGCGACAGCCGGAGCTCTTCCATGAGGAGCCTCTATCATATCGCAGTTGAAATAATCATATGCCATTACCGAGCAGCCTACGGGACAAATACCTATCGTATCTCCCTCAATGCCCATATCGTCCATGACCTCACAAACAAGTCTGTGAACGATACCGTGTGTGCAGCCGGGGCAGTAATGGAGCGTTACATCACAGAATGACTTTGGTCTTTCAAAAACAACAGCCATTATTCAGCACCTCCGATTCTTTTGATCTCCGCCAGCACCTCGGCAGGTGTGGGGATAACGCCGCCTGTTCTTCCGAAGAATTCCACAGGCTTTGAGCAGTTTATGGCAAGTTTGATATCGTCGATCATCTGTCCCATAGACATTTCAACGCTGAGGAGTTTCTTTGCACTCTGAGCAGCCTGATTTATCTCTTTCACAGGGAACGGCCACAACGTTCTCGGACGGAAAAGTCCCGCCTTGATGCCAAGGGCTCTTGCATCATTTACTGCGGATCTAACGACTCTTGCCGTAGCGCCGAATGCACAGAGAAGAATATCACAATCATCTGTGAGATACAGCTCCGCATCAGTCTCCTCAGCCTTGATCTTTTCATATCTCTCAAAGCGGTCCATTACGGAGCTCTGGAGCTGATCGGGGCTGAGGTAAAGTGAATTGATAATGTGATGCTCTCTCTTGAATTTATGACCGTCCGCAGCCCATGATGACTTATCATGAGCACATGGAGTTATCTCAGGAAATGAAACAGGCTCCATCATCTGACCAAGCAGTCCGTCGGCAAGGATCATTGCGGGCATTCGGTACTGATCTGCCTTGTCAAACGCCTTCACAACGAAATCGACCATCTCCTGAACGGAGGCAGGTGCAAACACGAGTACATGGAAGTCTCCGTGTCCGAGAGCCTTAGTAGCCTGAAAGTAGTCTGCCTGTGAGGGCTGAATACCTCCCAGACCGGGGCCGCCTCTCTGAACGTTGATTATGACCGCAGGAAGATCTGAACCGGCAAGATACGAGATCCCCTCACTTTTAAGAGAAATTCCCGGTGATGATGAAGATGTCATGGCACGAACGCCTGTTGATGCAGCGCCGAGAACCATATTTATGGCAGCGATCTCAGATTCCGCCTGTAAGAAGACACCTCCTGCCTTATGCATACGCTTTGCCATATAAGCAGCAAGCTCTGTCTGCGGAGTTATGGGATAGCCGAAGAAGCACTTGCAGCCTGCACGTATTGCTGCCTCAGCAAGAGCCTCATTGCCTTTCATAAGATTTCTTTCCAAGCTAAACAGCTCCTTTCGTTATTTTTCAACGGTAATAGCACAGTCGGGACACATCATTGCACACATAGCACAGCCGATGCAGGCTGACTCATCGGTACATACGGCGAAGAAATATCCCTTTTTGTTTCGTTTTTCCTTTTGCAGCGAAACGATATTCTTAGGGCAGGCAGAAGTACACAGACCACAGCCTTTGCATCGTTCGGTAATGACTGTCATTTTTGCCATATATTACACTCCTTTCGGTCAGAATAAATCACCTGCGCGGAATGAAACTTATCTTTCCCACGGAGGCTTTACATACACCTTTGCAGGGAATACAGGTATGTCCGCAAGTTCAGCGCACTCCTCGGGATACACGGTAAAGGCTATCGGAAGTCCCGTTTTTGCCGAGATCTCCTGTGCAAATTTTTGCGATGCCTTAATGATCTCCGGAGTTGTTTCGCTTCCCAGATTGGTGTTGTTGACTATAGCGGTATGCTTCATTCTTGCAGCAGCCTCGATCTCGTACATAAGTGAGACAGCCTCCTCCGGCGCAGATGTCATATATCGCCTTTGATTCACCACATAGAGCATATCGGTATCGTCCTTATATGGAGAAAGCTCCTCTGCGAACCGTCCGAGAGCAAAAGCACCGGCATCGTCACCGCCTACGTCAATGATGAGATCCTCCTCATTGCCGGCAAGCTGTCCGAGATCAAATTGCAGAGACGGGATATCAAGGTTAGAATTTGCAAAATCCGGTGCGATAAGCTTTATTCCCATACTTTCAAAAAGCAGGGAGAAATCAGCCGTTCGGAAATACGGATTCACCACATCGAGATCCGCAACAGTAACGTGCCGTCCCTCACGGGAAGCATTTACCGCAAGATTTACTGCAAGGTTAGTTTTTCCCGAGCCGTAATGCCCGGTGATGATCGTTATTTTTTTCATATTTACCTTCCTGTACCGTAAAGAACTCACAAAATCATTATAACACAGTCAGGAGAAAAATGCAACATCAGATCGGCAAAATGAATCCCCGGTCTTTTTCTGACCGGGGACACGCTTTCATACTGATCTACCGAACGCTGACAGCTCTTCGGACAAAAGCTTGTCTGTCCGCAGTATCTGCCGCACCTCAGGAGATCGGTACAATATTACTCCGCATCCTCAGATTCGGAATTCTTCTCGATGTAGCTTACGATATCGCCTACCGTTTTGATCTCCTCAACAGCCTCGTCGGGGATAGAAAGATCAAATTCGTCCTCAATAGTTGTGATAAGATCGACAACATCAAGTGAATCTGCACCGAGATCGTCCTGAATGTTAGCCTCAGCAGTTACCTCTCCCCCATCAACACCAAGCTGTTCAGCAATAATGTCCTTGAGCTTTTCAAAAATCATGATAATTTCCTCCTTTTGATTATACGCAGGATAATGCGTTATACACAGACCGACACCATACAGACAGTATTCTTATCGGAAATTATCTGCCCTAACCTTGTTCACAGCAAAGCTGTGCATATCGGCTTTTCAGCCGGTCTGCTACAAAAACGGATCATTCTGAGAACTCACCGATTTTTCTAAATTTAGTATAACGTTCTTTTAGCAAAACGTCAATATCTTTTTCACATTTTTTTGAAATAATACATGACAAATATTCTTTAATATTTTCTGAAATTTTGTCTAAATCGTTATGTGCCCCTCCGAGAGGCTCCTCGATGATCGCTTCGGCAACGCCCAGATGAACGAGATCCTCCGCAGTAGTACGCATAATTTCGCACGCTTCCTGTTCCCGTGAGGCATCTTTCCACAGGATGCTCGCAAATCCTCTCGGTGACAACACCGAGTAGCTTGCGTTCTGAAGGACTGCAAGCTCATCGCATACGCCGAGAGCGAGTGCTCCGCCGCTGCCGCCCTCTCCGAGTACGATCGAGATTATGGGAGTGCGCAGCGTCATGAACTCAGCGATGTTTTTTGCGATTGCCTCTCCCTGACCACGTTCCTCAGCCGCAATGCCGCAGAATGCTCCGGGAGTGTCTATGAGACATACGATCGGTCGGTGAAACTTCTCTGCCTGCCTTGCAAGCCTGAGAGCCTTTCTATAGCCCTCCGGGTGAGGCATGGCAAAGTTACACTCCTTGTTTTCGGTAATGTCTCTGCCCTTGACTATACCGATGACCGTTACCGGTCTGTTGTCAAGACGAGCTACACCGCCGATAACAGCCTTGTCGTCACCGTAGAGTCTGTCTCCGTGCATCTCATAAAAGTCCGTAAAAATGAGGGGAATATAGTCCCTGACGGTCGGTCTGCCCTTCGTGTGAACGATCTGAAGACGCTCCCAAGCAGTTTTTTTCTCGTCCATGGGTATCAGACCTCCTTTTTATTATAGCCGTGGAGTTTCAGCAGATGTGAGAGTACACTGCGCATTTTCCTGCGTTCGACGATCATATCTATAAATCCCTTATCGAGCATAAATTCCGCAAGCTGAAAATCCTCCGGAAGTCTCTGTTTGATCGTACTCTCGATAACACGTCTGCCGGCAAATCCTATAAGAATTTTCGGCTCGGCTATGATGACATCTCCCAGTGAGGCAAAGCTTGCGGTAACACCTCCTGTGGTAGGATCTGTGAGGACGGTGATATACAGTCCTCCCTTGTCACTGTGGAGCTTTACCGCTCCCGAAGTCTTAGCCATCTGCATCAGAGAGACTATTCCCTCCTGCATACGTGCTCCGCCGGAGCAGGTAAACATCACCACGGGCAAATTGTTATCTGCGGCATATTCAAAGGCACGTGCGATCTTTTCGCCCACAACGCTTCCCATAGAGCCCATCATATACCGTGAGTCCATAACGCCTATCACCACCGGAGAGCCCTTTATCAGTGCCGTTCCCGTGACAACAGCGTCATTCAGACCTGTCTCTTCACGCAGCGCCTCCTGCTTTTCGGTATAATCCGGAAAGTCGATCGGGTCGCCGCTTTTCATATCGGCATCAAACTCATGAAAGCTCTCCTTATCAACGGTAATGCCGATCCTCTCCGCAGCAGAAAGTCTGCCGTGATAGTTGCAGGCAGGGCACACTCTGTGAAGCTCCTCATATCTCGGCATAGGAACGGCTGTCTGGCATCTCGGGCATTTGAATACGGGAGTTTTTTCCTCCTCATCGTCGTTGAAGCGCTTCTTCACGACCTTAAAAAAATCTTCAAGCATCTATACTAACCTCCGTACAAACCGTGCTGCTGATACAACAAAGAACAGCAGGATCAGCGATCCGCTTTTTTGCGCTCTTCCATGTAGCGGTTCAAAAAGCCGTTATCATAGCAGCCGTTTCTGAACTCCGGACGCTTGATTATCTCAAGCTGAAAATCTATGTTGGTGTCAACGCCCTCCACGATAAATTCAGACAGTGCCCATTTCATCTTATTTATGGCGTCCTCTCTGTCAGAGCCGTGAGCGATGAGCTTACTTATCATGGAATCATAGTAGGGAGTTATGGTATATCCCTGATAAACTGCGCCGTCGATGCGTATTCCCGGCCCTCCCGGAACATACAGAGCGGTTATCGTTCCCGGTGACGGACGGAAATTAAGCGCCGGATTCTCCGCATTTATACGGCATTCGATAGCATGACCACGCATTTTTACATCTTTCTGTTTCAGTTTGAGAGGAAGTCCTGCGGCTATCTCGATCTGAGCCTTTACAAGGTCAAAGCCCGTTACCTCTTCGGTAATGGGATGCTCCACCTGTATACGGGTGTTCATCTCCATAAAGAAGAAATCCCTGTTTTCGTCCACGAGAAACTCTATCGTTCCGGCATTATAGTAGCCTGCCTGCTTTGCGGCGGTCACGGCAGCCCTGCCCATTTTCTCCCTGAGAGCATCATCGACCACCGGACTCGGGCACTCCTCAAGCACCTTCTGATTTCTCCGCTGCATAGAGCAGTCACGTTCGCCCAAATAGATGCAGTTTCCCTGCTTGTCAGCGATTATCTGTATCTCCACGTGATGCGGATCTACAAGCAGTTTTTCTATATAGACGGAATCATCCCCAAAGAAGTTCTTCGCCTCCTGACGGGCAGCAGTTACCTGAGCCTCCAGCTCTTCGGGAGTGTCAACACGGCGTATACCGCGTCCTCCTCCTCCGGCAGAAGCCTTCACCAACACGGGATATCCTGCATTTTCAGCGATCCTGCGTGCCTCGTCCATAGAAGACACTGCGCCGTTTGAGCCGGGAATAACTCTGACTCCTGCGGCATTCATAGTCTCCTTGGCTGCTGCTTTGTCTCCGAGCATCTCGATAGACTCCGGCGATGGACCGATAAATTCAATGCCGTTGTCACGGCACAGCCGGGCGAATTCGGCGTTCTCCGACAGAAATCCGAATCCGGGGTGGATCGCCTCCGCCCCCGTGTTGAGCGCTGCCTGAATAACAGCGTTCATATTCAGATAGCTTTCTTTCGTGGCAGGAGGTCCTATACACACTGCCTCGTCAGCGATCTGCGCATGAAGAGAGTTCCTGTCAGCAGTGGAATATACAGCAACGCACCGCACACCAAGCTCACGGCACGCACGTATTATCCTGACAGCGATCTCCCCCCTGTTGGCGATCAGTATTTTTTTGAACATTTCACTCATCCTTATTTGAATCTGTCACTACAAAAGTGATCTCACAGGCAACAGCTCTTCTGCCGTTCACGGTTGCGACAGCTTTTCCCGTGCCGACAGGACCTCTCTGACGGATGATCTCCACCTCAAGGTCAAGTGTGTCTCCGGGAAGCACCTGCTTGCGGAATTTAGCCTTATCAATGCCTCCGAAGAGAGCGATCCTATCCTTGTATTCAGGCTTTGAAAGTATGCAGACCGCTCCTGCCTGGGCGAGCATCTCTATTATCAGCACACCGGGAGTTACCGGATATGCAGGAAAATGTCCCTTGAACCAGAATTCGTCCTCCCTGATATGTTTTCTTGCCTTTACCCTTACACCTGTTTCGAGTTCAATTATTTCATCGATCAGTAGAAACGGATCTCTGTGTGGTATGACCTCCATGATCTGTTCCCTGTTCATGAGTATTTCTGACATAACCGTCATCTCCTTTTAGATATAAATTTTTCAGCCTGACTTTGTCGGGCAATATAGACCTGCTTTGGTGCTAATCGGTCAGAGCCGAATGTTACGCCTGCTTTATCACCATTATGGGCTGATCGAATTCCACAGCCTGACCATCGGAAACGAGAATTTTTTCAACAACTCCGTTGTAGTCGGACTGTATCTCGTTCATCAACTTCATGGACTCTATTATCATGATGACATCGCCCTTTTTAACAGAGTCTCCTGCCTTTACAAACGGCGGCTTGCCCGGAGCGGGCGCAGCATAGAACGTTCCGACTATGGGAGATCTCACTACATTGCCGCTTATCTCCTCGCTCTTTTCAGTCTGACTTTCCTGAACAGCCGCCACTGCTGCCGGAGCTGCCGTCGGCGGCATTACCGGCGGCGGAGGGCATTTCTTTCCCTTGATAGTTATGCTGTCCTGTCCGCTTGTTATGGTTATTTCGGAAAGCTCCTTATCTCGGACGATATCTGCAAGCTCAGAGATAGTCTCAATATCAAACCGGTCGTAAATTTTGTCCATTATTTTGCCTCCTGTACCTTTTTGAAGCAGAGAGTAGCGTTATGCCCGCCGAAACCGAGAGAATTTGACAGCGCAGCACGAACCTCCTGAGTTATATTTTTCTCAGTGCAGTAATCAAGATCGCACTCCTCATCGGGGACTTTATATCCCACAGTACGGTGAATGAATCCCTCGCTGATTGATTTTGCCGTAACAATAGCCTCTACCGCACCGGCAGCGCCTAAAAGATGACCTATCATCGACTTTGTGGAATTTATTTTTACCTTGTAGGCATCGTCCCCGAAAGCAAGCTTTATGGCGGCAGTCTCATATTTGTCATTCAGTCCGGTAGATGTGCCGTGTGCGTTTATATAGTCAACATCAGACGGCTTAAGACCTGCCTCCTGCATTGCAAGGGACATTCCCATTCCGGCAGCCTCGCCTGTAGGCATGGGAGAGGTCATATGATAGCCGTCACAGGTAGCTCCGTAGCCGGCAAGCTCCGCATAGATGTGTGCGCCTCTTGCCTTGGCGTGTTCAAACTCCTCAAGGACGATCACGCCGCTGCCCTGTCCGAGAACGAATCCGCTGCGCTCCTTGTCGAACGGGATCGAAGCACGCTCGAGATCATCCGATTTTGTGAGAGCCTTCATGTTTGCGAATCCGCCGTAGGTGAATTCTACGTTAGTGGCTTCCGTACCTCCGGCAAGACATACATCAAGGTAGCCGTCTTTTATTTTGCGGAATGCCTCGCCAATGGAATGTGTTCCCGAAGCGCAGGCTGATGAAACGTCAAAATTAGCTCCTCTGAAGCCTGTCTTCATGGATATCATTCCCGAAGCCATGTTCGAGATCATCATGGGAATATAGAATACCGAGATCCTGCCCGGTCCTTTTTCAAGATACTTTTCGTATTCCGACAGTGTCAGGTCGATGCCGCCGATGCCCGAGCCGACCATTACTCCTGCTCTGTACGGATCAATATCCGAGAAATCGCTCCCCGAATCAGTCAATGCCTCATGAGCGGCTGCAACGGCAAATTTCGTGAATGTATCCATGCGCTTGGCTTCTTTCTTATCGAAGCAGCCTTTCACATCGTAGTAGTCCTCTTCATTGAAGTCACGGACGATGCCGGCAATTTTTACGCCGGTGCGTTCGGTATTGACGCCGTCAATGAAGGAGAAACCTATCCTGTTGGCTTTTATGCCCTCCCAGAATTTATCAACACCCGTACCGAGAGGCGTAACAGCTCCCAGTCCGGTAATAACAACTCTTCTGCTCATAAAAATTTACACTCCTGTTGAATCACATTGAAAGTCCGCCGGAGATCTCTATCACCTGTCCGGTAACGTAAGAAGCATCCTTTGAGACAAGGAACGATACGACTGATGCGATCTCCTCCGGCTCGCCGTATCTGCGCATTGCCACAGCCTCAAGCATTTTTTCCTTAAGCTCATCGGAAAGCACATCCGTCATGGGTGTGTGGATAAATCCGGGAGCTACGGCGTTGCAGGTAATATTTTTCCTGCCGTATTCCTTTGCAACGGTCTTTGTCATACCGATTATAGCCGCCTTTGATGCAGAGTAGTTCACCTGACCGGGATTTCCGTAAAGTCCGGCAACTGATGAAACATTCACGATACTGCCGTGCTTCTGCTTCATCATCACGGGACAAACGTGCTTCATCATATTGTAGACACTCTTCTGATTTACTGCGATGACTGCATCATAGCTGTCCTCGCCCATACGTGCAAGGAGGCTGTCCTTAGTGATGCCTGCGTTGTTCACGAGAGCGTCAATGCTGCCCATTTGTTCCTTTACCTGCTTCACCATATCCTCGCACTGATCGAATTTTGAAACGTCTGCGGCAAAGCACTCGGCTTTCACGCCGAAAGCTCTGCACTCCTGCGCAACTGCAAGAGCCTTTTCCTTATCGCTGTCGCCGGGTAAATGATTTATCGCCACATCAAAGCCGTCCTGTGCAAGTCTTTTGGCAATGCACGCTCCGATGCCCTGTGATGCGCCTGTAACTAATGCTGTCGCCATGAATATTCCTCCTGTTATTCCGGTATTTTTATGGGATCTATTTCACTCCGAGGAGCTTTTCAGCCTGAGCCGTGATCTCCTCAACGATCTCGGCGCAGGGTTTGATCTCGTTCACCATTCCGGCGATAGCTCCGCAGAGGAACGAGCCTTCGTCCACATTGCCGTCCTGAACAGCCTTTCTCAGCGAGCCGAGAGTGATCTCCTCAAACTCATCGGGAGTGAGAGTGCCGTTCCTTTCGCCGTCGGCAAGCTTTTTCGAGAACTTCGTCTTAACGCCGCGGCAGGGGTGACCGGTGTATCTTCCGGTGACGACACTGTCCGTGTCCTTCGCCTTTACCACAAGCTCCTTGTAGGTGGGGTGAATGTTACATTCTGTTGAGGCAAGGAATCTTGTGCCGATCTGAACGCCCTCAGCTCCCAGCATAAATGAAGCCGCAACACCACGTCCGTCAGCGATACCTCCGGCAGCGATAACGGGTATCTCTAAAGCATCCACGACCTGTGGGACGAGACACATCGTAGTGATCTCACCGATATGGCCGCCCGATTCCGTTCCCTCGGCAACAACGGCATCTGCGCCGGCTTTTTCCATTCTGCGTGCAAGAGCAACAGACGGGATAACGGGTATCACCTTTATGCCGGCAGCTTTCCATGCGGGGATATATTTTCCGGGATTGCCTGCTCCCGTTGTGACGACATCGACCTTTTCGTCGATAACAAGCTGTGCAAGATCGTCAGCATTGGGACTCATAAGCATTATATTCACACCGAAGGGTTTATCTGTCTTTGCTTTGCAGAGACGGATCTGTTCTCTCAGATAGTCAATGGGAGCCGAGCCGCCTGCTATAAGACCGATGCCTCCTGCATTGGAGACTGCGGAAGCGAGCGTATGATCGGCGACCCATGCCATGCCGCCCTGAATAATCGGATATTTGCAGCCTAAAAGCTCTGTGATCCTTGTTTTCATTTCAAAACTCCTTCTCTATAATAGTTTAATATTCCATGATGACTGCGCCGCAGGTAAGTCCTGCACCGAAGCCGACAAGAGCGATCTTCATGCCGCGCCGGACAGTACCTGCCTCAATAGCCTCACAGAGGGCAAGAGGTATCGAAACACATGAGGTATTGCCGTAGCGTTGAAGTGTTATTATGAATTTTTCCATGGGAACGTCCATTTTCTTTGCAGCCGTCTCGATGATCCTGATATTCGCCTGATGAGGGATAAAATAGCTGATATCGTCCTTGGTGACGCCTGCTTTCTCAGCGGCACGGTCGAACGAACGAGGAAGTGCTGCCGTAGCGAACTTGTAGACCTCCTTGCCGTTCTGATAGAGCTGATGACGGGGCTTTTCGGGAAAACCGTCATCGAAGTCGCTTTCAACGGCAACCTCCGGAGCAACGGCAACATTGCGTGCAAAGAGACTTCTTGCGCCGCTGCCGTCGGAAGCAAGATATGATGCAAACAGCTTGTCACTTTTCTCGACCAGAGCGGCAGCCGCACCATCACCGAAAAGAACACAAGTGCTTCTGTCCTTGAAATCCACAAATCTGGAGAGTGCCTCATTGGTGACAACAAGGACGTACTTCAGCGAGTCATCGGTTTCAAGAAAGCGGCGTGCCGTATCAACGGCATAGACAAATCCGGAGCAGGCAGCGTTAAGATCAAAGGCGGCAGCATTCTGTGCGCCGATCTCGTACTGGATAATGCTTGCCATGCTGGGCGTGAGAAAGTCGGGTGTAACGGTGCAGGATATGATGAGACCTACCTGTGAGGCATCGACTCCGGCATCCTCAAGAGCCCTGATAGCAGCCGTTTTTCCCATGTACCATGTAGGCTCCCAGCCTGCCATGCGTCTTTCAACGATACCTGTTCTTGATCGGATCCATTCGTCGCCGGTATCCACAAACTTAGAAAAATCGTCGTTAGTGAGCTTCTGCTCAGGGAGGTATTTCCCCATGCCCAGAATATTGATTCCCATAAAAAAACTCCTTAAATAACGATAAATTATAAAAATACAGTTGTAAAAACTGAAAATTTATGTTATATTATTATTATTGGCAGTGATGATCGACAGATTCTTGCTCATCATCTGTAAACACTACACATAATATATCATAAATCATTTTTGGTTTTTTTGCAATGATATTTTAATATTTTCGTGAACTCTCAGGAAAATATCGGCGTTTTTACCAAAAATATCTCTTAAAAACCGGCAGATTTACCGGTATTTTGTGTATAACATACAGAAAGGAAGTTACATATTATGACAATTTCACTATTTTCAGGACAAGGTTCGCAATATCCCGGTATGGGCAGGGATATTGCTGATGCTGTACCGGAGCTTGACCCGATCCTCGATACCGGTTCGGATATTCTCGGAAAGGACCTGCGTGCAGTCTGCTTTGATTCACAGCCCGAGGAGCTTTCAAGGACGATAAACTCGCAGCCGGCTATAATGGCAGTCTCGATACTCTGCCTTGAAGCTGCACGCTTAAGGGGATTTGAACCGGACGGCGTTGCCGGTCACTCACTCGGAGAGTACGCCGCTATGTACGCAGCTGAAATGATAAGCCTTGAAGATGCGTTCCGGCTGATAAAAGCCCGTGCCGAAGCTATGGAGAAGGCAGCATCAGCCGCTCCCGGAGCTATGGCTGCTGTTATGAAACTCTCTCCCCGGCAGATAGAGGAGGTCTGCGCCGGACTTAAAGAGTATGCCGTCCCCGTGAACTATAACTCTCCTGCACAGACGGTGATCGCCGGAACACCCGAGGGCATCGCTGAGGCAAGCGAAATATTCTCCAATATGAAAGCAAGAGTTGTTCCGCTGAAAGTGACCGGAGCTTTTCACTCAAAGCTGATGCAGCCTGCTGCCGATATATTCTATGAGACTGCAAAAACCGTGAGATTCAACACTCCCTCAAAAAAATACTACTCCAATGTCACCGGAGGAGAACTCACCGATTTCTCGGATATGCCGTCGCTCCTTGCAAAGCACATAGTCTCCCCTGTAAGATTCGTGTCAGAGCTTGAATCAATGAGTGCAGCCGGAGCTGATACGTTTGTGGAATTCGGTCCGGGAAAAACTCTCACAGGGCTTGTTAAAAAGACTCTTACAGGCGTGAAAGCCCTCAATATTGAAAACCTTGAAACACTCGAAGGAGCTGATATTTATGAATGAGTACGCACTTATAGGTCACCCTCTGGGACACTCAATGTCGCCGCTTATCCATGAGAAGCTGTTCGCTCTCAGCGGAATGACATTTTGCTCATACCGTCTTATTGACATTCCTCCGGAGGAACTGTCCTCCTGCCGTGAACTTTTTGAAAGCCTTGACGGTATGAATGTCACGATACCGCACAAGCAGAGCGTTATCCCGCTCATGGACGAGCTTGGCGACAGCGCACGCCGGTACAATTCCGTGAACTGCGTCAAAAATGACGGTAAAAAGCTCATCGGCTATAATACCGACTGTGATGGATTTGTCCGCTCGGCAGAACTTCTCCCAATAAGCGGAAACGTTGTCATTTTAGGCTGCGGCGGCGTGGGACGCATGATGGCTGTTGAGACAGTCCGTCACGGCGGAAAACTCACTCTCGCTGTTATCCCGCAGGATATGGTGAGCGCTCAGCGGCTCATGGCAGAAATACTCTCCGGCTATCCGGGAGCATCGGTGAAGATCACGGATATCGCTTCACTTGACGAAAAATTTGACCTTATGGTGAACGCTACTCCCGTGGGAATGTTTCCTAAGACCGATGCGTGTGCCGTGAGCGACAAGGCGATCGAAAACTGCCTCAGCTTCTTTGATGCGATATATAATCCCACTGAGACACTCCTGATGAAAAAAGCCCGTGCTATGGGAAAAACTGCCGTGGGAGGAGCTTCTATGCTCGTATATCAGGCTGTAAGCGCCCATGAGATATGGTACGGCGGAACTTTTTCACCCGAAGACATCTCCCTCATAATAAAAGATGTCGAAAAAGCCGTTGACGAAATGAATCAGAAATGATATTTGGAGGTTAAATGAAATGACTATATTCTTATGCGGATTTATGGGCTGCGGAAAAACTACCTCCGGAAAGCTTGCTGCTAAAAAGCTCGGCTGCGGATTCTGCGATACGGATGATCTCATCGTCAGAACGCTTGATATGTCTATACCTGAGATATTTGAAAAAAAAGGCGAACCTTTTTTCAGGAGCACCGAGGCAGGCATAGTGCGGTCACTCTGCGGAAAAACAGTCGTTGCTGCCTGCGGAGGAGGAGCGATGCTGGATCCGGATACTGCCGAAGCAGCGGCAAAATCGGGCAGTATGGTGATATTCCTTGATGTGCCGTTTGAGGAGTGCTACGAACGCATAAGCGGTGATAAAAACCGTCCCATAGCGGCAAACTCCACCAAGGAGCAGCTTCGGGAGCTTTGGAACAACAGGCGCAGCACCTATATGAAGCACGCAACGGTAACGCTTGACTGCTGTAAATGCACTCCCGCAAAAACCGCTGAGATGATAGTAAATGCGGTCAAAGAACAGGAAGGTAAGCGATGATAATATATAATGCCGAAATACATACAATGGACTCTGCGGGAGTTATCAGGAACGGCTGGGCAGAGATCTCAGAGGGAAAAATAAAAGATATCGGCAGCGGTGAACGCTCTGTCTCGGAGGAGGATATAAATGCAGGGGGCGGCATACTGCTCCCGGGATTTATCGACGCTCATACGCACCTCGGTATCATTGAGGACAGTCTCGGCTTTGAGGGTGACGACTGCAATGAGTCCTCCGATCCGTTCACTCCCCAGATGAGAGCTATTGACGGCATAAATCCGTTCGACCGCTGCTTTGAAGAGGCACGTGCAAGAGGGATCACTGCGGCAGCCTCCTGCCCCGGAAGTGCAAATGCCTGCGGAGGTGAGATCTGTGTCATCAAGACAAACGGCAGGCGCATCGATGATATGCTCGTCAGAAGCTGCGGCATAAAATTCGCACTGGGCGAAAATCCTAAAAACGTCTACAACGAAAAGGGAGAAGCTCCCGTTACAAGAATGGCTGTTGCCGCTATCATCAGAGAGGGACTGTATAAGGCAAAACGCTACTCGGAGGATATGGAGAGCTTCCGTTCCGACAGCGATAACTGCGATCCGCCGGAGTATGACATCAAGTGTGAGGCTCTCATACCTCTTATTGAGCACAAGCAGAAGGCTTTCTTTCATTGTCATCGTGCTGATGACATATGCACTGCCATGCGCCTTTCAAAGGAGTTCTCACTCGAACCGGTCATAATACACGGTACAGAGGGTCGGAAGATCGCCGATATCATCGCCGCTGAAAATGTTCCCGTGATATGCGGACCTCTCATATGCGACAGATGCAAGCCGGAGATGAGCGGTCTTGAGCTCAAAAATGCCGCTGTTCTGCGGCAGAACGGAGTTAAAATATCTATCTGCACCGATCATACCGTTATACCGATACAATATCTTCCTCTGTCAGCACAGGCTGCTGTAAAGGGAGGTCTCAGTCATGATGAGGCATTGCGTGCGCTGACAGCAGATCCTGCCGAAATACTGGGGGTCTCCGACCGTATAGGCAGCATTGCTCCCGGAAAAGATGCCGATCTTCAGCTTTATCCCGCAGGCTGTGATCCGCTGGATCTTATGTCTTCACCGCAGCTTGTAATGATAAGCGGTGATATCTGCCATAAGGAGTTTTGAGCATGAAAAAAATAATTTCTCTTCTGTCTGCTGCCGTTATCTCTGTGTCAGTCTCATTATTTAACGCAGCGGCTGAAAGCTCTGAGAACACCGCCACTGCCGAGATAGGCGGTGTCAAATTCACGTATTCCGTCACTGACGATACTGCTTGTCTGCTTAAAGTCTCCGCCTCGGGAAGTCGTCTTGATATCCCGGAGGAGATAGACGGTCATGCAGTCACATCTGTCGGAGAAAAGGCGTTTTTCGGAAACACCACGCTCTCAGCGGTCAATATTCCCGATACGGTGATATCATTGGGAGCAAACGCTTTCGCCGGCTGTCTCTCGCTCAAAGAAATAACTATCCCCGACTCCGTGACCGAGCTGGGAAACGGCTGCTTCATGAGCTGCACCTCTCTGCAAAGGGTATTCATCGGCAGCTCACTGACTGTTATTCCGGAAAGCTGTTTCTATTCATGTACGGCATTGTCAAGTGCCGTGCTCTCTGAAAATACTGCTGCGATCGGTACACAGGCATTCTACGGCTGCACCGCCATGAGCAGTATATATCTTCCGGCTTCGGTATCTTCAATAGGCGAGGATTCTCTCGGAAGACGCTACAATATCAGAAGCGGCTCTACTGAAAATATATCCGGTTTCTCGATAATATATTCCGAGGGCTCTGCTGCTGCGGATTATGCGGAGATTTATTCTCTCAGTGCTGCTCCTGCCTCCGAGGGCGAATACGATGTGAATATGGACGGCAAAATAACAGCGGTAGATGCATCGCTCGTCCTGAACGAGTATTCCGAGCTTTCCTCCGGCAGTATTTCGTCATTCTGTGCGATACAGAAAAAAGCCGCCGACATAAACGGCGATGAATTCATTGATGCACGTGATGCATCACTCATACTGAGCAGATATGCCGAATTGCAGGCACAAAACTGACAGCACAAAAATCGCTTGCAGTACGTTCTTCTGTGAAAAATCAGCGCTTTCGCCAAAATATGTGTCGAATCAACAAAAAAATTCTACGGCATAAATATTCTTCTCTCTATTGACATAAACTCTAAAAAATAGTATCATATAATTTAATAACCTGAACGCTGACGAAACTCCGGGAACAGGGGCGGTACTCTATCTCCCGCTTTCACAGCTTATGAAAAGGAGGAATATTTATGTTGACCGACATGAACAGCAAATTTCAAAAAGAAGGGCTTACCTTCGATGATGTCCTGCTTATCCCGGCAGAATCAGACGTAACTCCGAATATGATAAACATTTCAACAGATCTTACCCGTGATATCCGTCTCAACACACCTATCATGACCGCCGCTATGGATACAGTCACCGACTCACGCATGGCTATCGCTATCGCACGTGAGGGAGGCATCGGCATAATCCATAAGAATATGACTATCGAACAGCAGTCTGAAGAGGTGGACAAGGTCAAGCGTTCAGAAAACGGTGTTATTGTTGACCCTTTTTCACTTACGGAAAACTGCCTCGTTTCAGATGCGGACGAGCTTATGGGCAAATACAGGATCTCCGGTGTCCCTATCGTTGATGACAAGGGCAAGCTCGTTGGAATAATCACAAACCGTGATATGAGATTCCTCACCGATTTCAGCGCAAAGATCTCGGAGGTAATGACTAAGGAAAAGCTCATCACTGCCCCGGTTGGCACAACTCTCGAACAGGCTCAGGATATACTCCGGACACATAAGATAGAAAAGCTCCCCATTGTGGACGATAACGGCTACCTTAAGGGACTTATCACTATAAAGGATATCGAAAAATCCGTACAGTATCCCAACTCTGCACGTGACAGCAAGGGAAGACTCCTGTGCGGTGCGGCTATCGGCGTGACTGCAAACGTTCTTGAAAGGGCAAAAGCTCTCATAGATGCACAGGCCGATGTTCTTGTGCTTGATTCCGCTCACGGTCACAGCGCAAATATTATCAAATGTCTGAAAATGGTCAAGGAGGCTTTCCCGGAGATACCCGTCATCGTCGGAAATATCGCTACTGCCGAAGCTGCCGAAGCTCTGATCGCTGCCGGAGCAGATTGTCTCAAGGTCGGCATAGGTCCGGGCTCTATCTGCACGACTCGTGTCGTTGCAGGTATCGGCGTTCCGCAGATAACGGCTGTTTACGATGTTGCCTGTGTTGCCCGGAATTACGGAATTCCCGTTATCGCTGACGGAGGCATCAAATACTCCGGCGATATTGTCAAGGCTCTTGCAGCAGGCGCAAACGTTGTTATGCTCGGTTCACTTTTAGCAGGCTGTGCGGAAGCTCCCGGTGAAACGGAGATCTATCAGGGTCGTCAGTTCAAGGTATACCGCGGAATGGGAAGCCTTGGTGCTATGGCAGACGGCTCAGGCGACAGATATTTCCAGGAGGGCGCAAAGAAGCTCGTTCCCGAGGGCGTTGAAGGCCGTGTTCCTTTCAAGGGAGCTGTGGCTGATACCATTTTCCAGCTTGTCGGAGGAATACGCTCCGGTATGGGCTATTGCGGCTGCAAGGATATCCCGACGCTCCACGAAAGATCCCGGTTCGTAAGGATCACCGGCGCAGGTCTGAAGGAAAGCCATCCCCACGATATTTACATCACCAAAGAAGCACCTAACTACTCGGCACAGATATGATCTCTGAAACAAAATAGTGTAGTAAAATATGCCGCAGCTTTGCTGTTTTCACTGCATACACCGGTATGCCTGTGTCCTCAGAATTGCTGCGGCAGATTTTTTATCGGAAAAATTCACATATTCAATATCTTTTTGCAGAAATTTCTTAAAAAATCATTGACATTTTATGTGCAATGTGTTACAATAATTTAAAATAAGTCTGTCAGTGTGCAAAATACAGACAGAAAACAGGAGGAACTTTTAGAATGAAAAATCTTAAATTTGCAAGATCCGGCGCAGCTGTGATGTGTGCTGTCCTTGCAGGCAGCGCCCTTTGCTCCGCTGCACCATTGACTGCTCAAAGACGTTCGGCTGCGGCTGCGGGAGAGGTCATCTACTCCACAGATTTCGAGGACGGCGATGTCTCTGCATTCACCAACAGAGGCGAAAATGATACCACACAGCTTTCCGCTTCTGACGAGGCATCTGTCAGCGGCTCGACATCACTTCTTGCCGCCGGACGTTCCGATACCTGGAATGGTCCTGCTTTTCGGCTGGACGATAAGTGCAAGCCCAATACCGAATACTACGTCAGTGCCAACATCAAAGGCAGATATTACACTTCAGCAATTTTCAGCTTCCAGTATACCGACTCTGACGGAAACGTTCACTACAGCAACCTTGTTCAGAATCTGAGCGGCAGCGACTGGATGAGCATCGAAAATGTCAAGGTAAGTTTCACAGAGGACATGACAGACGTTTATGTTTACTTTGAGGGCGGTCAGGACGACATATTCATTGACGATTTCAGCGTTGTTGAAGTTCCGGAAGTTCCCATTGAAGATGAGCTTCCCTCTCTGAGCGCACTGTTCTCCGACAGTTTCAAGGTGGGTACAGCGCTCACTCCAAGCGATCTGAGCAAAAAATCATTTATGGCTCTCGCAGCTAAGCACTTCAACGGAAGCGTTACCGTGGGCAACGAAATGAAGCCCGATTCAGTCTTGAACAAAGATGCCTGTCAGGCTTATGTCGAGGAGACCGGTGATGACACCAATCCGCAGATCTCCTTTGCTGCCGCAAAGCCCGTTCTTGAATATTGCCGCAAGAACAATATTCCCGTAAGGATACACACTCTCGTATGGCACAGCCAGACTCCGGACTGGTTCTTCAAGGAGAATTATGATCCCGAGGGCGAGTGGGTAAGCAGCGATAAAATGCTCCTGAGAATGGAAAACTATATCAAAAACTATTTTGAATTGCTCACAGAATTGTATCCCGATATCGACTTCTATGCCTGTGACGTTGTGAACGAGGCTTGGATGGAGGACGGCAATCCCCGACAGCCCGGCGAACAAGGCAGCAGCGGCTCAGCAAAATCTGCATGGGTACAGGTATTCGGCGACAACTCCTTTATTGAATATGCCTTCACCTACGCAAGAAAATATGCTCCCGAGGGCTGCAAGCTCTACTACAACGACTACAATGAGTACATGGACGGCAAAATGAATGCTATCGTTGAAATGGCGACCGATCTTAAAGAAAAAGGTCTCATAGACGGTATAGGAATGCAGTCCCACCTCGATGCAAGACAGAGCCTCGATGCATCATTCCCGTCAGTAAACGCCTATAATAAGGCTCTTGACACATACTCACAGCTTGGACTTGACATTCAGGTGACAGAGCTTGATGCTACTATTCCGGAAAATTCCGATGATCAATACTATGATGTTCAGGCTGATTACTATAAGGGCATCTGGGATTCGATCGTTGCCCACAAGGACTACATCTCTGCCGTTATTTTCTGGGGGATCACCGATGACAACAGCTGGAGAGCAAATCAGCAGCCGCTTCTCTTTGACGAGAATTTCAAGGCAAAGCCTGCATTCTATGCAATAACCGACGGTCTTGATGTGCCGCCGACCACAAGCACTACTCAGCCGCCTGAGACAAGTACGCAGGATACTTCCGATATCATGTACGGCGATGCAAACTGTGACGGTGCAGTTGATCTCTCTGATGCGGTACTCATCATGCAGTACAGTGCAAATCCTGATGTTTACGGACTTAATAAAGCGGAGGGCATCTCAGATCAGGGAATTATCAACGCCGATGTTACGGGAGGCAACGACGGCGTCACAAATCTGGACGCTCTTTCGATACAGAAACTCAAGCTCGGACTTATTGATAAGCTGCCCGAATAAAAAAATTCGCTGACCTTTCTCAGGTCAGCGTTTTTTTGCATTATCTCCCGGCACCATTGCAAGCACTGCCTGACCGCATTGCAGATCGGCAGGCTCGTGGATATACGTTATCATGCTGTTTCAGATATATCACATCAGTTCACAGATCAGATTGGAGAATTCAACAGGATCTTCGGGGCTTAGTCCCTCAATAAGAAGTGCCTGTCCGTAAAGCAGCTTTGCATACTTGCCCAGTTTTTCCTTATCTGTCTGTCCGAAGCTTCTGAGTTTCTCGAATATCTCATGTCCGGGATTTATCTCAAGGACTCTCTTTGCCTTTATTTGCTGATCCATAGGCATGGAGTTCAGCACCTTCTCCATTTCAAGCGAAACCTCTCCCTCGCTGGTAAGACACACCGGATGAGATCTCAGGCGACGTGAGAGTACCACCTTCTCGACCTTGCCGTCAAGTGCCTCCGCAAGATCTTTCAGCAGCTGAGCATTCTCCTCCTCCTTGGCTTTGATCTCCTCCTTTTCAGCATTGTCCTCCAGACCGGTATCATCGGCTGAAACTGAGCAGAATTCCTTTTCCTTATACTTCATAAGAGCTTTTACGGCGAATTCATCAATGTTATCGGTAAGGCAGAGAATGTCGTATCCCTTGTCCTTTATCATTTCGACCTGTGGGAGCAGATTTATCCTTGCGGCGCTCTCACCTGTCGCATAATAGATGTACTTCTGATCTTCTCTCATTCCGGTGATATACTCGTCAAGAGTGATGAGCCTGTTCTCCTTCGCTGAGGTGAACAGCAGCAGATCCTGAAGCTTATCCTTGTTCATTCCATAGTCACTGTAAACGCCGTATTTAAGCTGCAAGCCGAAAGCTTTCCAGAATTCCTCATACTTTTCACGTTCATTTTTCAGCATCTTTTTCAGCTCGTTGGAGATCGTCTTCTCGATGCTCTTTGCTATTATTTTGAGCTGACGGTCATGCTGGAGCATCTCACGTGAAATATTCAGCGAAAGGTCCTCAGAATCGACAAGTCCTTTCACAAAGTTGAAATAATCAGGCAGAAGATCGGCACAGCGCTCCATAATGAGCACGCCGTTAGAGTAAAGCTGCAATCCCTTTTCATATTCCTTTGAAAAATAGTCAAACGGAGCACGTGACGGGATATACAGCAGGGCATTGTAGTTGGCATTTCCCTCATTTTTGACATGAGAGTATTTCAGCGGTTCGCTGTAATCGTAGAATTTTTCAACATAGAAGTGTTTGTAATCCTCATCAGTAAGCTCCGACTTGTTTTTCTTCCAGAGAGGTACCATACTGTTGAGGGTCTCCACCTCATTGTAGTCCTCATACTCGGGAGCTTTGCCGGCTTCCTTGTCCTCTTCGGACTGCTCAACAGGACGGCTGTGTGTCACCTCCATCTTAATGGGGAACCTTATATAATCGGAATATTTCTTTACAAGATTTTTCAATCTGTACTGATCGAGAAAATCGCTGTAGTTCTCATCTTCGGTATCGTCAAGGAGCTCAAGGATTATATCTGTTCCAACATCGGTCTTATCAGCCTCGGAGACAGTATATCCGTCAACGCCCTCGGATTCCCATTGGAATGATTTTTCACTGCCGTAAGCCTTTGTGATGACTGTTACCTTTTTAGCGACCATGAATGCGGAGTAAAATCCTACACCAAACTGACCGATTATCTGATTGTCCTCATCAAGCTTATTCTCACTCTTGAATTTCAAAGATCCGCTGTTAGCGATAGTACCGAGATTATTTTCCAACTCCTCCTCGGTCATTCCGATGCCGTTATCTGAAATTGTAAGCCTCCTGCTGTCCTTATCAGCGGAGATCCGGATAGCGAAATCATCCTTGTTGAGTCCGACCTTGTCATCGGTCAGTGACTTGAAGTAGAGTTTATCAATAGCGTCACTTGCGTTTGAGATAAGCTCTCTCAGGAAGATCTCCTTATGTGTATAGATCGAGTGGATCATCATTTCGAGTAGTCTCTTGGACTCGGCTTTGAACTGCTTTGTTTCCATATTAACATCTCCATAAAGATTTTAGCACTCCTACTATAAGAGTGCTAAATTAAGTATATACCTTTTTGCAGTATAAAGTCAATAGCCGATGAAAATGTTTACAATTTGTTCATAATTAGTGAACAGATCTCAGAGGATAAAGCATATCAGTCCGCTGCAGCCGTCATTTATCACACGCTCCAACGTCTCCTGAAGTTTCATGCGTGCCTCAACGGGCATTTTATAGAGCTTGTTGTGAAGTCCCTCGTTCACCAGTTCATGGAGTGATTTTCCGAAAATATTTGATGCCCATATCTTTGTGGGATCGTCGTCAAATCCGTCAAGCAGGTACATCACCAGTTCCTCAGACTGCCGTTCCGTTCCCACAATAGGACTTACCGTAGTATTGATATTCGCTCTCATCAGGTGTATTGACGGTGCGGAGGCTTTCAGCTTTACGCCGTATTTTCCTCCCTGACGGATTATCTTCGGCTCTTCAAGAGTAAGCTCCTCCATCTCCGGCATGACGATACCGTATCCCGTAGCCTCGACCTCCTCAAGAGCAGGCAGTATGCGCTGATATTTTTTCCGGATATCATTAAGCTCCATAAGCAGAGGCATAAGGTCGCTCTCGCTTTCGATCTCGATGCCCGTAGCCTCTCCAAGTATCTTATAGAACAAACTGCTGTCAAGCTCAGCCGTCACTGTTACCGATCCTTTTCCCAGATCAATGCATGAGATCTCAGCCTTTACCACATGGGGACACTGTGCCATTGCCTCAACGGCAGTGCCTGCCTCACGGACGAGCTTTATATCCTTTGCTGCATTTCGTATGCAGTCAAGTATTTCGGATTTGAGCCGGTGTCCCTTTTCAAGAGAGTTTATCCAACGTGCGGTACGGATATTTATCTCTTTTATCGGGAACGAAAAAAGTATCTCCCTGATTATATTGCGGATATCCTCCTCCTCAAGGTCAAGGCAGTTCACAGGCAGTACTTTTGCATCATACCTGTCGGTAAGCTCCTCGGCAAGAGCGGCTGCTTCGGACGAGGACGGATCTGCCGTATTCAGGATAACTACAAAAGGCTTGCCGAGCTCTTTCAGCTCACGGATAACACGCTCCTCACACTCCTCATATTCAGCACGAGGAATGTCCGTAACGGTGCCGTCCGTAGTGATAACAAGTCCTATGGTCGAGTGATCGGTGATGACCTTCTGCGTACCGATCTCTGCCGCCATGTTGAACGGTATCTCCTCATCAAACCATGAGGTCATTACCATACGAGGCTGCTCATTCTCGATATATCCGAGTGAGCTGGGAACAATATATCCCACGCAGTCAATGAGCCGGACGTTGAAGCTTGCACTGTCGCCGAGATCAACACGGACAGCCTCCTCCGGAATGAATTTCGGCTCGGTGGTCATGATCGTTTTTCCTGCGGCAGACTGCGGAAGCTCATCAATAGCACGCTCACGCTTGAATTCACCGGAGATGTTCGGAATGACCAGCGTCTCCATGAACCGTTTGATAAACGTGGATTTTCCTGTCCGCACAGGACCTACCACGCCTATGTAGATATCGCCGTTTGTGCGTTCGGCGATGCTGCTGTAAATATCTTTTACCATAAAATTCTCCTTTGAAATCTTGTAGGGATCGTCTGTCAGCATCTCTTATGTCACGATCGGTATAAGGAGCATAGTGCCGCTTTCAAGGCGATCGCCATCAAGCTCGTTTTCCTCCATTATCGCAGAGACACAGGTACTGTAACGCTTGGCTATCTCCCAGACCTCCTCATTCTCCGTACCAAAATAAAGCTTTATGGCATAATCGCCGTCACGCTCCTTTTTTGCGGAATCGTCCACAGCTATATCCGTGAGCGCTTTTATTGCAGAGCAGCCGTTCACCGATATTCTTGCGGATATGTCTGCTTTTGCAGTGAGAACTCCGTCAGAGGAGATGTTGTACGAGACCTCCCTTACCGTTATGACTGATGAAACTGTACAGCCGGAAATGTCATCGTTAAGTGAGACTGTCTCCTCGAATGCCTCGTCCTTGTCCGGCATAGCGATGGATCCCGCTGTGTCCTTTACTGCCATTGAATAGGTGAGCATTCCGCTTATTACCACAGAGTGTCCGTCCTCACCGAGCCTTGTGTTGATATTCTTCGGAGTACACCACATTGCATATATAGTCTGCGGTATCCCCTCGCCTTCGGCTATTCTTGCGCTGTGACGTATACTCTCACTATATACCGTCGGAGTTTGATCCGCACGTATCTCCGCAGCGGTAGCTGTGCATGGATATACCGTAGAATAGGCATCCTCCGCTATCATCAGATCGGCAGTCTTTACTGCCCGGCAGTGAAGATGAAGCTCCAGCTCACAGCGCAGGCTTCTGTTTTCTCCCGATTTTCCGGAGGCAGGTGTCACATCGCAGCAGACTGCCTCCGGAATAACGGTACACTCATAGGAATCATCTATTTCGTCAATATCAATTATCTGACTGTATGGAAGTGTGAAACTCATAGGCTCGATCGCTCCCTCGCCGTCACGCTCACAGGAGTAGAGTATCTCGACCTCAGCCTCTCCCTTTGCAAGGAGCTTCCCCGAAATCATCTTCTTTTCGCACTCCGGAGCTTTACAGCGGCAGCTTATGATGCTGACGATATCAGGCTGTGCAGGTGTAAGCTCTGTTTCCTCGCTGAGTTGGAGCGTCTTGTCAGTGTTTATCTTCTTTGCCGCAAATCTGACGGGTATCTTCTTCGTCTGAACGTTCATTCCGAAAATATCAGATATGACCTCCTGACTGCTCTCCCCCGTTACCTCTATTTTTACGGAGACTGCACCTCTCAGATCAAGTCTGCGCTTATTGACGGCTCTGAAATTCATGTGACCTGTTTTTGCGGTTATTTTCACTCTCGGATCATCGCAGATCTTTCCCAGCTCTGCTGATCTTGAGAAGCTCTGCCTCTGACTAACGCACTGGAGCAGAGAATTTGCTTCGCTGCAATAAAGTATCCTTATATCACAGCGAAGCTCATAGGAGAGACGGTCGCCGCTGATAGAATGGTCTGTTATAACAGGTATGACTTCACAGCGGACAAGCCGGAAGATGTCGGGACAGTAATCCGGAAGAATGTAGTCAAGCTCTATGCTCTGCTCCTGTATTCCGTCGAATACACGATCAGCAGCGGGCACAGTTTCTTTGTTGATCTTAAGTTCCATATGGACCTCCTTGAAATTTCGGATCGCCTGAAAGCGATCGCTCAGCGTTTACAAAATAATATGCATCTGCTCACCGATATAGAACAGGTTCAAGCGGCACCGTACACACTGTGCGGTATTGCCTCTGAGGATCGGTATCAGTCAGCGTTTTTCGTTGTGACGGGAGCTGTACTCTCCGGGGAGGTCGTCTCTTCGCCGGAGGACTGCTCTGTAGACGGCTGCTCTCCGCTGATCTCCTTGTGTTCGGAGAGAGTAATTACAAGCTTGTTGTTAGACATTTCAAAACCGATGAGTTTTCCCTCCTTATCAACTATGAGGACATAATCTCCGCCCTCAAGCTTGCCGGATATCTCCAGCGTATCGTCCTTTTCTTCGCCCTTCAGCTCCTCAAGGCGTGCATTTTCATCAACAGCCTCGATAAGATTCAGCATCATTGCCTTCACCGGAAGGGCAGATTGCGGCACAGAAAAGCTGAGCCCTTTATACGATGCCGTCACGTTTCCCTCGCTGAACGAGAGCTTTACGCCGCTGAGTGTATTCGGAGTGTCAAACTCTGCCTCCCAAAGACCGTCTCCGAAACGCCTTAGCGTACCCTCTGCCTGCAATCTGTCAAGACTAATGGACATCTTAGCCTCAAAGGAGCTCCCCAGACCGTTTTTTCGTGACGAGCTTTTTTTCATGGGCGAAGAACAGCTCACAAAACAGAGGAGCATCAGAAATGCCGTTGCTGTTACAATAATTTTTTTCATAGTCAACTCTCCGATCCCGGAAATTTTCCGTATGACAGAAAATTTTCCGCAAAATAATAAAGAACCTGTACCGTAAAAGTGCAAGTTCTTTTTCCGGGATATATCTGCCGATCGGTTTATACGCTGATGTAGTGCCGCATCTTACCGATGGCAGACGTATCCTTTCATTCCTTCAGGCAGTCTCTGAAAACCTCTTTTTGAGACTGCCGTTATTTTTTTAACTCCTTGGAGTACATTCTCACGGACAATACTTATATCCTGTGAGATCCTCCTTTTTCCTGAGCAGCCTGAACGCCTCCGGGATACTTTCAGCCGTATCACGTGGGAGCATTGCCTCCTCGCCGAGCCTTGCGGCAGCAATATCTCCTGCGAGTCCGTGGAGATATGTTCCGATGCAGCAGCTTCTGAAAATTCCGCAGTCCTGCGCTGTGAGCGAGCCTATCATTCCTGCAAGAAGATCTCCGCTTCCTCCGCAGCTCATACCGGGATTGCCCGTATGATTGACTGCCGTCGATGAGCTGTCGGCAATAATACTGCCTGCTCCTTTAAGGACTACCGTCACAGCGTACTCTTCTGCAAATTTTTCCGCTGCTTCAAAGCGGTCGCCGTTGATCTCCCGGGCTGTACAGCCGAGAAGCTTTGCCATTTCTCCCGGATGAGGTGTAATAATGATGTTTGTCTGCTTCTTCAGTAAAATATCTATGTCCGATGATATGCAATTTATTCCATCTGCGTCAATAATTACAGGACATTCTGCATTTTTTACGACAAACTCCGTGATCGCAGCAGTGTCGGGAGTAACTCCCATTCCGCAGCCGATGACGATCGAATCAGCTTTTTCCATTGCTTTTTTCAAAAGCGAAACACTGCTGTCATAAAGCATAAAGCCGTAGTCGTCACATTCAAGCTCTATGAATGTAGCCTCCGGGACAAGGACTGAGACTGTATTGATACATTTTTCCACAGATGCCGCCTGCACAAGTCCCGCACCGCTCCTGAGCGCTCCCATTGCGGCAAAGGCAGCCGCTCCCCTCATGGAGGAGCTTCCGGCAATGACAAGCACTCGTCCGAATGTTCCCTTATGGGCATCACGAGCCCTGACATACGGAAAATCTCCGAGATGTGCCCTGTCAATGCTGAAATACTGACGCTCTCCGTCAATTGCATCTACTGCCCTGACAGGAAGTCCTATATCAGCAACGACTATCTCTCCGCAGTTTTTTTTCAGAGGATATTGTGTCATGCCTGTTTTTACAAATCCGAATGCTACCGTCAGATCTGCCGTAAAAGTCCCCTCGGATGCTCTCCCCGTTGAGCTGTCTCCGCCGCTCGGAACATCTGCAGCAATGCGGTATGCTCCTGATTTTACAGCAAATACAGCAGCGATATCTTTATCGAGTCTGCCACGGAAACCCGTTCCGAAAACTCCGTCCACTATCACATATGCACACCGGAGAGCACTGCTGACACGGCGCATACACTGACGCTCACGCTCAATGATATCCTCCACCGGATCATTTTCATTATCTGTGCCGTGAGCAGTCATGAAGTCGATCTCAGCAGCTTCTACCGCCGCAGCCGTATTTTCACTCCTTATAACGTGAATGATCTCAAATCTGTCACGTGTTTGCTTATACATATCGGCTGCGGGCTGTACCGTCGGCTCGCTGATACATATGACTCTGACCTTGTATCCCCTGCCGGTGAGGATATCCGCTGCCGCATAGCAGTCTCCGCCGTTATTGCCCTTCCCTGCAATAAATACTATGGATTTCTCCTCCGGAGGGAGCTCCGGCTCCTTCCGGCAATAATCATCAATAACTCCGGCAAGGGCACGTCCGGCATTCTCCATAAGCTTTTTTCTTGAAACTCCCAGTTGTTCGGATCGCTCCTCTATAAGGCGCATCTGACCGGGTGTAACTATCTGCATATATACCTCCGTTATCCGCAGCATCATCTGCTGCACATCATATTGACTGTTTTTTCAGCTTTGAGGGCAGGAATTTCCTGATGTTCTCAAGCATCCTCACGTCCGGCGCAAATACAAGGCGGACATTTCCGTAGCTTTCATCGCTGAATTCGGCGTAATACTCATGAGATGCGATATTGTCAGTGGCAAATATAACGGTCAGGTCTTCCGTCTCCTCCATGCCGTCCTCATATTTGCCGAAATCGTTAAAGGAGCGCACATTCGTCGAAATGAGGTACATCCGCTTCCTTTTTGCGATGATCTTGTCTACATCGAGTTCTCCGTTTGTGAAAGTATACTCATACTCCACGTATGTTGACCGGACAGAGAAAAATGTCACAAAACCGGAGGCCGCTGCAACGATCATTCCCAAAAATGCCGTAATGGGACGGTTTATTTGCAAAAACGACAGGAAAAGTATGCTCACCGTGAGAAAAACTCCGAAAAGTATCATAAATATCCGGCGTGTCTTGTCAGATGAGGTCTCATTTTTTTTAACGAGCTGTTCAGCAAAATTGTCCATAAATTAACTCCTTTATCCGTAAAAATATACAACCTATGCTTTGAAATCACCGTGCATATTTATATAATATCATAAATTCAGCTAAATTTCAAGAGAAACTATTGATTTTTTTCGGCGAATGATGTATAATAAATTATGTTGTATCGGCACGTCCGATCATTGTCTGACCTTTTTGCATCAGAGGTCAGTATAACCAAAACACTATGACCGAGAGAGTAGTTCCGCCCGATGTCGGCAGAGAGAGACGCAGCGGTGAAAGCGTCTTGACGGAGGACAGGATGAAGTTCACTCGTGAGAGGCAACGCTGAAAGTGTGTCCTTTGACGGACTCACCGTGTAGGCTGCGACGTATGTCTGCGTTAAAGACAAGAGAGTGACGGCTCTCCTGACAATAGGTGGTTGCAAGCAAGTCTTGTCCTGTCGGGCAGGACTTTTTATATTGAACGTCAGGCACAGCAGATAATGTGCAAGGCTGTCAGGCGAAATATTTATGTAGGAGTGATTTTTTTGAAAGAACAGCTTGAAAAGATCGAAGCAAAGGCAAAACAGGAGCTTGTCTCCTGCTCCGAGATCAAGGCTCTGGACGAGCTGAGAGTCAGATACCTCGGAAAAAAAGGCGAGCTTACGGCTATACTCAAACAAATGGGCAGTCTCTCCCCTGAGGAGCGTCCCGTGATCGGACAGCTTGCCAACAAAGTAAGGGCTGACATCGAAGAGGCTCTGTCATCACGTCTTGCAGCTCTCAAATCAGAGGCACAGGCAGCTAAGATCAGAGAGGAAGCGATCGACATAACACTTCCCGGCAAAAAAATATCATACGGCAAATTTCACCCCCTTACAAAGGTGGAGAACGAAATACGTGAGATCTTCATGGGCATGGGATTCGATATTGCCGACGGTCCGGAGATAGATGATGACTACCACGTTTTTGAAGCTCTGAACCTCCCTCCCGACCACCCGGCAAGAGATACTCAGGATACATTCTATATTGCCGGAACTAATGAGAAGATACTTCTGCGTACACAGACTTCCTCTGTACAGGTACACGTCATGGAGAACCGAAAGCCGCCTATCCGCATCATCTCTCCCGGACGAGTTTTCCGTTCGGATGCCGTTGATGCAACTCACTCTCCTTTGTTCCACCAGATAGAGGGACTTGTGGTAGATAAGGGCATCACCATGTCCGATCTCAAGGGCACTCTCGAAACGCTCATGAAAAAAATATACGGCAATGAGTGCAGTCTGCGTTTCCGTCCTCATCATTTCCCTTTCACCGAGCCGAGCTGCGAAGTGGATATAAGCTGCTTCAACTGCGGCGGAAAAGGCTGCTCAATGTGCAAGGATGAGGGTTATATCGAGCTTCTCGGTGCCGGAATGGTTCACCCGAAAGTATTGGAAAACTGCGGCATCGACAGCAATATTTACTCCGGATTCGCATTCGGCATCGGTCTGGAACGCACTGTTATGGGACGATACGACATCAATGATCTCCGTCTTTTCTACGAAAATGATGTGAGATTCCTTGAGCAGTTCTGATGTTTAAGCGAAGCAGGAATATAATAGCGTTTTCAGACGTTTTTCTCGTTCTTGACGCTTTAGCCGTGCTTATCATGATTTTTTCAGATCTTGCGAAATCGAAATATAATGCCGTTATACGACTACTATAAACTAAGGATAAGCTATGGACGCAAAAGTACGGTGATCGCTGTTGGTGACAGCGAAAGACTATGCCGGATAGTAATAAAGCGTTTTACGAAAAAAAATATCACCGTTTATAACGAACCATAAAACAGAAAGGAAAAGGTTATGAATTTATCAATGAAATGGCTCGCCGATTATGTTGATGTCAGCGTGCCGGTAAAAGAATACTGCCACGCCCTGACAATGAGCGGCTCAAAGGTAGAGGGATATGAAACTGAGGGCGAAGAGATCTCCAACGTGGTCGTGGGAAAGATCCTCTCTGTTGTGCCGCATGAAAACTCCGACCACCTCGTTGTATGTCAGGTGGAGGTCGGAAAAGGATCTCCCGTTCAGATCGTTACGGGAGCTTCAAATGTAAACGCAGGCGATATCGTTCCCGTGGCTCTTGGCGGCTCAACACTTCCGGGCGGCGTTAAGATCAAAAAGGGAAAGCTCAGAGGCGTTGAATCAAACGGTATGCTCTGCTCTCTCGGTGAGCTCGGACTTGACAAGAGAGATTTTCCCTATGCCGTTGAAGACGGCATCTTCATCATGCAGGAGGAGTGTGAGATCGGTCAGGATATATGCTCTGCGATCGGTCTGGACGACACCTCCGTGGAATTCGAGATAACCTCAAACCGTCCCGACTGCCTGAGCGTTATAGGTCTCGCAAGAGAAACTGCCGCTACATTCAATATCCCTATGAACGTTAAGGCTCCCCAGTTCAAGGGCGTTGAGGGAGATATTGACTCTATGCTTAAAGTGGATATCATCAACACTGAAAAATGCCAAAGATACTGCGCCGGTGTTGTTAAAAATGTAAAGATCGAGCCTTCCCCTCGCTGGATGAGAGAGCGTCTGCGTGCAAGCGGCGTTCGTCCCATAAATAATTTTGTTGATATCACCAACTATGTCATGCTGGAGTACGGTCAACCCATGCACGCATTCGATATCCGATACGTCGAAGGAGCGCATATCAACGTCCGCAATGCAGTGAACGGCGAGAAGATAGTAACTCTTGACGGCGTTGAACGGGAGCTCTCCGACGATATGCTCATCATAGCTGACGAGAAAAAGCCTATCGCTGTCGCAGGTATCATGGGCGGAGAGTACAGCGGCATCATGGACGATACTTCCACCGTTGTCTTTGAATCCGCTTACTTCGAGCCTACACAGGTGCGCCGTACCTCAAAAAAGCTGAAACTGAAATCAGATGCCTCCTCCCGCTACGAAAAGGGCGTTGACAGACTCATCTCCATGACCTGCCTTAAACGTGCCTTTGAGCTGGTGGAGCTTCTCGGCGCAGGCGAAGTGGTCAACACTGTCATTGACCGTGACTATACCGATAAAACTCCTGTCTCTGTGGAGTTCAACGCCGACCGGATAAACAGCTATCTCGGCACGGATATTCCCGAAACTGATATGATCGACTATCTGAAACGTCTTGAATTTGAGATAAAGGACGGCAAGGTCATAGCTCCCTCGTTCAGGATCGACATCGAATGTAAAGCTGATATTGCCGAAGAGGTCGCAAGAATTTACGGCTACACAAACATTCCCTCCACTGAATTCAGAGGAGTGGCAAAGGCAGAATATACTCCCGAACAGAAATTCGTCCGCAGCCTGAGAGAAACTGCCGTAGCTCTGGGAGGCTACGAGATCGCAACGTATTCGTTCGTATCTCCGAGATATTTTGATAAGATCCGACTCCCTGAAAACAGTAAACTGAGAAATGTTGTCCGCATTGTAAACCCCCTCGGAGAGGATACAAGTGTCATGAGAACATCAACGCTCCCATCTATGCTGGACGTGCTTTCATTTAATTACAATAACCGCAACGAAAAAGCCTGCCTCTTTGAAATAAGCAAGGAGTATCTTCCTGTTGCCGGAAAAGAGCTTCCCGATGAGCCTCAGCGCCTTACGATCGGTATGTACGGCGGTGATGCGGATTTCTACCTCCTCAAAGGAATGGTTGGACAGATACTTGATTCCATGAATATTAAAGACGCAGAATTCGTCCGTGCCGATGAGTGCGATGCTTTCGATGAGAAATACGCTCTCCACCCCGGCAGAAGCGCAGTTGTTATCAAGAACGGCATTGCTCTCGGTATATTCGGTGAGCTTCACCCCGATGTTCAGGAGACGTATGAGATCGGCACAAAAGCATATGCCGCAAAGCTCTGTATTCCCGAAATGATGAGTGCTGCGGACAGCAAGATAACATACAGACCGCTGCCGAAATTCCCGGCAACCACACGTGATCTGAGTTTGATCTGTGACGACAGCATACCTGCGGCAAGCCTTGAAAAAGCTATTCGTGAGGCAGTGGGAAAAATTCTCGAAAAAGTCACTCTTTTTGACGTTTACAAGGGCAAACAGATAGAAGCCGGCAAAAAGAGCGTATCTTACTCAATTTCAATGCGCTCCCACGATGGCACACTCACCGACGAGCAAGCTGACAGTGCAATGAAGCGCATACTGAAAAAGCTCTCCGAAGTGGGTGCTGAATTAAGAATGTGATCGCTGACTGAAATTGTCTCCAGCGTGGACAGTGGATCACATCATTAAAACTTTTCTCATATGGGGTCAATCAATCGTTATTATATCAATAACCTTCATTTGGTCAATGACATCTTAAAATACGATCGCATCCCTTATATACACCCCGAATAACTCCATATTTATATTGTTGCAAGCTTCATATATTCTGAACAGCTTGGTTCAAAACAGCATAACTTTCTAACTTTTTCCGGAGCATATCTTTGATATATAAAAATCATCCGAATCAGAAATTTCTTTGTAAATATAATGCATAGATGTTACTTTCCTTATTGACAAAGCAGATGATATACTGCCGGAATTAATCAATAAAAATAAATAACTGCTTATCAACAGAACTATTAGATCCTGTTGACACAAAGAGAGAAATGTGCTATAATAAATACATGAATATCACAAGAGAGCAGTACGCAAGAATCGAAAAATATTTTCCGGTTCAACGAGGGAATGTAAAAATTGATAATTACACGTTTATCAATGCTATCTTATATATTGCCGAAAATGGGTGCAAATGGAGGGC
>CANQJO010000012.1 GCA_947624255.1 uncultured Ruminococcus sp.
ATCCGGGAAAAACAGAAAGGTTTATGTGCCTGCTGCAATGAAAGGATCACAGTGGAAACGAATTTCCGAGTGCAGAAACACAAGGATAAAACACTGACACTGGTACATCCCGAATGTCATATTCCTTTAAGAGAAAAGTAAGCCGGTTCGCTACAACATATTGTGGACTTAAAAAGGCTTGAGCCGTATGAGGGGAAACTCTCATGTACGGTTCTTAGGTGAGGGAGAAACAGTAATGTTTCTTTCTTACCCGACCAGACTTTGGAGAAAAAACAGCGTTTTATCTCACAAATTATGACCTCTAAAGCACCAGCAAGACGTTGTGAAGATATTGATCAGCAAGCACTCACTTACTCGGAAATCAAGGCACTTTGCACGGGAGATGAACGTATCAAAGAAAAACTGATTCTTGAAAATGAAGTGAAGGAACTGAGGGTACTCGCTGCGGAACACCGCAACACGGTATTTGAAATGGAGGACAAAATCGCACGTTTCCCCGAACAGGAACAGCGGTTTGTGACGATTCTTGATAATCTTCATATAGACCGTGAAGCACTTCGTAAACTGCCGATTGATCCAGAAACGAAGATCCCCGTATTCAAAATAACTATTGAGGGAAAGGAATATACTGACTGCAAAGAGGCTGCAAAGGCTTTTGAAACAACTGCATTTGCCCTTTGTAAGAAACTGGATACACCTGTCAAAATCGGTGAATTTCAGGGATTTCCATTGTCGGTAACGATAAACAGTAACTATCTCGGCGGCGGTATGACTGCTGAATTGAGAGGAGCATACCCGTACACAGTTAAGTTAGGTGAGAGTTTTGCCAACAATCTCAAACGTATGGAAAAAGCTCTTTACAGCATTGACTACAAAATCAAGGACGTGCAAGCTGAACTTGGCAGACTGCAAGCAGATATGAAAGAGGCGCAGCATATCATTAACGATCCGTATCCGCAGGAACAAGAGTTAAAGGATAAACAGGAGCGTTTGAAAGTGCTGACCGAAGAACTCAACAAGGCAGCTCTTGAGGCAAAGCGGAATCATCCTGACAAGCAGAAAACTTGTTACTTTGAGATTGTAAAATTAAAAAAAGAGGCTATGAAACGCCGCAAACAAGGCAAAAACATAGAAAAGGAACAAGATCAGAAGTCAAAAAGCGAATCTATTGATGATTAACTTCTGCCCCAGTGGGGCAGAAGTGGGTAGCGGACGGGATACTTCCGTATTCCGTCTGCTGCCTAACGGCTTTTTGCCGTCAAATCACTGTTTTTCAAAATAAAAAAAGCCCGAAATCAAGCGGTTTACTTGAATCTGACTTTTCATAAAACAAGGTATTTTGCGAAAATATGTCCGACAGCAACCTGATTTCCCAAAAATACAACAACGGTGTATAATAGACCTGTTCTAAAACCTTGAAAAGATCGAAAAAAATGATAAAATAGAATCAGGTGATGGAAAAATGGACAACGAAAAAAGGATAAAAGAGTTGAAAGAAAAAGATTATCAGAAATATTTCGGAGTAACCAAAGCAACATTTGATAAAATGCTGAAAATTTTGGAAACAGAGTATACAAATAAGCATAAAAATGGAGGCAGACCATCTATATTGAGTGTTTTGGACAAGCTTATAATCATGCTGCAATATTATCGTGAATATCGTACAATGGATAACATAGCCTTTGATTACGGAACGAATAAAAGCACTGTTTATTATGCCATAAAATGGGCAGAAGAGACACTGATAAAAGATAAGGCATTTCATCTGCCCTCAAGAAAGAAGATGTTAGAAGATACATCCATAGAGGTAATTGCGGTAGATGCAACAGAATGCGAAATTGAACGTCCCCAAAAAAACAAAAGAAGTATTATTCCGGAAAGAAAAAGAAACATACATTAAAAATTCAGATCGTCGCTGATGAAAAGACTCAGGATATTCTCAGAATATCGGTTTCAAGCGGAAAAACACATGATTTTAAGCTTTTTAAGAACAGCAGAATTCTTGTGCCTGAAGAAACTCTTATTATCGCAGATAAGGGGATACCGGCATTTTTAATGTTCATTTTAATAGTCTTATTCCAATAAAATCCACAAAAAATCATAAGTTGACCGACGAGGAACGTTCCTTTAATTCGTCTCTTGCAAAACATAGAATTTTTATAGAACACATTAATCGATATATCAAACGCTTTAAAATTCTTTCCTATCGTTATAGAAATAAACGCAGAAGATTCACTCTCAGGGCTTCTCTTATTTCCTCTATTTATAATTTTCAGCATGCACTTTGAGGTTTTAGAACAGGTCTAATGATTTGCGTAAAATGCAAAAAAGAAATTCCGGACGGCAGTGTTTTCTGTAACTTTTGCGGCAAAAAGCAGACCGTGACGAAATTAAGAACGCATAAACGCTCTCACGGAACAGGGACGATCTCAAAGGACACACGCAACAGAAAGCAGTGGAAAGCCTATGCTCCTGCCGATAAATACAGTAAAAAGCGGATATACATCGGCTGTTTTTCAACACGTCAGGAGGCTCAGCAGGCTCTTGATGATTATATCAAGAACGGTCGCCCGGAGTTTTACAATGCCACTGTAGGTGATATTTACAAGCTTTGGAGCGATACGCATTTCCGGCAAGTCTCACAGTCTGCAGTCAATTTGTATTCGTCCATGTGGAAAAGATTCGCAGGCATTGAAAATATGCCCATGAGAGAGCTTAGAACGGCGCATATTCAAGCTATAATCGACAAATCAACGAGTAAATCCGCCGCCGATACTATCAAGGTTTTGGCAGTGATGCTCTGCAAATTTGCAATGGAAAATGATATAATCTTGAAAAATTACGCAGACTTTTCAAAAATCCCCAAATTTGATAAGCATGAAAAGAGGATCTTCACCGCTGATGAGATCAACAAGCTATGGGAGCATTCAAGTGATGAGGTCGTAAAGATAATTCTTTTGATGATATATACGGGAATGAGGATCGGCGAAATGACGGCTTTGAAGGTATCAGATATTCACCTGCCAGACGGCTATATAATAGGCGGCGAAAAGACAAAGGCAGGCAGGGAGCGCATTATTCCTATACCGGATTCAATTCCCGAATTGGCTGAATTTATCGCTGATATGATGAACGGCAAGTCTGAAAATGACAGCTTGGTGGAAATCAGCAATCAGATATTAAGAAACAAATTTTACAAAGCAATGATAGACTGCGGGATCTCAAACGGTCACAAACAGGGGTATCGGTACATTCTTGATGACAAAACACTCACGCCACACAGTACCAGACATACATTTGCATCGCTGTCCGCTGCCGCAGGAATGAGGGCAGAGAACTTGCAAAAGATAATCGGTCATGCAAACTATAACACGACCGCTGAGGTCTATATTCATCAGAATGTAGACAAACTCAAAGAGGAAATGTCGAAGCTGAAGCGCTGATTTTTACGCACAAAATTACGCACAATCCACAACACTTTTGAAAACGTCAAAACATTTTTCAAAATACAACATTAAAAAATCGCCTATTTACCGTTGTTTGTAAAGGGCGATTTTTTCGGGAATTTCAGATTTTTCACGATTTTCGGGATTTTTTAATTTATCCCTAAAATTTAATTTTCCTTTTCACCCCCTTGATACCAAAACAACACTGTATTTCAAAACATCGAATCGCAGAAAGTGCCGTAAATAGGGCGTTTTCTGCGATTTACTTTTGTATCATTTTCGGTGTTTACATAGATGACGGCTACAGCGGCACGGACTTCTCACGCCCCGGTGTAACAGCTCTGCTTGACGATGCCAAGACAGGAAAAATCAATCTGATACTCTGCAAGGATTTGAGCAGATTTGGTCGAAATTATATCCAAGTAGTTCAGTACACAGATTACATTTTTCCAATGTACAATATTCGCTTCATTGCTCTCACCGACAATGTGGATACGGCAAATTCCGCAAGTTCGGGAATGGACATGATGCCGATCATGAACGTTGTAAGAGCACTATATGGACAAAATCCAAAAGTGACCTATTTACCGATAAAAATAGACCTCCGCACTTAATCTTGACGGTTTGTCTCCCGTTGCGTACAGGCTCAAAGCTGCATAAAAAAAGCGACCAAGATTTCTCTTAGTCGCTTTGCATAAGTTTTTTCTTAAAAGTTTGTCTAACTTTTTGGGGCGGTTCATTTTCGCCCCGGGAAAACAAGAGAGAACAGAAGCAATGTTGTCCTAATTTTTTGAGTTGTGTTCATTCTTTACAGTAGTCGTTACCGAAGTAGTTGTTGTAAAGGTGACTGTTGATGAATTACTCGTACTGTTGCCGCTGACGGTTACTGTTGTAACGGTTTTTCCGTCATCAGACACAAATGTTTTTGTTTCACTGAATTTATTATTTTCCATTATTATTTCCTCACTATATAATCTTGAAGCATACAGTCTTGGCATTTATCAGAGGACTGTTATATGCAAAATACACCGTACCCGACACAGGCGTTCTTATCTCAGCGACAAGTTCACCGTCAAAGGGATCAACGATCTTGCCAAGCACGTCACCACGCTCTACCGTACTGCCGATCCTTGCAGTCCTGAAAAACATTCCTGCCGACTCTGATTGAATTTGTCTTGTCTTATTTTCGTTGAGTATCTCGGTGATATATCCGGGAGGCGTTTTTGCACTGACAATACCTCTGTTATTCATAAATCTTAGTATTGCATTCACAGCTTCGTCGGCAGCTTCTGTATCAACCTCATCAGTCGCATTGGCATATACCGAAAAAGCCTTTGTCTCCCACACCTGCCAGTTATAATTGAGCGTTGTTGTATCATAAGGACGTGGCTTGCGGACGATACCGAATTTCAACCCGAAATCTTTCATTATCTCAGCATCGGTAAATCCTGTATCCATCATTTTTACATGAGGCAGAAATATACCCGGCTGATAAAAGCTTGCAAGCTGGATCCCGTACTCATATCCCTGCAATTTGCTGAAAATTCCGTCCGCTATGCGCTGAGTGGTCTCGCCCATATTATAGCCGGGGAACATTCTGTTGATGTCCGTATTATCCATTGCCCAGAATCGCTTGCCGATGTTCATTGAGTAATAATTAACGCACGGTATCACCATTATCTCGCAGTCCTCAGCGATCTTTCCATCTGATTCAAGCTTTTTGAGTGCCTGCACCATACGGCTGCAAACATACATCTGCTGCACCTCATTACCTCGCATGGCACCCACGATCGCAAGAGACTTTTTCCCGTGTCCGAAGCGGTATCCGATGACATCAAGCTGCTCACGGTACGGCGATTTAAGTGAAAAAAGTATTTTTCTTTTCAAGCCGTCTCACCTCCCACAGCAGGCTGCAATATTCTTGCAAGCAGCGATCCGCCGTACACTACGGGATATTCCCGGAGCGTGAAGATCATTCCGTCACAAACAGCCTGAACTTTCTCTATTACCTCAGAGGTAAGCGGATCGACCACATCGCCGATATGATCGCCCTTTTTCACATTTTCACCGAAGTCTGCACAGGGCACGAAAATTCCTGCCGCATCAGAATTGACAAAGCCGACATCATGTCCTAAAGAAACAACAGGTTCACGCACAGGCGCAGTTTCGCCTTTCCACATTCCAAGCTCACTCATGAGATTTATGACACCGTCAAAAAGCTGTTTACAGTATTCCTTTGTGATACGCATACCCACGCCCATTTCAACAACAAGAGTTTTTGTTCCTTTGCTGTTAAGAGTGTGGGCAAGTGTAGATTCAAGTACCGTTGCCGATTCGTGTATCCACACAAAATCAACATTCATCAGCCTTGCATACGGCACAAGAATATCCGCAGTCGGAACACTGATGCGTATCTGAGGTATCTCTCTGAGGAAAATATTGCTTGAATGAACGTCAACACATATATCCGAGCCACACAGATCATCAACAATAGATGAGCATATCACCTCGACCATTGTTCCCTGCTTTGTTCCGGGAAATACTCTGTTCATATCGAGATCAAACATCGGTATGCCTCTTGTTATCGAATCAATTCCCATTGGATTCAGCGCAGGATAAATATCAAGGATCCCGTCAAGCCGATCTATATGTTCATCAACGAAACTGCCGACCATATATGCAAGATACTGTCCCTCCAGTTCATCACCGTGAGTTCCCGTTACAAGGCTCAGACGTGTCTTGCTGCTGCCATTCTGTATTCTGCGCTTTCGGATATTCAAGTTTTCATTTACTGCAAGCGGTATGCTTGCAACCGTTTCAATCACCGGTAACACTCCTTTCAAGACAGTACGCTTCTTACGAGCTGCATCTGATTAGTATATTTTCCGAACATAACGCCCCTGTCAACAGCACAGTCACGAAAATCACGTCCCTGAGATATCACAAGATAGTCATCGTTTATGGAGCAGTTATTGGCAGGATCGATCCCCTCCCAGTGATCTCCCGTCCAGTATTCGACCCATGAATGCGTTTCGCCGTCACAGAATGCAAGTCCTGCTATGTATCTTGCGGCAATTCCGTCCATTCTCAGAAGTGATATCAAAATATGCGAAAAGTCCTGACATACGCCTTTTCTCAGTGCAAATGCCTGCGCCGCAGTCGTTGAGGTATCGGTAAAGCCTTTTCCGTACTCTATTTTATCGGAAAGAACGTCACAGAGATACGCAGCCCTTTCGGTCACAGTTCCCGTACAGCCGCCCCTTATCTCAGAATAAAACGCTTTCAGATCGTCATCCGGAGCGGTGTACTGCGACTGATAAAGATAGCATGGCATAAAATCAGTTCGGTATTGCGTATTATCGACATTAGCAATTCCCTTGATCTCAAAATCAAGAAAACGATGATCGCCCTTGATATATCCTGCGGTAACATTGTTTCCAAATGCATCAGATGTCTGCTGTGTTGAAACATACGGATCAATATTAAGAGAGCAAGAAAGCAGCTTTTGTGTTGGATTTTCAGGCGGTATCACTCTCAGCGCAAAACTGTGGTTATGGACGTAATCGTCAAAGGTCAGCTTTGTGGAATAATAAAAATTGATGCGTTTCATACAAGCACCTCCGATCTCTCAAACAGGTGTTCAAGAGCTTCTGTAGCCATGACACTGTTCTGCTCATAATCGCTCTCCGAGACAAGCATCTCAGTAAGTACCGACATATATTTTGCGTTGTATCGGTAGGGTGTTCCCTGCGGCACACGGTCAAGATTCTTGCGAAGCCTTACAAATTCCTTTTTCACGGAATCATACGGATATTTCAGCCTGACATACATATCCAGCCGCTCTAAAGTCTTGCCGATATAGATAATGTTCCTTATTTCATCATCGAAGATATGCTCGTTGATACTTCCCCAGAAACTGTAAAGCATATCCTCAAGCGGCAGCAGCGACATACGGATATTATTGCTCTGTTCAGCCTTGAAAAGCGTATCTTTTGCCATTTGCAGGTATGAAAGTGACACGGTTGAGATCTCCTCACGAAGGACTATACCGTTGTCGTATGCTCTTTCAAGACTGAATGATGCCGAGTTCGGATTGCTTTTATCAAATATAAAGCTGCGCATAAACAGCTTGCTGTCAGCATATGTATCGGCAAGACCGAAGTTTTCAAGGTATTGCTTATACCACTGCTTTGATTCGATCATTTTATCATACAGATCTCCAAGTGCTTTCAGAGTTGTAAAAAATCTTTCTGTATAGCGTCCCAGCCAATAAAGGCGGTCGCTGTGTTCTAACGAGATAGTACCCATGTGTCTTTAAAACCTCCTCCTTGTGATGAATTCACCACGAATGAATCAGGGTTGCGTGAAAATCTTGTAAGTCCCGATGCCCATACCTTTGTCTGTTCACCAGAAAGTACAAATGCTCTCAGATCAGCTTTGCGCATGACTTTTTCACCGTTATCAAGTATCGGCAGATCAAGAAAATCTATGACCTCCTGAGCAATAAAGCGGCGTGGTTCTGCAATGATGGTTTTTCGGAACTCCTCTAATTTTTCCTTCGTGAGATCACTGCCGAAGACTACTCCGTAGCCGCCCGCCTCAGCGACATCTTTTATAACAAGGCTTTCGAGATTATCCATAACATACTTCATATCCTCATCATAGAACGGCAGATAGGTAGGCGCATTTTTGAGTATCGGCTCTTCACCGAGATAATATTTTATCATTTTCGGCACGAAATAATATATGCCCTTATCGTCAGCCACTCCATTGCCGGGAGCATTGATAATACCGACATTTCCACTGCGGTAAGCCTCCATAAGGTTTGGTATTCCTATAAGCGATCCGGGCAAAAACGTCAGCGGATCAAGATATTCGTCAGCAATGCGGCGATAGAGAACGCCTATTCTTGTTTTGCCGCCCGAATAAGTACGGTGATAGAGAACGTTATCCTCAACGAAAAGCTCGTCATTCTGAACGAGGACAGAGCCTGTAAGCTCCGCCAGATAGGAATGTTCAAAGTATGCCGCATTATACCTGCCCGGTGTGAGGATAGCTCTCACTCCGCCGCAGTTTGCGTTCTCCATGGTTTCTTTCAGAAGCTCGGCATAGCCGCGGTTATCAACGACATTATTCTCCTCAAATGCCTGCGGTGCGGCAATTCTTGTCAGCTCTCTTGCGATAAGCGGATAGGACGCACCCGAAGGTATACGCAGATTATCTTCAAGTATGTACCATTCTCCGTCCTTAGCCTGCACAAGATCTATGCCGGAAATATGGCTGTATATCTTGTTTTTCGGTGTGATACCCTCACATTCGGCAAGGTAGCCCTTTGAGATATAAATAAAATCCTCGGGAACAATATTGTCACGAACGATATTTTTTTCGTGATAAATATCAAAAAGGAACTCATTCAGGGCGTTTACACGCTGAACAAGTCCCTTTTCAATGCTCGCAAAATCCTCAGCCGAAATGACTCGGGGAATGGGATCGAACGGAAAAAACTGTTCATTGAATACGCCGTTTTTGTATATGCCGAACTTAACGCCATAGCGTCTCAGAAGCTCGTTGATCTCGTTTGCATTACCAACAGCCTGCATAAACTGTCCCTGTTTAAGCTGTACCATTTTCTTCACTCCGATCTGAACAATATACGAAAAACAAAAAAGACGCCCCTCCGGACGGAGAAGCGTCATTGCTTTTTTTATTTTCCAATTATTATTATACCACTTTTTTTAGGCTTGTCAAGTATTTTTTCGGATTTCGGGAAATTGCAGCATAGAATATCACCAAAAATCAATAAATTCAGCAAAACTGTCAATAGCCTGTTCTAAAACCTCAAAGGCATACTGAAAATTATAAATAGAGCAAATAAGAGAAGCCCTGAGAGCGAATCTTCTGCGTTTTTTTCTACTATAAAAATGCAAAAAAATTGCAAAAAAAATGCAAAAAGCCTTGACTTATCAAACTCCATAGTGTATAATACAGGCAAGAATATGAAAGGCTGTTTTAATGTTACGTGATAAATTGTTGTGAGATGAGGTGATATTTACTGATTTGTTTTACGCACTGTCAAAAAATAATCTAAGGAGGATTTTTTATGAAGATTACTCGTAAAAGGATCGTGGCGTTACTTGCATCCTTATGCATCACGTCCGGTAGTGTCTTGGTGATTACAGCAAATGCTGTTACTAATCCAACAGACATTACAAAAGTTTCAGCGCCCGCAAACATTTCCAATCGATATGATCCATTACCTCAGGATCAGCATCCAATACGTACCAAGAGCACTAACAGTTCTGTTTACCTCCAACTTACTACAAATACAGAGGGTGCATTTGTTCAAGTTTGGGGACTTGTTGACACGGATTGGAACAATAAGTGTGCAAATGTTACACTTACTTCTGCAAACGAACCGGTATCCTCTGTCCGTGTAACTACCGGAACTTTCTACCTGCACAATAATGTTAATGAATACGGGTATGGACTCTGTGGCTTGAAATTTATGTCCGGAGATTATTACCAACCGTCAACTTTATCCGGAGAATGGGCACCGGACTGTTAATAATATTTGAAAAGCCGTACCAATTGCTGCGGTGCGGCTTTTCTTGTTTTTGAAAGCTTAAAGCTGATGCCTCAAGGCGAAAGGAGAAAAATGAAAAAAGCACTTTATTCATTAGTAATGTTTACATTTTTACTGACAGTTGGCTGTTCTGCCGGAAATATTGACGTATCAAAACGAGAATTTAAAGAACCAAAATCATATCAACCGGAAAACACGCCTGATGATATACAGTCTGATAACACTGCGGCGAATGGTGATGGTGAAACTGATAACACTACTGAAACTGATAGCACTCCCGAGATACCTTATTCCGAAGTACCTGAAACAGCTGAACTCGGGGAACGTGTTTGTGATATACAGCTTGTAGATGGCGGTCATTTTTATCTTACAATAAATAAATGTGAAGTATTCGATAGTCTGAATGATGCAGGATATAAATATGAAGATGCATATAAACTTCTTCTTAGTCCTAAATTTAATCTTGATCCGGACACGACAGAACTTCTTAAAGGTTTTAAAATGGTAAAAATGTACATGACAGTCGAAAATGTTGATGCTGTTACTTGTCGATTACTTGTTGATGAGAGTTATGGTGATTATGATTTTGATTTAGATGCACTGGGAAATATACCGAGCGGTTATAAGGAATATTTCAGCTTAGATCCCGAAGATCCGGATGATGATTCAACTATTGATAAATTTCATCTTGAACCCGGAGAAAAGAAGAATATTATAATCGGTTCTTTGATCGACACTCGTCAAGTACCGCTTGAAGAAGCGACATTTGTTACCGGGCATGAAGAGTTTTATCTTAATACTCCGTTCACAAAAATCAATTTGAACCTTGACGGTGATAGCTGATACCTCAAGACGAAAGGAGAAAAATGAAAAAAGCACTTTATTCATTAGTAGTGTTTACATTTTTACTGACAGTTGGCTGTTCTGCCGGAAATATTGACGTATCAAAGATAGAAATTACAGAACCAACATCGTATCAACCGGAAAACACGCCCGATGATATACAGCCTGATAACGCTGCGGCGAATGGTGATGGCGAAACTGATAACACTACTGAAACTGATAGTACCCCCGAGATACCCTATTCTGAAGTACCTGAAACAGCTGAACTCGGGGAACGTGTTTGTGATATACAGCTTGTAGATGGCGGTCATTTTTATCTTACAATAAATAAATGTGAAGTATTCGATAGTCTGAATGATGCAGGATATAAATATGAAGATGCATATAAACTTCTTCTTAGTCCTAAATTTAATCTTGATCCGGACACGACAGAACTTCTTAAAGGTTTTAAAATGGTAAAAATGTACATGACAGTCGAAAATGTTGATGCTGTTACTTGTCGATTACTTGTTGATGAGAGTTATGGTGATTATGATTTTGATTTAGATGCACTGGGAAATATACCGAGCGGTTATAAGGAATATTTCAGCTTAGATCCCGAAGATCCGGATGATGATTCAACTATTGATAAATTTCATCTTGAACCCGGAGAAAAGAAGAATATTATAATCGGTTCTTTGATCGACACTCGTCAAGTACCGCTTGAAGAAGCGACATTTGATACCGGGCATGAAGATCCATATCTTAATATTCCGTTCACAAAAATCAATTTGAACCTTGGTGGTGATAGCTGATGAAAAACATCATTAAATTTGAATGGCAGCGAATGATCCGCAGTTATTCTTTCTATATTTCTTTGATCATAGCGGCAATAGTCGTTATATTGGATGCTCAATCAAAATACGAGATATTTAAGCAAGGGTTAGACGTTAATGTGAGTGTATTTGAAAAATGGATCGGAATATACATCGGTTTTGACGAATCTATTTTTCTATTTACATTACTTCCGCTTTTGACTTCTTTTGCTTATAGTTGGACAGTCGGTGCTGACAGAAGTTCCGGCTATATTACACAAGTTATAACAAGAACAAGCCGAAAAAAATATTTTTTTGCGAAATATATTGTATCATTCATGAGTGGCGGGATAGTTTTTTCTTTTGCTATTTTGCTTCATTTCTTTATAATTTCGACTTTTTATCCTGCTATTTATTCAATTGTGGCATTGGGTACATCACCTGTGTCTCCCAGCAGTTTTTGTCCTGAATTATTTTATACGCATCCCGTTTTGTTTTTGCTTGTCTGGACCGGAGTATCATTTCTGTGGGGCGGAGCGATGGTCTGCATTGCACTGGGAGTCGGAATGATCGCACGAAAATATACTTTTTCTGTAATTGCACCGTTTCTTGTTTTTACAGTTCAGCAAATAATAGGAACATACATAAACGTGCGTTACAGTATTCTCATAAACGGACATAATATGAGTACTGTCTGGACCGGTATGCTTTATGCAGCTCCTCTATCATCAAACTATGCAAGTCATCTGCTTATAAATATAGCCGTAATTATAATTATCCCATCAATAATTTTTGCGGTAAGGGGGCGTAAATATGAATGTCTCTAAAATAATCAGCTGCGATTTATATAACGGAGTAATAAAAAATAAGCGTTTTCTGATCGTCCCGATCCTCATCTTCTTTGAATGTATGTATAACGATAATTATGTGCGGATGATGCTGATCTCATTGGGAGGTTCATTTGGAAAGCTCACGATTTTTGATCTTTTTACATTGATCTTTCGTGGCGGCGATCCTATCTCGAAAATGCCAAGGGAAGATGCGATGGTAGTGCTGCCGTATTTCTGGATCGCAATATTTGCTTTTTCGGTTTTTATTGGTTTTGAATATATGCATAATGACCTCACGCAATTTGGCACACAGATCCTGACACGCTGCCGCAAAAGAAGAACATGGTGGTATTCCAAGTGCATATGGTGTATTGCATCGAGTCTCTGGTTCTATATTCTTGCCATCGGAACACTGCTTCTGTACGCAGTACTTAACGGCTACATATTTAAGGCTGAAAATAATTATAATCTGACAAATTTCTTAGCTATGCAAAGTGCTGCATATGAACCTTCAATAAATCACGGCATAAGCGTATTTGACAGAGTTTGCCTGATAATTGCACCATTTGCAGTGATCTGTGCGCTTAATATGATAGAAATGCTGTTGTGCCTTTTCTTTAAGCCTATTTATAGCTACCTTGTATCTATCGCACTTATAATTGCCGGTACATTTACCGATACTGCAATATCATTTACACGATGTGCAATGCTTCTTTACAACAGAGACTATTTTGAAAAAGGTTACAATACGCATACAGGTATTATTATCTGCCTGATAATAATACCGGCAGCTATCATTATAGGCGGAACATACTTCAAAAGAGCCAATATTCTGCCGGACAAGGAGTGAGATACATGAATATAACACTGAAAAATGTAACAAAAGTATTAGGCAAAAACACTGTTGTAGACAAAGTAGATCTTTCTCTTAAAAGCGGCATGGTTTATGGACTCTGCGGTTATAACGGCTGTGGAAAAACAATGCTTATGCGACTGATCTCCGGCTTGATAGTTCCGACTGAGGGAGAGATACGCTTTGATGAAGTGCTTCTGGGCAAGAAAATTGATTTTCCCGAAAGTATAGGTATTCTTATTGAAAGTCCGTCATTTCTGGGAGGTCTCAGTGGATTTGACAACCTAAAGCTTTTGGCATCAATTAAAGGGAAAATTACTGATGAAATAATAAAAAAGACCATAAGCCGAGTAGGACTTGATCCTGATGATAAAAAGAAATACCGCAAGTATTCTCTTGGAATGAAGCAGCGTCTTGGAATTGCTTCTGCCATGATGGAAGCTCCTGAGCTTATTATTCTTGATGAGCCTACTAATGCACTTGATTCAAGTGGAGTTGAGATAACAAAGAAGATAATCTCAGAGGAGAAGGACAGAGGAGCACTTGTTATAGTGACTTGCCATGATCAAAAAATACTGGAAGAAATGTGTGATATAGTATACACTATCGAGCATGGAAAAATAATGTCCGAGGAGGTTATAGAGCATGAAAAAGCTGATAATTAGCTTAATAGCTCTTGTTCTTGCCTCGGTGTGGGCTGTGAAATTTTACACATTAAATAACAGCTTTAAGGTAAGAGACCGATATCCAAAAAAATATTATTCCATGCACGATAAAATAAAATTAGACGATTGTTTATCCGGAGGATTTGAAATTAGCGGATATTCAATTTCAGTTGATGCTGCTCGCTTAATTAAAACCTCCGAATTGATAAAAGAGTTGAATTGTGAGGAAAATTTCAGAGTTTATTCAGATGAATGTATAGTTCTTACTTATACTTTTTTCAATGAAAGTTCTGATGAAACCGAATTAAATTTAGTAAGCTTTCCTATTATGGGATATGATTGGTATACGATCTCATCTTATGAAATTACAAATTATCTCAACCCTCAGATAGAAGAGGGTATATCACCGGCGAATACAGTAGTTATTCCTAAAGGAGAAAAATTAGAAGTTAAAGTTGCTTATGAGCTATATAAAAGTAATTTTTCTCCCAAACAATGGAATGATCTTGAAAAACTGGATATATGGGTATGGGCATCGGTCATGCCGATAGATCAGAGAATAAAAATATCGTTGGGATAAGAAGTTTGAAACAAGATTGCTTGATATTGCTTCTTCAATTAAGGAAACAACGTATCTCCGTGCGAGATATATCGACGTTATTAAAAGCGATTGTACTGAAAATTCAGATTTCTCGTAGTATGGATTTTGCACCTTGAACGTGAATTTTGCATATTTTCCGCATTTTGTAGTTTCAAAGTATGCAAAATGCGGAAGGTTTAGATTTCTCATAATTCAAGGAGCATAACAAATCTGTTTACCTGAACAATAAACATTTTAGACACAATAGAATCTCTAAAATGCTTAAAGTGTTTATTGTTCACACTCCTGCATTTCAATTCGGCGATAGCCGATTCCTGCCGTAAGGCAGCACCATATGCTCTTTTGGTGTCAGGCTTGCGCCAAAAGTGCTATGAGTTACAAGCGGCAATTTCGCCGTTTGTAATTTGCGCTCTGCGCATTTGTTCCTGTAGTATCCTTACCGTTCAGGAACAATTTTAGTTCTGCTGTTAAATCTATCAGAAAACATCAGCACATCGAGTTTTTACTCGGTGTATTTTTGTTTCAAAAAATTTTTTCTGTCATTCGTCATTTTGACGAATGCTGTTATTTATCGTAAATTATTATCATTTATCGTAACTTATCGCCAATTATTCAAAAATTATTTCAATAACGTTATTCCCAGATTTTAAGAACTTGTATTCATAGAAAAAAGTGATATAATATAGATATGATGAAAGAATATAAAGCAACAAATTACGAAAGTGATTTAACGGACAGACAATGGGAAGAAATAAAAGATTTTTTTACATCAGGAAACAAGAGCAAATATAATAAAAGGTCATTAGTGGAAGCGGTACTGTATATAGTAAAGACAGGTTGTCAGTGGAGAATGCTGCCGCATGACTATCCGCCATATGCTGCAGTGTGGAGTTTTTATCGCCGTGCAAGAGACAACGGAACATGGGATAAAGTGATGAAGCATCTTGTAAAGATAACACGAAAAAATGCAGGGAGGAATGAAAATCCAAGTTACGCACTGATAGATTCGCAGAGCGTAAAAACAACGTGTTACGGTGATAATCACGGATATGACGGGGGAAAAAACCGTGACCGACGTGATCGTCAACCCGAATATTTACAGATGATAAAATCTGTACCTAATGCTGCATAAAGTATTATGCCGACAAAATCTATTATTGAATGAGGTGGTTACGTTCTTTTAACTATTTTATCAGTATAACTTTTTACGAGGCATTTAATTCGTTATGCCGATATCGGAATAACGTGTTTGACGTTCACTAATTTTTTTAGTTGCTTGAAGTGAAAATTTTCTCCGGCAGATATATGTGCTTTGATACTAATTTCATTCTAAAAACGTGCAGGATATTCGTTACGTCGGGCTTTAGGACGAAATTAGTATGAATATAAAAAAGGTCATCAGACCAATCCCTGATGACCTGCAAGCTCAAGAAGCTCATCGTCAATATCGTAAAGTTCATTTATGTAATCACGTGAGAAGATCTCATCAGGTCTTCCCTGACGATGTATCCCCTTGTCTTTGATGCATATAACTCTGTCGGAGATCTTCTCTGCAAGTCCGATCTCGTGCAGTGACATTATCACCGTTATATTTTTCTCTCTTGCAAGGATCTTCAGCAGACTGAGCAGCTCCAGCTTATGGCGTATATCCAGAAATGTAGTCGGTTCATCAAGTATAAGTATCTCAGGCTCCTGACATATCGCCTTTGCAAGCATGACTCTCTGACGCTGACCATCGCTTATGCTGCCAAAGCTGACATTTTTCAGCTCACTGATGCGGACACTCTCCATAGACTCACGGACTATCATATGATCGTTCTCAGAGAGTATGCCCAGCCTGCCGGTATACGGATAGCGTCCGGCTTCAACGACCTCCTCGCAGGTCATAAGCTCCGGATCAATACGGTTCGTCATGACGATCGACAGCTTTTTTGCGATATCATTTTCTTTCATTCCCGATATTGACGAATCATCTATATATATGCAGCCCGCGATCGTTTTAAGCTGCGCTGCAATACTTCTGAGAAGTGTCGATTTTCCCGATCCGTTAGGTCCTATCAGACTAACTATCTCTCCTGCCTGTATTTTTAACTCTATACCGGAGAGTATCACCCTCCTGCCATATCCAACGGAGAGCTCCTTCGCTGTTATTTTGCTGTTCATGACCTGCCTCCGTATTTTTTACTGTCACGGCTGAGCATTATCCATATAACTACAGGAGCTCCGAAAACAGCAGTGACTGTGCTTATGCTCAGTTCCACCGGTGCAAACATAATTCTCGCAATCAGATCACATACAAGGCAGAATAACGCACCGCCGAGAAAAGCTCCGGGAATCATAACTATCGGCTTTGCAGTTCCGAACATTCCCTTAACAAGATGAGGAACGGCAACTCCCACGAAAGATACAGGTCCTGCAAAAGCAGTCACACAGGCTGAAAGAATACTTGAAAGCAGAATGAGACTTATCCTGAAACGGCGAATATTGACACCCATATTCATGGCATATTCTTCTCCGAGGCGATATGCTCCCATGGGCTTTGACAGCATGAATGCAAGCATCAGTGTTATAAATACAACGGGAACCATGACTTTTATGTCCTCCCAATCTGTGCCTGAGAAGCTTCCCATTGACCAGTTGTGCAGATTCACAATATCAGAATCATCTGCAAATGCTATGACAAGATCTGTAATCGCAGAGCATATATATCCCGTCATGACTCCGCATATCACAAGAACGGACATTTTTTTTACTCTGCCCGATATCATCAGGATAAACCACATTGAGGCAAGTGAACCCACAAATGCGGCAGCTACGAGCGCTCCGGAATTAAGCAGCACCCCCCTGCTGATAAAAAATATCATCACAAGTGCGACCGTCAGCTTTGCGCCGGAAGATATTCCCAGTACGAAAGGTCCTGCTATGGGATTTGCAAAATAGCTTTGCAGAAGAAATCCCGAAACTGAAAGCGCTCCGCCGAGAATAAGTGCAGCAAGCGTCCGTGGAAGACGTATTTTAAGTATTATGCTTCTAATCGTTTCATCGCTGCATTTTCCGGAAAAAAGCTGAAAAATTTTCTCTGCCGGGATATTAACGCTTCCTATCATGAGATCAACTATCAGCATGACAAAAACAAGGATAACGAGTATCACGAATCCGGCAGCAGATCTCGCCGGTATTTTATTATTCATACTGCCTCCATAATATCAGTCAAGGCGGTGAAGAAAAACTGTCTCCTCCTGACTGCCGGATATCACTCTGTACAGATCGAGTATCATATCGGCTGACGCACTTGTCTGTTGGAACATATTCTTATCCGAACAACAGACATTTCCGTTTTGAAATGCCTTGAAATCCGCTAAAAGAGCACTTTTCTCAAGAAGATCATCTAAATTCTCAAGCTCATCGCCGATCGTACTGTTGTATATTATTATGTCTGCATCCTTTGCCTTTTCATAGAAGGCTTCCATTTGCATATTCATCGTAGATAAGGCATTATCGTCAACATTCAGATCATCAGCGGTGAAGATATATCTCCCTCCGGCAAGCTCTATCATCTTTGAGATGTAGTCTCCCGGCTTACGTACATTTACATACCCATTGGAGCTTATATAGAAAAAGGCTACTGTTTTTCTCTCACCCTCCGGAATGTCAATATCTGTCACTTCATCAAAAAGCTCTTTTTTTTCTATAAAGAACTTTTCAGCCTCTTCCTCTTTTCCCATTATAAGCCCATAGAGTTTTATCCATTCCAACCGTCCGAGAGGATGCTCTTCATAGCTTGAACGCTCCACCATAACAGGTATACCGAGATTTTCTATCTGCTCCATAGTCTCAGGACTGTGATATATCATTGTGGACTCCACGGCAAGAGAGCAATCCTGTGCAAGGAGCAGCTCATAGTCAGGCGCACTGTATTTTCCGGCATAGATCATTCTGCCGTTTTCAAAGGCATCTCTTACATCGGGAAGTGTCCAGTCGCTGATGTCGGTAGAGGTCATTTTTACCCGGTCAAGAGAGCCTGCGGCACTGAAAAGATCCATTGCCGAGCTTGCGGCTACATACACATTATCGGGAGCAGATTTTATAACAGTTACATCACTGCCGACTTCGGGCGCGTCCTTATTTTCAGGAACTATGAGATACTCTCTGCCGTCTGCGATCGAAACAAGAGCATAACCGCCCTCGTAATAATCAACAGAAAATTGTGTTGCATATTCAAGCTCCATACTTGCAGTCTTTTCAAGGTCGTCAAAAACTGCTTTTCTTTCCTGCCGTGAATTTGCTGAACAGCCCGTAACAGTCAGCATAAGTATCAGGCATATTGTGATAATTCTGAAAGTCTTCATTTCTCATTTATTGCTGACGAGCTGAAATTCAGAACATAGTCTATCTCATATGGTTTACTCATCGCTGTTGTGTCGGCTTTTATGGGAATATCAGCATCAAATGCGGTTACAGGTATCTCAAACCGGGCATTTCCCTCACTGTTTACGGCAAAATATTTTTCTCCGTCAACTACCATATAATCATATGTCGGACTGCTCCATATGAGCGTTACCACGGCTTTTCCGCCGCTTACTGTCATATCTGCCGGAGACTCCACCGATGCTTTTCCCGAACCTCCCGAAAGAGTTACCTCTACAGTATATTCTCCGTCAGCAAGGTCAAGGCTTTTAGTCGTGTCAACTACTCCGTCTGCATAAGCATCTGATGTGAGCGAATCCTCTCTGAAAACAAGTGTCCGATCATACCACTGCTCTTTATTTTTGCTGAACGCCGCACAGGAGATCCCCATATCAAGAGCCTCTACGGGAACGGTAAAGCTGTGTACTCCGTCATTATCTTCAAACGGAATATAGCTGCTCTCCTTAGCTGATGCGGCTTCTGAGGCAGTTCCCATATACAAATACAGATAGCTTGTGCCGCTCATTATCATTTTTGCCTGCATTTCACCGTTTTTGACGGTAAGCTCACACTCTGTGATCTTGAACATCGACGAGCTTGAATCAACGGTGATATCATACGTGCCGTCTTTCAGGCTGCTGCCGTAAAGAGGAGTCATTCCCTCTTCAACAACGTTTTCTGCTGCGACAGTTTCATTCTGAGATGCAACGTGCCCATATTTGCTTGACGAGCTTTCATCATTCTTTGCGCAGCCGCTCAGAACACCGAGCATAAGCATTATTGATGTAAAAATTGCTGTTTTTTTCATATTAGCTCCTTATTCTGTACTCCCCACTAATGCAAATATCAATTATCGTGCCGCACAAAACCGTCAGGCGGTTTTGTGCGGTGTTGACTTAATACTAAAAATTATTTTATTTTATCTATAGCTGCTTGCGCATGATCTATGTAGATCTGTCTTATATCCTCATTTTCTCCGAGTCCTCTGAGAAGACATTCCACCTCATAGCCCTCATTTTCAAAAGCAGTCTTCCACGAATCCTCCTCATCGCCTGCCATATCGTTATTTGCATGATCTCCTGCAACTACCATAAGCGGCTCAAGAACGACTCTCTCGTAATTTTTGTTCTTAACCTCGGCGAGCACATCATCAAGAGAGGGCGATGCTTCAACAGTTCCGATATAATAATTTTCATAACCGTCATCAGTAAGAAGCTCCTGCATTTTTTGATAAACTCCGTTGGAGTCTGCCTCTGTTCCGTGTCCCATGAAACATATTGCGGTTTTGCCGTCGTCATATTCGTCTGTCCAATCAACGATAGCCTTTTCCACACGCTTGAGATCTTCATCACTGCTAAGCAGAGGCTCACCGAATTCTACCTGTTCAAAGGCATCTGACTTCTGCATCACCTGATCGTAAAGGTCATTGTATTCAAAGCCGTCCATAAGGTGTGTAGGCTGGACTACAAGCCTTTTGACTCCGTTATCTATCGCTCTCTGTATCGCAGCATCAACATCATCAATAAGGATCCCGTCACGTCTGTTGACATGATCTATGACTATGTTTGCCGTAAATCCTCTGCGCACAGAATAACCCGGGAATGCTTTTTCAAGATCATCTTCAACAGCTCCTATAGTAAGTCGGCGGCTGTCGTTGAAGCTCGTTCCGAAGCTGAGTACAAGCAGTTCATTTTCTCCGATATTATCCTGATTACGGATATTATCAAGTGAGGCATCTCCCGTGTTGTAGTTTTCGTCATCATCTGCCGCAGAATTGCCACCGCTCTTTGAAGAGCTGCTATCCTTTGAGCCGCAGGCTGTTATTCCGGCGGCAGCTACAGCAACGCAGACCAAAAATAATGTGAATTTTTTCATCATAATCAATTCCTTTCATTTTATACTGATTTCCGGTATGACCGGGCATGAAAGGTACATGATCACTTTACATGAATTGCAGATTATACTCCCCCCTGATGCAAACAGCAATTATCTGACGGCATAAATTCCTCTTATCTGCGTCATTCTGCGTTTTCCGAGGAGGTCTATTGCAAAAAAAGCTCTCCTCCCGAAAGAAGAAAGCATTGCAAAAAGACTCTTTTCAGAGTCTGAAGCAGTACGATCAATTCCTCGTGATCTGAGACTGTTTTAACAGTCTCTGTACCAACAGCATGGCAGGTTTCCTGGCTTACGGGACATATTTCATCATTCGCAGGATATTGCGCTCAGATAAATATCGGTACAAACAGTCTTCCCAAAAATAAAATTCAGTGACTCCGAAGGAAATATCCGCCGGTATGCTGCACCTTTTCCCCGATCACAGTGACGAGATCGCACAGGCTTCGGACCTGTTTCCCTTTTACCCTCCTGCATTGCTCACGCAATAGAAGGCACCATGTGTTTTTGAGCACCTGTCCGGATGCTCTTCCGGAAGAACATCTGCTTTTAGGCACTCACATTCAATTATTGCTATGTGCACATTACGCTTGTATTATATCAGACAATTCCGTAAATTGCAAGTGATTTTTGTAATTTTGTTGAATTATGACAAAATTTCTCCGCCGTATGATCAAAGATTTTGTCATACGGCGTGCGTTACTTTCTGAGGAGCACTTAAAAAAGCATTATTATAGTATAGCAATACGGGCATCTCCGAAAAAACGGTTTTTCCCGAAATGATTTTTCAGAGGTGCCGTTATTTTTTAAAATTGTGTTCCGTATGCGTATTTACTCTTGATTTTTTTTTTAATATGTGTTATAATTACAATAGTTGACAAGAACAGTGACAGAGAAGTGTTATGTGGAAAAGGAGCAGATCTCAATGGATAATATTTTTTCTGTTATATTTATGAATTTCTGGGGCTATGACCTCATAATATTTTTAGCTGCTGTTTTTACGGGAATTGTTTTTTACAGTCTGAAAAAATCAGCGGACAAGCTCTACAATAAAATGCACCTCACAGTTTTCGTTCCCGACGGAGCTTCACGCTCAGAGGCGGAGTCCGATATATCAGGACTTCGTGAAAACGATATCGTCAGAATGAGAAACCATACAGGAAAGCTATACTCTGTTTTTGTGAATCTTACGGGAATTTTTCCGCTTCTGGGTATCCTCGGCACGGTCGTATCACTGCTGGGACTTGTGGCTGATTCGACAAATATTACGGGAAATTTCTACGGCGCACTGACATCAACATTCTGGGGACTTGTCTTCGCTATAATATTCAAATTCACAGACGGTATCATCTCGGCAAAAATTGAGGATAATGAAAAAACAGTGGCTCTCTATCTTGAACGCAATTTCGATGGAAATACACCTGCTGCGCCTGTCAGAGAGGCTGAGCCGGCAATACATACAGTGGGAACAAAACCTCCTGAGCAAAGAAATGATATGGAGATCGTGATAACGCCGCAAAGTGATAAAACTGCTGTGTCAGAAATACTCAAGGCGTTGAATTACGGAGATGATGAGAAATGAAGAGCTATCACACAAGCAAGGGAATAATGATAGAGCTTACCGCACTGCTTGACGTTATACTGATAATGCTTTTCTGGGTGATGATGGGGATAAGTGAGGACAGCAAGGCTGCTGTTGAAAACGCCGAAAATAAGACAGCAGCGGTTCAGCAGGAGCTTGATGATGTTCAGAATAGGCTTGACTCAATACGTCAGGAGACGGATAAGGAGATCTCGAAAATATGGCAGATGGCTGAAAATATCGACAAAAATGCTGCCGCAAATCAGGAGGCTCTCTACGGCTATGAGCAAGGAATGCTCGTTACGCTCAATATAGATTATGCCGCTGACGGAATGCTCTATATTTATAATTTTGAGCAGAAACTCGGAAGCGCATCACTTTCGTCAGAAGATGAGATCTCACAGGAATTAGTCTCTGCACTTGAAAAAGCCGGGCTTACGCCTGATGACGTGGTGCTGTGTGCTCTTGTGTATAACAGCAACGATTCTCTGTATAAGGACGTGAAAAGTGTAAAAGCGGCTGTAGATAGCGTAAGAACAGTCTACAACAGCTTTTATTGCACATATATTGATACTTCAAGAAAGGAAGATTAAATCATGGGAAAACAAAAAAACAAAAAAGATCACAGAGGTCACAGAGATCACGGCGCACCGCAGGCTCCTCCTCCGCCGCCTCCTGAAAAGGTCGTAAAGAAAAAGAGCGGCTGTCTTTCAGTGATAATACTGATACTCCTGCTGCTGCTCGCATTGCTGCTGTTATTTTTCCACTTCGGATTATTTGGCTTTGGAAATGGCAGCAATACAAAAAACAGTGATGGAACGAGTGATAACTCCGACCGGACTACTACCTCACAGAATGAAGATAATGGCGAAGTAAAGCTGGAAGTGACTGTCATGGGACACGAGTACGTCTTCGATAATGACAAGATCGAGCTGGAGGATCTTATCACTGCGATCAAAAATACGAACGCTAATGTAACTGTATATATCAAGGACAGCAATGCTATCGACCGGGAAATGACCGATCTCAAGGATAGACTTACCTCCGAGGGTATCGCATTTGTGGAGACTCCGGAAGAACAGACAACCGCCTCAACTGAAGAAGAGACGACCGGATCAAGTGAAAATTGACACGCAAAATAAAAAATCTACTTTAAGAAGAAAAATCCTCTCTTTGAGCTTATCAAAGAGGGGATTTTTCATAAAATATAATTTAAGGAGCGGCAGATAGTAAACGTCAAATAAATCGGACAGATCATATTTTTCGCAGTCCATAGTGCAGTCGGTGTTGATAAGGTAAAAATGTGCAAACCGGAATGCTATGGAAACAGCCCGGTATACGCTCAACATTTTCTTTAATATACGAAATTTCCGCTGACCACAAGCATAAACCTGCGGTCAGCGGAATTACTTCGATCCGGTACGTGCGCACCGATAATATGAGCGTTAATATGCTGTCGAATTGATCCGTCTGATTTATGAGAGCTTTGAAACAAGTCCGAGCTTAAATTTCTGGATCTGGAGAGCATCGAGATTTGTAACGCCATCGTTATTTCCGATAACGTCAGCATTTGCAAGTCCCTCCTGAGTCATGCCCTTTGATTTTCCGAGACCGTATTCATCCGGATTTGCACTGTACTGCATGATAAGTACGGCATCAGCGAGGTTGACATCTCCGTCGCAGTTTGAGTCGCCGGGTGTACGTTCACCGGTAGTTGTTGTTGTAGTTGTTGTTGTTGTTGTAGACGTTGTAGTAGTTGTAGTAGTCGTTGTAGTAGCAGATTTTCCGTCAGTGTAAACAACGACCGAGTCAATGTTGAACTGACCGCAGTCGATCCACCATACGCCGAATTTCAGCTCTCCGCCGTAATTGTACTGAATAATTGATGACGTATCTGAATCAACGTTCCATGTGATAGTACCACTTGAAGAGTTGATCTTTTGCTCCATATCGTCACTCTGAGTCCAGTATTCGGGAGAAACTGTTGTAGAAGAGCCGAATGCGCCCTGCCATTTGCCGATGCTGCCGCTCTTGGCAGTGATATTGACTTCGACCTTAGTTACCTTTTCGCCGGCAGGGATACCGAATTCAGACCACTCCCAGCCAAACATTTTGTCGTCCTCGGGGAGCGTGCTGTAATCAACGTACTGATCGGGAGTAATAGTATATTTGCCGTTGCCTGAGGGCTTTACAGTTGTTGTAGTAGTGGTTGTATTGGTAGTTGTAGTTGTGGTAGACTTAGAAGTCGTTGCTGTTGTGCCGGAAGAGCTTCCGTTTGTATAGACGACAACCGAGTCAACAGTGAACTGACCGCAGTCGATCCACCATACGCCGAATTTCAGCTCTCCGCCATAATTATACTGAATAATTGAGGCGGTATCAGAATCAACGTTCCATGTGATAGTACCACTTGAAGAGTTGATTTTCTGCTCCATTTCGTCAGTCTGAGTCCAGTAGTCGGGAGATTTTGTGGTAGAAGAACCGAATGCGCCCTGCCATTTGCCGATGCTGCCGCTCTTGGCAGTGATATTGACTTCGACCTTAGTTACCTTTTCGCCGGCAGGGATACCGAATTCAGACCACTCCCAGCCAAACATTTTGTCGTCCTCGGGGAGCGTGCTGTAATCAACGTACTGATCGGGAGTAATAGTATATTTGCCGTTGCCTGAGGGCTTTACAGTTGTTGTAGCTGTAGTTTCGCTGCCCTTTGTGGTAGTAGTTGTTGTGGTAACGTTGCCGTTTGTGGTGGTAGTGGTGGTTATGTCACCCTGACCCGAATCGCTGTAGACACTGCTTACACCCTCGATAGAGCTTACAGTAGAACCGGTCTTGTAAACGGAGTAGAGTCCTGCTGCTGCACCGACAAGACCTGCGTTGTAGTCAAGAGCGACCTCATTGCACTGATAGTCGTTCATAACATCAGAGTATTGACCGCTTTTGTTAGGACCGCCTACAAGTGCGCCGATAAGAACGTGGCTCTTTGTGGGATGATATGTGGTGGTATATTCGTTCATGCCGTCAGAACCCTCATATCCCTGATAGCCTGATGCAGCTCTGTGGTGACTGTTTTTCGCAGAATTTGAAGCAAATCCTGTTACAAGGCAGGTATTGAAGGGATTATCACCGAGGATATAGTTCATCTGATTTTTGCACCAGCCTGTGAAGTCGGCATTGGAATTTTTTGAGGCTGCAAGCGCTGTGAACTGAACTGAGCAGTTAAGTCTTGCGCTGCCCCAGTCGTCCATACAGAGGTAGTTGCTGCCGCTGCAGAGGGTGCTGAGGTAATTGTTGACCTTGCCCCAGTCATTTGTGATATGAGCGTATACACAGGCTGCACCAAGACCTCGGTTATCCCAGCCGTCGCACCAGCCGAGGTACTGAGTCTGTTTTTCAGCACACTCTGTCTTATATTTTTCGTTGTTGGTAGCAAGGTAGAGCCAGCCGGCAGCATTTGCCTGCTCGTCCTTACAGTCGGGTGACTGCGAAAGATAGAAGCCTGAAGGACCATTTGTCTCTATCCTGTTATTCTGAGTTGAGAAATTGTAGAGAGCCTCGGCGTATTTAAGGTCTTCTGCATTGCCGAAGTTAATGTAGTTCAGTGCAAGTGCAGCGGCATAGTCAGCAGCAATGTCGCTTGCGCTGTTTGAAGTCCAGAACATTTTTCTGCTGCCGGTCTGTAACTCGGGAGAGCCCCAGTAGCTGTGATCTTCATTTCCGTCACCCTTCTGGTAGAGGAAATTTGTAACGTTTCCGCTGCCGTCAAGCTTTGTTGAAGCCTTGAAGAAATCGCAGAAGTAGTTCAAAACCGTCTTGAGGTGAGAGGTCTGACCCGTTGCTGAATACGCATCCTTGAATTCATAGTAGCTCCAGCCGAGGACCGATGCGGTAAATCCCTGGGGAAGGCCGAACATTGCGTGGTCTCCGGCATCGTGGAAACCGCCCTTTACTTCATCGCTTGTATGGCAGTCGGAACGCCAGGTCATTTTTGAAGTTTCATCGACCTGATCGCCGCACATATTTGCATCGTAGAAGTAGAGAGAGTATTGGAGGAGTTTTGCATAGTCATCGCTGCCGGCAGCTATTGCTGAGATAGAGGGTGTCACCGCTGTGGAGAGCGGAGCAGCAAGAGCAGTAACGGCAACTACACCGCTGAGTACAGCGGATCTTAGTTTGTTGACTGTTTTACTTATCATCATTATCACACTGCTTTCATATTATTTGCCTATAATATGCCTATATCTCCATTATACAGATTTTTTCAGAAAAAATAGTTACACAAAAATTACAATATTATTACAATATAGAGAAAATCTAAAATTATTCACTTTTTTGTATAGCTGCATAATTTTATTTCAATTTATTGTGCATAATAACAGCATCATTGTGGAGAAAAAATGTGTCAGTCTGCTGTGACATTGAAACCGAGATCTGACAGCATCTCGATATCCGACCGGATATTATTGCCGGAGGTAGTGAGCATATCTCCTGTGATAGTTGCATTAGCGCCAGAGACAAAAGCCTCCTTACCTGAATTTTTCATGAGATTTCTTCCTGCTGCAAGGCGAATATAAGCTGTAGGATTTATATATCTGAAAATTGCTGTTGTTCTGAGGATATCCTCCTCCGAAAGCCGTTCACGTCCCGCAAGAGGAGTTCCCTCAATGGGCGTCAATGCATTGATGGGGATAGATCTGACTTTAAGATCAGACAAGCAGAGAGCCATATCTATTCTGTCATGCCATGTTTCGCCCATGCCGATTATGCCTCCGGAGCATACATCGAGACCGCATTTCTGAGCACGCCTAATGCACTGTATCTTGTCGCTGAATGTATGGGTGGTGCATATTTCCGGAAAAAAGCGTTCAGATGTCTCAATATTGCAGTGATACATGGAAACTCCGCTGTTTTTGAGCAGGATAAACTGTTCTTCCGAAAGCGATCCGTGTGAAGCACACAGCTTTATATCACAGACTTCATTTATGCGTCTGTAAGCAGACAGAGCTTTTTCAAAGTCCGTATCCGAGAGAGTTTTTCCGGCAGTCACTATAGAGAAGCGATGAACTCCCTTTTTCTTATTTGAAAGGCACTCATTGACTATTTTTTCTTCGGGAAGAAAATCATATTCAGCGATGCCGGTACAGTGGTGCGCAGACTGTGCGCAAAACTTGCAGTTTTCAGAGCATTTTCCGCTTTTGCCGTTGATGATGCTGCAAAGGTCGATATTGTCTCCGCACAGTGCAGAGCGTATTCTGTCAGCATTGCTGCAAACCTCATCGAGAGGAGCAGTGACAAAAAAGTCAAGATCATCGTTACGGTCAAGACGTTTTCCGTTGATGATATCGTTTGCAAGATCGGACATATTTATCATAGATAGGACCTCCATTCAGGCTGTTTTCAAAATAGGCAGAATTTTTTTCGCAAGAACTGTCGCAGCAAGGCATTTTATCAGATCTCCGGGCAAAGGTGTAAGAATACAGATCCTGATAAGATCGCTGACATCTACTGATGAGCCGAGCCAAAACCTGCTGATCGCTCCGCAGTAGAGCGTTCCGATAGTATAGACAACAGCAAGTCCGGCGAGAGATGCCGTCATTAGGCGGAAATTTGTCGGTGTGCCTTCGTTTGCGATCTTTCCGGTGATGAACGTTCCTATGATAAATCCGGGAAAGTACCCGAATGTTGGCTGAAGAACGTAGGTGATGCCGCCTCCGCTTGTAAAAACGGGAACACCGATAAGTCCGAGGAGGACGTATACAGCTACACAGCAGGCTCCTTTTTTTCCGCCGAGTACGATTCCTGCCATAGTAGTGAACAGGAACTGAAGTGTCAGAGGGCAGATAGGTGTGGGGATCTTAATGTATGCTCCGACGATTATAAGCGCAACAAACAGCGACATCTGAGCAAGCTCCCTTGTTTTCAACTTTGATTTCATGGACATATCATCTCCTGAGAAATTTTTCAAGATAAGTATAACACAAAAAAACGCACTTGTCAACCACTTTTTAAAATTTGGTTGACAAGTGCGGATCTTATGTTTTGTTTCTTAACAGTCATTCCGACCATTTATTCCCTTATGATCCCTTAGCACTGCTGCACATTCAGCAGGAATATTTATATTTGTTAATAAAATTATATTCATTTTGTCCACCAATTCTGCATGAAGTGGGTTGAAATAATGTGTACCATTTATTAAAATAATATAAGAGCATACATTAAGGAGGGACTTATGGTGAATATAAAAGGTTTTGTACGCTTTATCTCCTGTATGGTTTCTGCCACGCTTATAGCATCATCCGTGTCATTTCCGGCAAGAGAGGATGCAGAGGCAGTTTCACAGACATCTACTATAGCAAATCCGTTCATCTGGTCTGATGTTCCCGATGACGATATTATACGTGTGGGAGATACATACTACATGGTCAGCACGACGATGTTTTTCAGTCCGGGCGCACCTATCATGAAATCGAACGATCTTGTTTCATGGGAGATATGCAGCTACGTATTCGATACCTATGCCAACGGTGACAAGCAGGATCTTAAAAACGGCGAGCACGACTATGCTCACGGGCAGTGGGCTGCAAGCCTGAGATATCACAATGGGTATTTTTACGTATTTTTCGGAAGCTACGGCTCGGGAAAATCCTACATATATAAAACGAATGACATTGAAAACGGCACATGGACACGCAGCGAGATCAACGGTATGTATCATGATGCGTCGATACTTTTTGATGATGATGGCCGCAGCTACCTCGTATACGGCGGAGGCGGCGAGATCAGGATCAAGGAGTTTAATGACGAGATGACTGATTTCAAATTCGGCGGTGCTGATAAGGTACTGTTCAAAACAGGACTTGACGGTCTTGCCGGAGAGGGCTCACATATTCAGAAGATAGGCGATTATTACTATATCTTCCTGATCGCATGGCCAAGCGGCAGCGGCCGTATAGAGCTTTGCTACAGGAGCAAGGAGCTTCTTGGAAACTATGAGGGCAAAACTGTGCTCAACTCCGGTCTCGGAAGCTATGGCAGCGGTGTTGCACAGGGCGGTATAGTCGACACTCCCGATGGTGAGTGGTATGCTTTACTGTTTCAGGATCACGGCTCAGTGGGACGTGTTCCCGTTCTTGTGCCTGTCACATGGCAGGATAACTGGCCTATAATGGGCGTGAACGGCAAGGCTCCGCAGACTCTTACGGTTGACGGAGGATATGCCGGAACATTTCTTGCTAAGGATGATGATTTCACCTATAGCTCTGACGATCTGATGCTTGAATGGCAGTGGAATCACAATCCGGATGATCTTTCGTGGTCGGTCACAGAGCGTGAAGGCTGGCTGAGGCTGAAAAACAATAATATGGCGACGAATCTTCTTGATGCACGCAATACGCTCACTATGAGGACAGAGGGACCGGCTTGCAGCAGTGTCATAAAGCTTGATGCTTCAGATATGAAGATCGGTGATCATGCCGGACTTTCGGCTTTCCAGTTCAATTACGGCAATGTCGGAGTATACGTTGCCGACAGCGGTCAGAAGAAGATCTATATGGCAAAAAACGGCGGATACTCAAGTAACTCGGAGATAAAGAACAGCTATAACAAGATCATTGAGGAGACCGATCTTAACGGAGATGAAATATATCTGAAGGTGGATTTCAAATTCAATGATGTTGATGCTGCTCTCAATTCGTCATATAATATCGACAAGGCAAACTTCTATTATTCCTATGACGGAAGCACCTGGACGAAGATCGGCGAAGAGCTGAATATGACATACGACCTGAAAATGTTTACGGGCTACCGCAGTGCGATATATAGCTATCCTACCAAATCAACAGGGGGATATGCTGATATTGATTTCTTTGATTATGAGCGTGCCGAATGGAACACACCTACCTTGATCGAGCCTGACGAAAACGGTTGGTTTTTCCATGATCCGTTTGAGGGAGATACCGATGGCTGGAGCGGCAGAGGAGCTGCAAAATTACAGACAAGCGCACGTGCCGCATATGCCGGAAATGAGGCGCTTTTTGTCCGGGACAGAACAGCTTCATGGAACGGAGCAAGCAAGACATTGAGCAGAGCTTTTGTTCCCGGTGAAGAATACAGCTTCAGTGCGAATGTCATGTATCCGGACGGAGGAAATACGGATACCTTTTACATGAAACTGCAATACAAGGCTGCTGACGGAGAAACGTATTACTCCACCGTTGCTGAGGGAACTGCTGTAAAGGGCGAGTGGATACAGCTTGCCAATACAAATTATCAGATACCGGAGGATGCTTCCGAAATGCAGCTTTACATTGAGACGAAAGATTCAACAAACGACTTCTATGTTGACGAGGCGATAGGTGCTCTTCCCGGCACAGTTATAGAGGGTGCAGGTGAGGGAAGAAGTATCATTCCCGGAGACATTTCCGGTGATGGAGCAATAAATGCTTTTGATGTTGCTTTTGCAAGGTACGGACTTGTAAACGGCTTTGATGATAATTATGCTCAGGCTGCTGCTGATGTTGATAACAACGGCATTGCAGAGGTATCCGATCTTGTGCAGATACAGGATTTTGTTCTTGCAAGGATCACGGAATTCGCTGCGGCTGAGCCATCTGCAAAATAGGAAAGCCTCGACTTAAAATAACAACAAGTTCCATTAGGACTCCCATCGCAGCGCCGCATAGATATATGCGGCGCAATTGCTTCTCCAACCGGACCTTGCCGTCAATACTTGCCGAAAAATCAAAATCTCTGCGTTGAAAAATCTTGCAATACGACAGTATTCCTGCGCTTTTACACTGCGTATTTTGACAAAACTTATCGGCAGAGCAATAATATTTTGCAAAAATGTTCATAATGTCCACCAAATCTGCGAAATATGAGTTGCACACCGGTGAAAAAAATGATAGAATCATTTCAGAAACTGAAATATACATAACATTCAGCCACAGCATTATACGCACGATCTGTTACATTCACGGTACATATCAGGAACTGCACACCGGAGCAATTTGCTCTGTTCTGAGTACCGGCTCTGAGCTGACTGATGCAGGTATTCCGTATTATCCTGTTATTCAGACGGTTTCAGTCTTCATGGATAGCGAAATCATCACCCCTCCTGAAATAATCTGAACCTGCACACATTTTGTGTACAGGTTCGCAGCTATCCGCTATACTATATGAAATAAGAAAATCGGAAAACTGCCGTTTCATAAGCGGCAGTTTTTATTTATCAGTGCATGATCCTTGTGCTGCACGGAGTCTCTTATGCAAATTCCGGGCAGAATGTCAGAGGGGAGTATAAAGGATATCCAGATCAACATCGCCTGCAATACCGGGAATTTTTCCATAGCAGCTTGACTGCCATATTGCATAATCGCCGGTGTAGTCAGTCTCATCTACGAAGTGGGCAAGCCATACGGGAGTTGCATCTTTTATATCCTCGCTCCAGAAATTATTGAGGAAATTCTTACTGCTGTAAAGCATTGTTTCATATCCTGATTTTTTCATCTCATCATTGAAAGCAAGGTACAACTGATTCAGATCATATATGCTCATTCCGTACTGCTGAAAATTTGAGAATTCCTCCCAGTCGAAGGCAACAGGCAACTCAAGCTCAGAGCCGTCAAGCTGTTCGGCTATCCACCGGGCGTGCTCACGGAGCTTCTCCTCACTGTTATCGGTCGTATAGAAGTACACACCGACATCAAGCCCGGCATCACGGGCTTTTTTTATATTTGAGTCGAACTGATCGTCCTTGACAATATGGTCATAGTAATATCCTATTCTTATCATGACAAATTCGGCACCGGCAGCCTTTACAGCATTGAAATCAACATCGCCCTGCCATGTTGAGACATCTATTCCGAGACGTCTGCCGTCTCCGCCGTATTTTGCGGCAAAGTCAGCGAACTGCTGCCTTGCGTTATTGTCGGGAGAAACGGTTTCGGAATCTGCAACTGTTATGGTGAGATCCCAACTTGTACTGTTTCCGGAGCTGTCAGTGACGGTAGCCTTCAGCGGATAATTCCCCGTTTTATTTATATCAACAGTGCCTTCATAGGTAAGGACAGGGGCACGATCATAATTATCTGCAAAACCCACGTGATCGCTGAGGTCGAAAGGTCTTCCACGCAGATGTACTGCTGACCAACCGCCGTTAAGGATAACCGGCTCAGTTGGATCTTTTACGGTGTATGAGAGCTCCTTTTCAAAGATGCTGCCCTCATATTCATAGGATACCGTTATTTTTTTCTCACCGATCTCTGAGGTATCAACAAGGGAATCACCGTTTTTCAGCTCAACATTTTTTTCGGTAATGAATTCATCTACAGAGATCTTCTGATATACCTCAAGTGTTTCTGTTCCTTTGAGAGCAAGATCTTTCGGAGGCTCATGTGCGGCTGTAGTGACTTCGGTTTTTTCCTGTCCGGCAGCAGTCGTGACAACTGTCGGAGCAGCAGTCGATGTTGCAGTGACCGGAGGCTCTGCTGTTCCGACACGTTTGCCGCAGCCTGACAGAAGCAGAACTGTTGAAAGAATAAGAATTTGTCTTACCTTCATATATAAACCTCCTTATTGATTTGCTGCTTTTTGCAGACGTACGTCCTCTCCCGTAAATTCAAGGCATTTATAGACCGAAACGAAACGTGACACTATACGCTGGTCATATCGGCGGCTTATTCCCTGAAAATCAAGATTTGTGCTGACAATGGTAGGTTTGCCGGTGTTTAGTCTTGTATTTATGATGTTATATATGGTTGAGTTTGAGAATGACGTTTCATATTCCGTTCCAAGATCGTCAATGATGAGCAGATCGGCATTCATTATCAGGTCGATCATCTCCGAAGAATGATCTCTGAAGTGTTCACGCTCAATATTTCTGAGAATATTTATAACTGAATCATAGATAACGCCATATCCCTTTTCGAGTATCTTATTTGCAATTGCAAGTGAGAGATGTGTCTTGCCGAGTCCGGTTTTTCCGAACATCAGGATACTGCATGAATCAATAGTGAAATTTTCAGCATAATTTTTTGAAAATTCCAGTATTTTTCTCATATTTTCAAGGTCGCTGCCCTTATAATAATTCAAGCTGAATGAATCAAAGCCTGACAGACTGAGATTCGATACTTTATTCATTTCGTCCGCAGAGAGCTTTACGCAGAGCTTTTGAAAGCATTCACAGAATTCATTTTTAAAATATCCGGTATCGCTGCAAAAAGGACACTGATAGTGGATATCAAGGTAATCCTCCGGATAGCCGTTATCTGCCAGGAGCTTTCTTGTCATCGCCTGTGCTGAGAGGTTGTAATTTTTGAGCTGTTCCAATTTTTCCTGAGACTTATCGCTGTTGCCGTTGAAAATAGTATTGATGAGTTCTTTTCCCGTATTTATAATAGCATCATTGACTTCATTGATCTGTGGGATCTTTTTATTTATTTCACTGATGCGCAGCTCGTTGTCGTTGACAGCTTTGAGGCGGCGTTTTTTCATAATTTCGTGAGCTTTTTCGTAAATCTTATTATTCATTTTTTTACCTTTCAGAATTTGTTTATGACGATCTTATATTTTTCCACTTCGGGATCAAAGCCGCTGCCTGATGTGCTTGATGATTTTCTTTTTCTTTTGAATTCTCCCTCAGCAGCTATGATCTGCTCAGTATTGATATAACCACTGTCGTGCCATGACAGGAGTATCTTATTTATGTACTCAAATGAGAGCTTGTCTATCTGTTCGATAGTTTTTTCATAGGCATATCTTATCATTTCAAGAGGATAGCCTGCCGATTTCCATTGGGAAATAAATTCGGCTTGCTTTGTGGTGGGACGGCGTTTCATTTCAAAGCATTTCATGATCTTTCCGGTGAACTCCCTTGAATCGAGCAGCCTCTGCACCTCCTCTTCGGCGGCAGACAGCGTATTTATATCATTTTCCGACCACGCAGCAGCGAGCTTTTCGATATAGGCTGAATTTGTTTTTTCAATTTTAATGCAGTAGTAAATAAGCGTTATTATTACTTCATTTTTCAATCCCAGATGATCGTGTATCCAGATAAGTGATTTTTGCTGCGTGTGACTGAGTGTTCCCAGAGCTGATTCGGCTATTTTGAAAAGCCGGGCAATATCGGCGGAGCTGCTGATGATCTCTGCGATCTCGGAAGAGGAGAGCTCATGCCTTGTATTGGGCGATCTGAATGTTTCGGCAGGAGCGGGCTCTTTATGTGAAACCGTATCCTCCGGCGTAGTAAAAATAGAGGGAGTTTTTACGGCATCGCTGTCGGAATTGATGATATTAGCCTGTTTCCAGAAAATAAGCGCATCGCTGACATCAGAGGAGCTGACACCTGTTGCAGCGATGATCTCCTCCTCCGAGAAAGCCTTGTCCTGATTGCGCAGGAGATATAACAGGATCTTCAAGCTGTCGCCGCTGACGAGTTTCAGAAAATTATCGGTAATGACAGTCGGTACGGCGAAAATACTTCCCCATATTCCTGCACTGACTTTATATTTCACAAGATCACCTCATATTTATTCGTCCGTAAGCAGCCTGATCGCTCCGGCATATTTTTCATTCCGTCGGATATCATGTTCTGAGAGAGCCATATCTGCTGCAAAATATCTGCTGTCATCTGAGTTGTGTTTAAGGTCAGCAAGCTTCACGGCTTTTGCAACAGGATCGTGTTTTATCTTGCTGATATACTCAAAATAATCTGTTCCCGGCTCATGTGTCAGAAGCCGGACGGCATTTACGATCTCAGGGGGAAACTCCTGTTCGAGCTGTTCTATGGTGACATAAGTGTCCTCGACCGTGTCATGGAGGAGCGCAGCGCAGACGGAGAATTCATCTGTCATCTGTTCGGCAAGGTGAAACGGATGAAAAATATATGGAGCACCTGTCTTGTCCGATCGGCCATGATGAGCGGTGTATGCTATATTCATAGCTTTTAGAGTAAGCGGCGTATATATCATAAAAGAACCTCCTTGAAAAGTTCATACGGGGATCTCTGAAACTGTTATCGGCGAAGCAGATAACGTGCACAGCTGTTTTATCGCAGGGAGTTTTGGTGGTGTCCACATATTATTCTACCACAAACGGGAGATCATTTCAAGTGCCGGAGATATGAATTATTTTTTTCTCGTTGTAATTAAAATAATTATCGGGATCGGAAATATTATAAAAGGCATCTCTGAAAGCCTGCTTCCGGGAGAAAACAGCTTTCAGAGATGCCTATAGTTATTCCCAATAATTACCTTTATAAACAAGTGTTAAGGATATCTTATTATGACACTGTTTTTTTCATAAGATGTATCTACAAATTTTTTTCATAAATTTCAGGTCAACTGTAATCAGATCGTATTACAGAAACTAAAGAACAGAATATTATTATCGAAAAGATAAAAATAATTTTTTCTTCGGTCCGATCACTGCCGGTAATACTATTCAAAAACAGGCATAAACGCAAGAGCGTTCATAGCCTCTGCTTTTTCCCTTGCCTCTTTCAAAGTGAGCTTGTCCTTTGTTACGAAAGATACGCCGTCATCTTGGAAATAAGTACCTTCTTCGGGGATCTGCGGATCATCGACCGCACGGAAATACCACTGAGCTGTGAAATTATCAATGGTATCTATGAAAGCATCATCCTGTGCAGGCTCCCACGTCTGCGAGAAGACCGTCACCTTATGCTTTACGGCTTCTATCACATCTCCGAGAACAGCACTTGCCGTGGGGAGTTTTCCTGCGCCTCTGCCATAGAACATGGTTTTGTCGATGCCGTCGCCGCAAACAAGTACGGCATTGAACACATCATTGACATTGGAAATAATATTATCATACGGAACGAGCATAGGCATTACTGCGGGAAGTATTTTTCCGCCGGCGGTCTTCTGAACTGATGCGATCAGACGGACGGCATAGCCGAGTACATCGGCAGCAGCAACATCACAGAGCTTTATATCTGAGATACCCTTTGTATACACGCTTGATGGGTAGACGTGTTTTCCGAAAACAAGGGACGAGATTATGCAGATCTTCCGGCAGGCATCGTGTCCCTCCACATCGGCGGTAGGATCCTTTTCAGCATAGCCAAGCTCCTGAGCGAGCCTGAGAGCATCGTCAAAACTCATACTGTCGTTGTACATTTTTGTAAGAATGAAATTCGTTGTGCCGTTAAGTATTCCGGCTACCTTAGTGATATCATTTGCCGCAAGGCAGCGGTGAAGCGGACGGATTATCGGTATAGCTCCGCCGACACTTGCCTCAAAGAAAAAGTTGCAGTTGTGATCGCTTGCGGCTTTCAGAAGAATATCACCTTTTTCGGCAACAAGCTCCTTATTTGAGGTGGAGACGCTTTTGCCGGCATCGAGGCATTGCTTCACGAAGGTGAAGGCAGGTTCAACTCCGCCCATACATTCGGCAACAGAGACCACCTCCGGATCATTCAGAATAACGCTGAAATCCTTGGTGAATTTATCGGCGTAGGGCAAATCCGGAAAATCTCTGAGATCGAGGATATACTTGATATCCAGTTCTGTTCCGGCACGTTTTTCGATGCTTTTTTTATTCTTATAAAAAAGCTCAACTACGCCCGAGCCTACAACGCCGTGACCTAATACTGCAAATTTTACTGACATAAAAGAAACCTCCGGAAACACTATTCGGCAGAAAGGAGCTTGACCTCCAGAACACCGTCAAGATTTTTTATTGAATTTAACGCATTAAGCTCATCGTCAGAGCCGCCGGTAAGACGCAGCGATATATTCACGGCTGCGGCGCCGTCAATCGGGATACCCTGATTGACGGTGAGGATATTTGCGTTAAGATCGTGAAGAAAAGCGAGAACGCTTGAAAGCACGCCGGGACTGTCATTTAGCAGAAGATAGAGATTTACTATCCTGCGGGTGAAAAGCTCCTCGTACGGAAAAACGCAGCCTTTATATTTATAGTAGGCGCTGCGTGATATGCCGATGCGTTTGCAGGCAGATGCAAGGCTTTTTTCGCCCTTCTGAGCCATAAGCTTTTTCACTTCGATCACCTTTGGAAACACATCGGGAAGCACACTTACGTCAACGACTATGAGCTGCTTGTTATCATTCATAATGGATCACCTTCAGATCAGAAGCGGCTGTCAGCGGATTCTGTAAAAATCGTCCGTCTGTGGCGAACAACTGTACACTACCTAATTACTATATCACTTTTTCGCTGCCTTGTCAAGTATATTCCGAAAAATTTTTTTCTTGAATATACACCTGCAAAATGGGAATACTATCCACGGGAGTGATAGTATGAAAAAAGATATAAACAAAAGGGTCTTCTATACTTTTTTTGCAGCGCTGACCATCTCCGGATTTATAGTGATATGCACGCTCGGGCAGAGCATCCATCACGAAAAAGTTGAGTCAAAGATAGCAGCCGCCGTTACCGAACCCGCTCCGCCGCTTTATACTGTCAGGGAGTATAACGGCAAAATAGCCGTTTTTCGTCTTGGCAGAGATGATCCGTATATGACTGTTGATTATGAACCTATGCTGCTTTCGGAATACGACCGCACCCTGCTTTCAGAGGGTATAGGCTTCTACACCGAAAAGGAGTTGAAGATCTACCTTCAGGATATCTCCACATGAAGGAGCTCACTTCTGCTTTTTCCGGTGGTGCTTCTTTTTCCGCACAGAGAATCCGAAGCTCCCGAGCTTGTCTCCCAGAGAGAAATACTCCCCGTGAGAATATGCCAGAAGTCCGCATTTTCTCAGATCAAGGCGGTCATTGCTGTCAAGAAGAGCCTCATCGACCTGAATACCGGCTATCTCTGCCATAAACATAGTGTGAGAGCCAAGAGCCTTTGCCTCCGTGACCTTGCACTCAAGGCTGACCGGAGACTGTTCTATTGCCGGTGCGGCGATCTTCTCCGAGGGAGAGAGCGTGAAGCCGCAGATGCCGATCTTATCTGTATCTCTTCCGCCTTTTACGCCGCAGAGATCAACTGCCCGACACATATCTGCTGTTGTAAGGTTAATGACGAACTCCCCCGTTCGGCTTATTATCTCATAGGAGAGACGCTCCGGACGTACAGAGACATACGTCATAGGAGGGTGCGTACAGATGATACCTGTCCATGCGGCAGTCATTACGTTCGGCTTGTCGAGCGAGCCGCTGCTCACCAAAACTGCCGGCACAGGTGCGAGCAGCACACTGCCTTTCCAAAATTTCCTTGCCATGAAAGCTCCTTTCACCGGACAATAAGTCCTATAAATATCATTATGATGATTATATCATCTATCGGATCGGATTTCAATATTTATGATCGATCTGTAACAGAATTGATAAATTTTTCCGGTTGACACATACTGACATAAAACGCCATTATGACTGTGATATAATATATTTGTGAGAATACTCATACCGATCCACATGATCGGGGATCGGTATCAGAATGGAGGAGGCATTATGAAGATCGATATAAAAACAGAAAACGGTACTGCTGTAGCCGGACTCAGCGGAGAGATAGATCACCACAGCGCACGTGATCTTCGTGCCCGGCTTGACAAATTCATCATTACTGCCCGGCCAAAGGAGCTTGTTATCGACCTGAAAAACATCACGTTCATGGACAGCTCCGGAATAGGTCTTATCATGGGCAGAAGCAAGCTCCTGAAGGAGTGCGGCGGCAGGCTGGAGGTCCGCAATACTCAGCCCTACATAAAAAGAGTGCTGAAGCTTGCAGGCATGGATCGTATCGTCAGAATAACATAATGGAGGCATAATATGGAGATCATCAACGAAATAAAATTTACCATGCCCTCCCTTTCGGTAAACGAGGGAACGGCAAGAGCTGTAGTTTCATCATTCCTGATACAGGCCGATCCCACTGTGGAGGAGCTTTCTGACATAAGGACAGCCGTCTCAGAGGCAGTAACAAATGCCGTAGTCCATGCCTACAGAGGCACAAAGGGAAATATTGATCTTACGGTGAGATTACTCCCGCACCGTGAGATCTACATAAAGATCAAAGACAAGGGCTGCGGCATTCAGGATATAGAAAAAGCTATGGAGCCGCTTTTCACGACTGCTCCGGAGGAAGAACGCTCAGGACTGGGATTTTCCGTTATGCAGTCATTCATGGACAGACTCACTGTCAGAAGCACTCCCGGCAGGGGCACTACTGTCACCATGCGAAAGAGGCTGACCTCTCATGAAGACTGAGATAAAACAGCCTACAGCAGAGGATAATCTCGGACTGGTACATCTTTGCGCCAACAAATTCCGGGGACGTGGCATCGAATATGAGGAGCTGTATTCTGCCGGTTGTATAGGACTTCTAAAAGCAGTAAAGGCTTTTGATACGGAGCGTGGAGTAAAATTCTCAACATATGCCGTTCCGGTCATTCTCGGAGAGATAAAACGCCTTTTCCGTGACGGCGGCGCTATCAGAGTCAGCCGCAGCCTGAAAGAGCTGTCCATGCGCATACAAAAGCTCAGCGAGGAGTTCCGCCGGCAGGAGGGCAGAGAGCCTACTATAGCTGAGCTTGCCTCCCTATCAGAGGCAGATGAATCCGATGTCTCCGAGGCACTGTGTGCAAGTCAGCCTATTTTGTCACTCACATCAGGAGATGACGACGAGGGGCAGATAGATATTCCCTCAGAAGCTCCTGACGAATCCATAGTTGACCTGCTTGCACTCCGGCAGATAATGGCACGGCTTGAGGACAAAGACCGTGCTCTTCTTGAGCTGCGCTATTTCAGAGATCTCACTCAGTCAAAAACAGCAAAAGCTCTCGGAATGACGCAGGTACAGGTATCACGCAGAGAAAAAAAACTCCTTGCACAGATGCGCAAAGAGCTTCTGGAATAGGTATCAGCATCAGAATATCAGCCGTGATATCACGGCATTTGACACGAGAAATCCCTCCGGTGTAAGGGAGATATTCTCTCCCCTGCGGATAATGTACCCGGCTTTGATAAGGTCGGGTATATTTTTTTCGATCTTTTCACGGTGAGAGCCAGTCTCACGGAGGTCGATCCCCTCACGCAGGCGAAGTCTCAGCATGGTACGCTCCTCAAAGCTGCCGGGAGTTTCATCGGTAATATACACAGGCTGCACACGGGAATCAATAAACGCCTGCATATCGCTCTTTACTGCAAAGCGTACTCCTCCGGTGTATGAGTGTGCTGACGGTCCTATACCAAGATAGGCCATACATTTCCAGTAGCGGCAGTTGTGACGGCTTTCATAACCGGGGAGTGCAAAATTTGACACCTCATACTGCAAAAATCCCTGAGATTCCAGTAGTTTGACCGCATGGAGATACATCTCCGCAGCCGTATCATCGTCAGGAAGCAGCCGCTCCTGTCCCGTTTTGTGAAACGGTGTGCCCTCCTCTATTTTCAGGATATATGCGGAGATATGCTTTATCGGCAGCTCTGTGAGCCTTATCACCGATCGCTCCACACTTTCGGTCTTCTGACCGGGAACGGCAATCATCAGATCACAGGAGATATTCTCAAATCCGGCTGAAAATGCCTCCCGAACCGCTCTCTCGGCTCTTGCCGCCGTATGAGTTCGCTCGAGCAGTTGAAGCTCTTCGTCATTCAGCGACTGCACTCCTATAGAAAGTCTGTTTATGCCGATCTTGCGGAGCTGCCTGAGCTTTTCGGGAGTAAGCGTTCCCGGATTTGCTTCAAGCGTGATCTCGGCGTTATCATCTACGAGAAATCTCTCTCTTATGCAAGAGATAATACTCCCGAGCTGTGCAGCACTCAGGAGCGACGGTGTACCTCCGCCAAAATATACTGTATCGACAATACGTTCTCTGTCGGAGTAATATTCAAGATTCCGTATCACTGCGGCAGTATATTTTTCAGCGGCATCAGCGGAATATCTCAGTGAATAAAAATCGCAGTAGCCGCATTTTTTTCCGCAGAACGGCACATGGATATATATTCCGAGAGTGCTCATACGCCCATTCGTATTGCCTGCTCCATTTTGAAGAAGAACGCATTCACGAGCCGTGGTACAACTACGATCAGCAGAACGATACCCGCTTGTATAGGTACTTCATAATGTGACAAAAATTTGTAATTCGGCGCATAAAGGTAAATTATTACCATTGCCGCTATGCACAGCAGACTGAACACAGCATTGAAGATCGTTGCTCCTTTGCCGTTCACACAGCGTTTGCCGCATTCCGGACAGTTTTTTCCTTTGGAGTTGAGCTGTCCGGCAAAAGCCTTTGTCAGCGGATTGAATGTTTTTTTCCCGCAGTGGGGACATTTATATATACTGCTCATAGATCTATCCCTTTCGTTTATAACTGCTTTGTCGGAGCAGGCAGCTCCTTGAGAAGTGAAGCCTCTTTTGCTGCCGGAAGCTCACGGACTGTGCCGGCAAGCTGCTTTTTCACTGCTTTTTTACGGCGTTTTCTCACATTAAGCACCGCCTCCGGGTGAAGCACGAAAAGCATAGTCAAAAGTATAAGTATGGCGATCCATATACCGGAGAAATTGTCATCGCCTATGATAAGTCCCCAGATAAGGAGGATCGCTGATGCAGCACATACGGCGGTGAGTGAAAGCTCACGCAGCCTGATCCTTATACAGCGGAAAAACCGTCCTGACGCAGTGTTCCTCTTTGTGAGCATTTCCGCAATGACTGTCAGGAGAGACAATACAAGGAAAAATAAAAGCACATACAGAATTATCATATTTATCATAAAATCACCTGCTGTTTTGGTCAGCTCAGCTATCAAGTTTCAGAACGCTCATGAAAGCCTCCTGTGGAACTTCCACCGTTCCTAACTGACGCATACGCTTTTTACCCTCTTTCTGTTTCTCCAGAAGTTTCTTCTTACGGGTGATATCGCCGCCATAGCACTTTGCAAGTACGTCCTTGCGCATAGCCTTGACTGTCTCACGGGCGATTATCTTACCGCCGATCGCCGCCTGTATCGGCACTTCAAAAAGCTGACGGGGAATATTCTCCTTGAGCTTTTCTGCGATCTTGCGTGCTCTTGCGTAAGCCTTGTCCGCATGGATTATGAACGACAACGCATCAACTACTTCACCGTTGAGGAGAATATCCAGCTTCACCAGCTTTGAGGGCGTATATCCCAGCATCTCATAATCAAACGAGGCATATCCCTTAGTCCGGGATTTCAGCACATCAAAGAAATCATAGACTATCTCGTTCAATGGAAGCTCATAGTGAAGATCGACTCTTGTATCGTCAAGGTACTGCATATCCTTGAAAATGCCTCGCCTGTCCTGACAAAGCTCCATGATGTTGCCAACAAACTCAGAGGGAGAAAGGATATCCGCTTTCACCATCGGCTCTTCGGCAGACTGTATCACTGCCGGATCGGGATAATTCGTGGGATTGTCAATATACTGTATCTCTCCGTTTGTAAGCGTTACCTTGTAAATTACTGACGGAGCAGTGGTTATAAGGTCAAGATTATACTCCCTTTCAAGCCGCTCCTGAATTATCTCCATATGGAGAAGTCCCAAAAATCCGCATCGGAAGCCGAATCCCAAAGCGATAGATGTCTCCGGTTCAAAGGAAAGCGAAGCATCGTTCAGACGGAGCTTTTCAAGAGCATCACGCAGATCTCCGTACTTTGCGCCATCGGCAGGATAAATTCCGGAAAACACCATAGGATTGACCTTTCTGTAACCGGGAAGAGGCTCATCGCAGGGAGCATCATTATTTGTAACGGTATCACCAACACGTGTATCGCCGATGCTCTTGATAGATGCCGCAATATATCCCACTTCACCTGCTTCAAGAGAGCCGTTGTTCACCAGAGACGATGCATCCATAAAGCCTGCCTCCACAACAGTGAAGACTGCTCCCGTAGCCATAAGACGGATATTGTCACCGATCTTTACTTTTCCGTCTTTGACTCTCACATATATGATAACGCCCTTGTATGAGTCATAGTAGCTGTCAAAAATAAGTGCTTTCAGCGGCATATCGGGATCTCCGGCAGGTGCAGGAATGTCCGTAACTATCCTTTCAAGAACGTCCTCGATATTGATACCCATTTTTGCCGATATTCTGGGAGCATCCATAGCCGGTATGCCGATGACATTCTCCACCTCGCCGCATACTCTGTCGGGATCGGCAGAGGGAAGATCTATCTTATTTACAACGGGAACGACTTCAAGGTCGTGTTCTATTGCAAGATACGTGTTTGCAAGCGTCTGAGCCTCGATGCCCTGAGAGGCATCTACCACGAGGATAGCTCCCTCGCAGGCGGCAAGCGAGCGTGAGACTTCATAGTTAAAATCCACATGACCGGGAGTGTCTATAAGATTAAAGATGTAGTCCTCCCCGTTCTTTGCAGTATATTTAAGCCGTACAGCACGTGCCTTTATGGTTATTCCTCGTTCACGCTCTATATCCATATTATCAAGGAGCTGATCCTCCATATCACGGATAGCGACAGTCTCAGTCTTTTCAAGTATTCTGTCAGCAAGTGTCGATTTTCCATGATCTATATGAGCAATTATGCAGAAATTCCTGATTTTTTCGTTAGCCAACGGAAATTCTCCTTTCCTGCCGTAACAATTTACGGGCAAGGCAAGTACCTGCCCTTTACCGTAATATTATAGCAAACTCCATTGAAAAAGTCAATGCTTTCGTTATGATCGTAATTCTTCTTCAATTCATTATACATTATTTTTCAAAAAATGTCAATTCTCGGTAAAAAATTATGTCAGACAAAAAGGCGGTATCCTCCCGATGTATCTGAAATCGGAAGAATACCGTATAACTGTTACCGCCTCAAAGGTCGGCACTATTTAAGGACACTCACCGGATCAACGAACATTCCGTTATGAGTTATCTCAAGATGAAGATGCGGTTCGGATGAGCTCTCGATATCGGCAGTCTCGCCCACAGCACCTATGACATCACCGCTTACCACAGTATCACCTGCCTGTACGGAGAGATCACTTCCCAGACCGCAATACTTTGTAATAAAACCGTTGTGATGATTTATCGTCACGGTCACGCCCCAGAGCTGATCGTTTGTTACCTCTGTCACCTCACCGGGCGAAACGGCAAAGACATCAGTTCCTACCGCAGCAGCGTAATCTGTGCCGTTGTGAGTCTGCCATGCACCGGTAGTCTCGTTTTTCACAAGCTCTCCTGCACTGTAGGGATCCTGCACATTTATTTCTGCAAGCGGCTGATGCACGTTTTCAAGCATAGCCGATCCCGTTTTGCTGCTTTCTTCGGTAACAGCCTCAGTGGTTTTTTCTTCGGTGGGAGGTTCAGGCTTTACAGCAGGGATATCCTGAACGATATCTGCTGCCGGCAGTGTCACCGCAGGAACAGTCTGCGGAGGTATCGTCACAGGCGGAGCTGTGGTCACGTGCGTGGTTTTCGGTATGTCGCTGTATTTGTGATCGACAGCAGCCTCGGATGTTGTGATCTTGCTGTCATTTGAAAGCTTGTCCTTTGACATCTTCTCCCCCTCATTGTAGGCGAAAAAGCAAGCAGAGCCTATCATGACAGCACTTATTCCGAGAGCTGCGTAAAATCCTCTTGAGCCTTTTCCGGCTTTGCCATCAGATTTTTTATTCAATTGAAATGCCTCCGTTCTGTTGGATCAATGATCCTTATTGATGTGATGCCGATCCTCAGCAGCGGACAGATCTGACGGTATAACGTGTCTGTCTGCCAACGTTCATGCGATCGGTATGAGAATTATCCTCATCAATAGTTTGGACAGAAAAGCGGTAAATATACACTTTTTTTACATTTCAAAAAATATACCGCCCTCTGATGCAAACAGCAATTATCTGGCAGCAGAAATTTTGCCGTTTACATTAGCGGACGGATAAATTCAATTGCTTGTCGTTGTCTGCTCCTGTGATGCAGTCGCAGGCTCAGGCTCTGTAGGCGGAGTCGTCTGAGGCTCTGTAGGCGGAATTGTCGTTACGGGAGCGGTTGTCTCAGGTACAGTGGCGGGAGCTGTCAGCTCCGGCATAGTAACAGCTGTTGCAGCCGGCTCCGTATATACCGGTAAAGCTGTAGTCGTCTGCATAGTTGTCGTAGTATCAGCAGCGGTGGTGTCAGACGTTGTACCGGAAAGCGGTTCTCGTTTTTCCTCCGGAAGCGTTGCTGTCGGCGCAACTCCGTTGAGTCCGTAACACTCCTGATATGCGAGAATAATATCTCTTATCATATATTTGGAGTATTCACCGCCCTCAATAACGCCTGCAAATGCGATCTCGGGATCATCAGCAGGAGCAAATCCGATAAACACGGAGTTCTGCTTGCTTTTATCATTGATATCCGTCTGAGGAGTACCCGTTTTTATTGCCACATCGAATCCTAAGTTTGAAATGGAATTCTTAGCCGGAAATCCGTTGTGGGATGCATTTATCATTCCGTTGATGATATCATCATAGACATAATCATAATTTATCTGTATTTTTTCGGCAACAGTGGGCTGTGTCTGTGTGATGACCTCTCCGGTAGCATAATCGCAGAGGCTGTCCACAAGGTACGGCTTATATCGTGTTCCTCGGTTGGCAATGGTATTAGCCACCACCGCAAGCTGGAGGGGTGTCATTCCGGCATCCTGATTTCCGATACCTGCCTGTATAACGTATCCGATATACCACGGCTGACCACGCTTTGCGAATGTCTCAGGATTACACAGAAATCCCTCAGCATCACCGGTTTCGATGCCTGTGCTTGCTCCAAGACCATAGAGCTTTGCATATTTTGTGATGTTATCTATCCCCAGATTTCGTGAAGTCTCATAGAAAAAAATGTTGCAGGAAACCTCAATGGCGTGCTCGACCGAGATATTGCCATGAGTGCCTGTACAGCCGTATTTTCCGCCGTAGAATTCATAGTTGCTGCCTGTGCAGAAATAGGTCGTATCGGTATTTATGACACCCTCGTTAAGTCCTGCGGTAGCTGTGATCGTTTTGAATGTTGAACCCGGAAGATATAGTCCGTCGGTGCAGCGGTTTATCAGCGGAGAATTTTCCGCTTTTAGAAAATAATCATAATTTTCAACATAATCCTTAAGATTATACGTCGGTGCTGTGGCAAGTCCTTTGACTGCGCCTGTTTTGGCATCAAGGACAGCTATTGCTCCGCATTTTACATCTTTCAGGTTGGGATTCGTGTTTATTGACGGGAAATTCTTGATAAAGTCATCAAGTATTCCCTGAAGTTTTAGCTGATATGCGCCATCTACAGTGAGCTTTACCGTTTTGCCGGAGTTCGTCTCCACGATAGTTCTAACGTTGGTCACAGCACCGTCAGAGACAGTTATCTCTTCCTCGCCGTTCTGTCCCCGAAGCTCTGTCTCCATGGCAGCCTCAATGCCGCCCCGTCCGATCGTGTCGTTGAGAGCATAGCCCTTTTCCTCCAGCTTATCGTACTCCTCGGCGTATATAGGTCCGACAGTACCGATCTGGTGAGGAAGTATATCTCCACGGACGATCTGCCTGTCGGAAGCTTCGACCGCCTCGATACCATGATAGAAATTGCTCAGCTCTTTCATTTCGGTAACGGTTTCGGGATCAACGTCCTCCGCAAGAAGCAGATCGTTGCTGTAGGCAAAATCCTCGGCAATCATCTCATAGCGCAGTCCGGCAATAATTCTCTTTTCGTTCTCTGAATAGGTATCAGCGATCTTATAATCATCAATGAGCTTGTCAATACAGTTTTCAGCAGAGGCGTAAACATTAAGATTCAGATCGGCAATAAAATCAGCAGTATCCTCGCTTGTGAACACATATGGAGTCGTTTCCGATACGGGAATACTTGTTTTGATAGTATATCCATGCTCTTTAAGAGCACTGTATATGCCTATGAGAGTTGCGTTTCCCTCTTGAAGATCCTCCGGGAAAAATGCCTTTTGCAGCACAAGATCACAGCGTGCATCATTTGTAACGATAACGTTGCCGTTATAGTCAACGATGCCGCCTCGGGTAGCCTTTACCTGACGTTTGTATACTATAGCATCGTCAGAATTTTCGGGAGTTAAAATATTCTCGTCACCGACTACCTGTATATCCATAAGTCGCATTCCGCTGAGCAGAGCAAGCATGACTACCAGCAGAACGATTATAATAGATTTTATATGATCTGAAAATGTTCTCATGCAGCTCACTTCCTTTAATTATGATTTTTGCCGGTGATAGCCTCTTCCAGCGTGAGATGCTCTTTCGGCATTAAGAAATGGTTCACCAACCGGAAGATCAGGAAAACTATTACCGCAGAGATAACGGTATATACCCATATTTTCAGGGAGTACCGTGTGAAAATGCGCTCAACGCCCTCATATTTCCACATTTTGTAGTAAAAATGGTAGTCCAGAACGCATTGTATGTACGAGACAACAGCCGAAAGCATCATGAAATTGATGAATTTGTACCTCAGATAAAGCTCGAAGACAAGCGAGGCAACGATGCAGAAAAAAGCCAGCAGGACTGCATTATAGCCGAACAGCTTTCCGCAGCTAATGTCAATGAGAAAGCCGCAGAGCGCTCCCGTCAGTACAGACGCATATTGGTTGTTGTTCACCGAGATGCACAGTGCAACGGGAATAAGAATGATCGGTTTCAGCCATGTTCCGGAGGTCATGTATATAAAGCAGCCGAAGATGATAATATAATATATGAGCCAGCGGAGAGTTGTTTTTATGTAGAATATACGTTTCTCACGAGTTGTCCTGATTCTCATTCTGTTCCTCCCTCTTTCCGCTGAAATCGGTGATGACGATGACTGAGGTAAGGCGTGTTATGTCGATGCATGGCTTTATCTCGGCGTTATAATACAGTCCGTTGGAGTCATATCCTAAAGACTCTATAGTGCCTATAGCATAGTCCTTCGGGAAAAGTCCGCTGCTGCCGGAGGTTATCATGAGATCACCTGTTTTGAGCTTGTTGCCGGGACTTATATGGCTGAGCTGTGTATTGCCTTTTTCTGCTGAAAGAATATTTCCCTCAATTATGCCGTAGTCAGCCGTTGAGGACGAGCATACTGCCGCTATGGAAAGATCGGGTGAAAGTATCGTCCTGACAGTGGAAACGTGCTCTGAAACTTCAATGGTTATTCCCACGATGCCCTCAGCGGTGACGACAGGGCAGTATGGTTCGATCCCGTCGGCGGATCCCTTGTCTATAGTAAATCCACGAAACGGATCGTTTGTGACATATCCCAGAACATCACACGGCTGTGAGAGAATATAATCCTCGTGCTCCTCCTTGATAGTGACGAATTTTCTCAGTTCCTCGCACTCTGCTTTCAATTCATCGTAATCAGTGAGCTGTTTGTTAAGTTCACCTATCTGTTTTTTGAGCTGCTGATTCTCCTCATAATATTTTTCAGCATTTGAGAGCTTGTCAAGGGTATGCTCGATATTCATGCTGATGCTGTTTGCGGTCTTTCGGAAAGGCTTTGTCACCGTGTTGAGAAGCGACGATCCCATTACCGAATATCCGCCCTTAGTGACGGCATATATCATTATTCCCAGCAGAAAAGCAAGAAAAGCAAGAAGTATCTTGAACCGGGTGCTTTTTAAAAATTCACGCATAATTCCACCTTAATAATACTTTACATTTTCGGTAAGGGCATCCTGATAATCGTTTATATTTTCGAGAATACGTCCCGTACCCTCGGCAACGCAGTCAAGGGGATATTCTGCGATGTATACAGGCATACCGGTCTCACGGTTGATGAGCCTGTCAAGTCCCCGGAGCAGCGCACCTCCTCCGGCGAGAGTTATTCCGTGGTCGATGATATCGGCGGAAAGCTCAGGGGGAGTGTCCTCGAGAGTAGACTTTATTGCATCTATCACACGGGAGAGCGGTTCAACAAGAGCATCACGTATTTCAGCAGAGCTGACAACAACATTCTCCGGCAGACCGTTCAAAAGATTTCTGCCCTTTATCTCCATAGTGCCCTCTTTTTCGCTGGGAAACGCCGAACCGATCTCGAGTTTTACATTCTCGGCAGTCCTTTCACCGATCAGGAGATTATATTTTTTCTTGATATAGTTTATAATGGCATTGTCGAATTCATCGCCCGCACAGCGTATAGACTGTGCAGCTACGATACCGCCGAGAGAAATGACTGCGACCTCACTCGTACCGCCTCCGATGTCAACGATCATGCTTCCGGCAGGCTCATTTGTGGGAAGTCCCGCACCTATTGCGGCAGCCATCGGCTCTTCAATGATGAGAACGTTATTAGCACCGGCTTTTTTGCAGGCTTCACGGACAGCACGCCGCTCAACGGCAGTAACTCCGGAGGGAATGCATATAATAACATTTGCTTTCGTGAAGATAGTGCCTTTAAGAGCCTTTTTGATGAACTCCTGCAGCATGGTTATGGCGATGTCGAAATAAGCGATAACGCCGTCTTTGAGAGGTCTTACCGCAACGATAGAGCCGGGAGTACGTCCGATAACGTCTTTAGCCTCTTTGCCCACATAGCGGCATTTGTCGGTACGGGTATCAACAGCGACAACCGACGGCTCTCTTATTATAATACCCTTTCCTCTCATATATACGAGGGTATTTGCGGTACCCAGATCAATACCAATATCTTTAGTAAACATTTAAAACTTAAATTCCTTTCTTTTTTAAAAGCCAATAATCAAAAGCATAAACAGCGTAAAGCTGTCGCCGCTCGGCATTATTTGCCGGCGATCAGCTTGCCTACTGTTTTATAATAGACGAAAAACGAGATCAGTATCAATATAAGCTGACATACATTCAGACTTATGTAGATCCCGAATGTGAGCTTGAAAAAGTCCGTATTGATGAATGTTCCCGGATCAAATTCTATGTATTTTGAGTAGCCCAGCCATTTCAGTGAGCCTTTTGCCATTCCGCCGAGAATATCTCCCAGAAAAGTGGCAGCTATTATCAGCATCAACATATAAAGTGTACGTTTCATTTTTGTCTCCATTCTGCCTGTTTTGGCAATTTATTTTTTTGACAGCTCCGCACAAGGAGCGTTCTGTACTTTACAACACTCCTCGCAATCCATGCATACTGTATTTCAGAGCCTTTGCCGCATGACTGCATTATTTTCCCCGAAGGGTGCCGGTCCGCTTTCCCGGATCTGTCTATTCAAGTCCTGACGAGCCAAAGCCTCCCGCACCTCTTTCTGTTTCGGAGAGCTCATCAGCCGTTTCTATCTCAGGAATAATTACCCTTGTTGGTATCACCTGCGCTATTCGCATACCGTTTTCAACAATAAACGGATCGCTGCCGTGATTTATCAGCGGTACGAGCCATTCGCCACGGTAGTCGCTGTCGATGACTCCCACACAGTTTGCAAGCGTGACACCGTGTACGGCAGAAAGTCCCGACCGTGGATATACGAGCATCGCTACAGAGCTTTCATCCGTCATAGCGGAAAGTCCCGTGGGGATCACCTGTCTCTCTCCGGGAGCTATCGTCACCGGAGCGTCAAGGCAGGCACATAAGTCAAGACCTGCGCTGCCGGGAGTGCTTCTTGCCGGAATGACGGCTTTTTCGTTTAATTTTTTGAATATCAGCTTCATATCAGACACCCCTGTAAAATAGTCCTCGTGTAACTGTGTGATTTGGCCGCACGCCTGAGAGCAGATCCTCTACGGCGGCGGCATCTTCATCGGCAAGCATTACCTCGCCGAATGACAAGGTTTCCATTTGAGAATACCTGTCAGCCATATAAAGACAGTCGACGTTGAGTATCTCTGTATAGCCGCCTGAGCAGATCACCGGAAAAGAGCGTCCTGTGCGGTCGGTAAGATGATGCCTGCACCGTTTACAGCCTGTCTGATCCTTTATGGGACAGTTTCTTGTAAGCATTACCGGTAACTTTCCGGCAACTACTGCTCCTATCGGAAGAATTGTATGAAGTTCGTTTATCTGAGAGAGTTTCAGCTCCGGAGAGATAACGCAATCCTCAAGACCAAGGGCACTCATCTGCTCTGCACCAAAGGAGTTCATTATATTCAGTGAAAAGCTGCCATGCAGCCTGAATCCGAGTTTTCTGCCGATCGCAATACTGTCCGGAGTGTGGCACATCAGCCGCTGTGCGCCAAGCTCACGGAGTTCACTAAGGCGGGAAATGACCATTTCCTCATGGGAAATAAAACGGGGAGGCGATACTATCAGCCGCTCTCCGAAAGCCTTGATGACATCGGTATCTATCAGCTCCATAGGGAGTATCAATGCCTGAGCCGATGCAGCAGCATCAGCCTGCTCACGGCTGCGGCAGAAGACTCTCAGCGGTAACGGTGATCGTCCGTGTGCGGCGGACGATCCCGGATCCGGAGTATACTCTGTTATAGTATAGACGGGAGTATTTTTTCTGATGATCTCATTTGTGAGCTTTTCGATCAGCTCACGGCGAAGCCTGTTCAGCGTGCCGGGAGACACAGCCGCAGTGCCGTCGATATCTCCCGTAACATCTCCGCAGAGAAAAACCGTACCTCCCAGACGGGAAAGCTGTGTTCTTAAAAGCTCAATATCTGCCGGACGATTCACAGCCCTCTGAGGAGGAGCATCTGTAACAGTGACAGTGACCTCACCGCATGAAGCGCTTACTGTCAAAGGAGTGCCCGGCTTCACAACAGCATGGAAATCAACACGGTGTACCTGACGCTCATTCCGGCAGAGCTTATGTATTCCGGGAAGAAATGAAGGCGCAGCGATAACGTCCTCCTTTTTGCGGATACCGAACATATCTTGCCGAACGCCGGTGTAATATCCGTCAGTGAAACCGCTCCGAGAGAAAACGCCTTTCAGCAGCTCCATATCCGGAGGAAGTCCCTCAAGTGAGGCTTTCAGTTCATTCACAGCCGAAGCAACGTACTCCGGGCGTTTCATTCTGCCCTCTATTTTCAGAGAGTCAACACCGATCGACGCAAGCTCACGTGCCTGCGGTATGATCGAAAGATCTTTCAGAGACAAGCTGTGTGCCGGAGTGTTATCGGCTGAAAAGGGCAGACGGCAAGCCTGTCCGCAGCAGCCCCGATTTGCTGAACGTGAGCCTATCATTGCCGACATATAGCACTGTCCCGAAACGGACATACACAGAGCTCCATGGACGAAAATTTCTGTTTCTATATCCTCACGGCAGATTTTCTCTATGGCATCACGGTCAAGCTCACGGGCAGGAACTATCCGTGAAAAGCCCTGCTCCTTCAACAGGCGTGCTCCCTCAACTGTATGTACCGACATCTGTGTAGATGCGTGGAGAACCGCATCGGGAACGCATTTCTTTATGAGGTGCATTACTCCCCAGTCCTGTATGATATACGCATCAACGCCGATAGATGCGGTAAATTTTATGTATTCACAGAACCCTGCCGATTCCTCATCGGTGATGAGCGTATTTACCGCAAGGTATATCTTAGCACCGTATTTGTGGCAGAGCTCCGCTGCCTGCGGCAACTCCTCACGGGAGAAGTTTTCAGCAGAATTCCTTGCAGAATAGTTTTTCCCTCCGATGTATACGGCATCAGCACCTGTTCTCAGAGCAGCCTGCAAAGCCTCCATGCTTCCTGCCGGAGCAAGTATCTCCGGGTGACACATCAGATGCTGTCCTTGAGCTGTCTCAGCTTGACCATATTCTCAAGCTGAACGATCTTTGAGCGCAGCACCTCTATTTCCTTCTGAGCAGCATCACGTTCAATGCGGGATTTTCCTGCCTCATCAACATACTCCTTTGTCTGAGTGCGGATATTGTCCAGCTTCTGATTTGATTTGTTAAGGTCGTCAAGGAGACTGAGAGCTACCATTATTGCCGCCGTATATGGAGAAGATCCGCTGCCGGAGTTCATAAGCTCATTGATCCTTGACTCCAGTGATCTTGCAAGAGCAAAAACGTAGTTAGGAGTTTCTGCCGTACGCAGCTTATACTCCTTGCCACAGATAATTACTTTAACATCGTTAAGCATTTTGTTTCTTCCTTTCCATGGGCAAAAATTATGTACCAAAGTAGATTATATCACAAAACTCTGATGAAGTCAATGGCATTATATGAACAAATTTGTTTTTATTTCGTTCAAGTAAATTCTCAAACTAAATTCCGCAGCGGAAGATCAAGGTAGCGGAAACGATGCACAAGGAGGGATTAAGTTATAGGGAAGCAGCAAGACAATTTGAAATATCAGGCCATAATTTAGTTGCCAAATGGGAACGAATCTACCTTGAAGAAGGGGCAAAGGGACCACGCATTAAACGTCGTGGACGCAAGTCAACAAGACGCCCGCCAAATCTGAAGAAAGGAGCTGAAGAGGATCTGATTGCGGAGAACCAGCGTCTTCGTGCGGAGAACGCATACCTAAAAAAATTGAATGCCTTGGTTGCCGAGAGGGTACGGCAAGAGAAAAAGCACAAGTGATATGGGAACTGAGGCATAAACATAAAGTAGGTCTGCTCATTGAGATTGCCGGGATTCCTCGCAGTACTTACTACTATTACAGCAAGCAGTTTGAGAATCCAAAGCCGGATAAATACGCTGAGATCAAAGTAGAAATTCGCAGGATATATGACGAAAACAAAGGTCGCTACGGCTATCGCAGAATTACGAAAGAATTGCAAAAAACACATAAGATCAATCACAAAACAGTTTTGAGATTAATGCGCAAAATGGGAATTTTCTGCCGTGTACGCATGAAGAAATATAACTCTTTCAAGGGCGAGGTCGGCAGAATCGCTCCTAATCTCCTTGAGCGTAATTTTAAGGCGGATAAGCCTAATCAGAAGTGGGTAACAGATGTGACAGAGTTTGCTCTGTATGGTATCAAGCCGTATCTGTCGCTGATCATCTATCTTTTTAAGGGTGATGTTATGCCCTACAATCTGAGTTACCACCCGAATTTAAGCTAAGTGAAAGATATGCTTAATATGACATTTGCGAAAATTCCAGATAATACCAACCTTATTCTGCACTTCGATCAAGACTGGCAGTATCAGCACAAGCATTATCAGAAAATGCTCAAAGACAAAGGCATTCAGCAGAGTATGTCACGAAAAGGTAATTGCCTTGACAACGCCTGTGCAGAGAATTTCTTCAGTCTGTTGAAAACAGAGCTTCTATACTTGCAGGAATTTGACTCTGTTGAACACTTCATCTCCGATCTGCACGGTTATATTGAATGGTACAACACAAAGCGTATAAAGCTTAAACTTGATACTTTGTCTCCCATTGAATACAGACTCAATGCTGCATAGCAAAAGCGACCAAGAATTCTCTTAGTCGCTTTGCATAGATTCTTTACAAAAATTTTGTCTAACTTTTTGAGGTCAATTCATACCGGTTCGGTTCACTTTTAAAGCGAGGAGTATTCCCGAATTTTTTCTGAGCTGCCGAAAATAGTTCTTCGGAAATAATGGCTTCATGCTTGCCGTCGATAAGTATATTATTTTCCGGTTCAGAGCGTGAGCAGGATATGACGAGTTCACCGTTATCATATTTTTTACCGTTTTTCTCCGGTTACGGCGAATCTTGCCTATGTAGACAGGATTACGCAGCATATCACATATCGCAGGATTCGTCCGGTAAGGAGACCTTCTCGGTTTGATCCCGAGATTATTCATCCGATGAGCGATGGTCGTTGTTCCGAGTCCTTCAGTGACAAATAATTCAAAAATCAGCTTTACTGTATCAGCTTCGCAGTTTGGAGTGAGAGTATATGCTTTTCCGATTTTGACTTTATCATATCCATATGCAGGAATCGAGCCTATAAAATTTCCCTCGCCGACAGAGCCAATACTCCCTTTCATCATGATCTCTTTGACATATTCAAGATAATCGTTTCCTCTCATAAGCTCCATTTCAAAGAATTTTCTATCAAACTTATCAGAAAAATTATACGTTTTGTTAGGAGTAATTATAATAGTATCGGTATAGCGAAATGCTCTGATAATAGCTCCGCAGTCGCTGAGATGTTTAAGGCAACCAGTACAACTATTCCCGAATATTATTAAGCGAGGTAATAACGCTATGGAGCTAAACCTCTGCAAATAAACTGTTACCGAAGCCGAAAAAATTTATGTATTCAGAAGTGAAAAGGCAATAGTCATAGTAAACGATCCGATCCTTTCAGAGTAAGAATACGAGCGTCGCTGTAAGGCTTGTGATACTGATTTCACTCTAAAACCTGACAGCCTTTGCGAAAATCCTGCACCTTTTACTGCATCAAAGTGACTCGACATACATCAGTATGGCTTTGTCACTTTAGCGTTGTCGCTATGGATATTGCCCGGGACGAGGCGGTAAAAAAATCGCAAAGAAAAATATATGATCACTCCCTCTAAAAATAAAAAGGCAGCACTCAAAAATCCTTTCGAGTGCTGCCACGATGCTATTGTTCGTTATGGTTCATATATATACTCGATTCGGTCAAAGTCCTTATTGTACACCCAGATCGAAGCCACATCAGTTGAACCTTTGCCGGTCAGGTTTTCTACATATATACTTAAATAACCGTCCACAGTATCAACGATCTTATCGCCCTTATAGAACAGGAGCTTAAACTTTCCTAAAGAGCCTGCTTCATCGGCTGTCTGCTCAAAGGTGATAAACAGATCATCTCCGGAGCGATTATACTGAACCATCTCAACTGCATTGCGCTCTCCGGTCATAAAGGAGTCCTCCTTAGCCTTGGCGCTTGGTTTGATATCTGCATTTGAAATGTCCCCGTCAAAGGAGTAGCGGAAGTAGTTGTACTTTCCTTCCGTCAGCGTAATATCATCTGAACTCTTACCGATCACGTTGCCGTCGGACGAATAAGCCAGCAGTGTACCCGAAATACTCACATCTTTCTTTGCAAGTACCTTGTGTATCACGACAGTATAGCCGATAGCGTCCTGAAAGGTCGATGTTTCGACAATATCGTAGTATTCATTGTGTTCATAGGTACTTTCCGACATTTCCTTTGGAGGTTCATCGGGAGTGGTTGTTTCAGCTTCGGTAGCAGCCTCAGTGGTGGTGCTTGTCTCAGTCTCGGTCGTAGTTTCCTCTGTGGAAGTTGCATCGGTTGTTTCCTCCGACTTGGAGTGAGTTGCCGCCTCATTAGTAATTACCGAATTATCGACCTTTTCCTCTGACCGATCGCCGCTTCCGCACCCGCAAAGTGAGAAAGACAGGCACATTATAAGTGCAAACAGACCTTTTTTGATGTTATTCAGCTTGTTCATATTTATCCTCCGTTCTTATTTGATGAGCCGATATATCCCTCATTCTTTTTTGCTGCCGCCGATCCGAGCAGAAGCGCCATCGTCAACCGGACACGGAGCAAAATCAATGGGAGCAATATACAGTATAACCTGTACCATACACTTTTGAATGCCGCTCACCATATGACTTTTTGTTGCGCCTTTGCTTCCTGCTGATTACAGTATATCATACTTATTTTCGGGAATATAAAAACGGATTCCAAAAAAAGCAGATCCTCACGAACCTGCTTTCTCACGTATTTCAAGCGATACCTCCCGGCATATCCCCTGCTCCTTGTATTTTTTGTTGATCCGATCTATCTCAGCGATCAGATCACGGCATTTTGCAGTATCTCCTGTTTCCATGTAAATATCAAGCAAAATATTCAGCAGCTCTGCCTGTTTGTCGATATAGGAGAGCATTTCGGGATAGCTCTTGCAGATTGCCACAGCTTCTTCTATTTTATCGGCAGCCAAACGGAAATCATTATGATAATAAAAACAATTTGCTGTCGGGATATGGATAATGTCAATGATCTCCAAATCGGTCGAAAAGACGTTTTTGGCGATGCACTCTGCCTGCTGCGTGAAAGACCGTGTTTTCTCAATATCCGGTTCAGCGAGCGTATAGTACCACGCCGACACCATACAGTAATAGCAATGTTTATCGCTGTTCTCCTCGATCAGATCACTGACCTTATCAAGCAATTCAGCGGCATGATCGTAATATTCCGGATAGCTCCGTATCAGGATACTTGCCAAATCAAGATAATATTCCGTGAGATATTTCCACTTGCGCCTGTCAGTCTCCCGCTCCATTTCAGATATCGCACGATCAGCCGAATTCAACAGCTTTTCAAGCAATTCTGCTTCTTCATCATTTTCGGGATAGTAAGCTCCGCCGAGCAGAGTATCATAATAACAGCCAAGCATATCGAAATAAATACCTCTGATAATATGATGGTCATGCGTACTTGTGAAAGATTCGGCAGAATGCAGTATCTCCTTTATTTGAATAGCATCTGACATACCGTTATAAATGTCGGTCAATTTCTTGTGAAATTCCATAACAGCCACCTTTTCACCGGACCATTCCCAATAGCGAACAGTCTCTGCTATGACAGGGTGTACCCTTATGCGCTCATCTGAATATATCCACCCCTCCGCAGACAGAGCCGACACCGTGTCAGGCTGAATATCGGGAAAAAACTTCTGCACAAGACCTGTTTCAAGACCTCTCACATTCAGCAGCGAAAGAATTTTCAGCGTGAGCCTTGCATCGTCACTCACAGTTCCTGCATCGAACAGCGCAGAAATGATAGCTGACAGCGTATCATACACTTCTTCGCCGTCCTTGTAGTTGCCGACCTTTTCGCCTGAAAACCGTGAAAAACCGTTCTCACGGATCAATTCAAGTGCCTTATAAATGTCAAGCCTGCCTGCTGCGATCTGCCGTGAAATAAGCTCTAAAACAAGTGTATGTCCCTGCACAAGCGTAATAATTTCCTCGAAACACAGCCATTCCTCCTTAGACGGTGTGCGTTCAAGGTTCAGAGAGATCAGCTTGCATAGATCCGCTGTATCAGCTATTGCACCGACCTCCATACAGGGAAAACTGTTTTTCGGCGGACGATTTCTTGATGCAATTATCACATCATATCCGCAGTCGATGATATGACTCAGGTTTTTTGTGATTTTACCGCTGAAATTGTCAAGCACAAACAGCACCTTTTTTTCAGCACAGATACGCTTAAAAGCCTTTAGCTTTCGTGAGAAATAATCTTCCGGAGATTCGCCGTGCTGCCGTGATATCGTGCTTAATTGAAACTGCATATCATCGCAGAAAGTGTGCAGAAAATCACCGTCAAATGCAAGATACACAATGATCTCATATTTCGTGCGATATCTTGCAATATAGTTTTTTACCAATGTAGATTTTCCTATACCGCCGATACCCGTAATATATAGCACGGAATTTTTTTGCAGGCTTGCCGACATCTGCATGAGCTCTGCATCTCTGCCGACAAAATCGGGTGATACGGACGGCAGCATAGGGATAACGTAGTCTCGCCGATCGAGAATTTCCACAAGCTCACCGAGGAGCTTTGTGACCTCGTCCATACTCTGAAAGCGGTTTGTCGGAGACGAACGGATCGTACCACGAAACAGCCTTGTAAATAACGCCTGAACGTCCGGACGTTCAGTGAATTTGTGATATTCATGCTTGCAGTCCTCAAACGGAAATCTTGAAAATCCCCTATGCTCCGGATCGGTAGAATGTCTCCCAAAAAGAAGATAAAAAACGATCTCACCGACCGTGTAAATATCCGCAGTGCAGCCGATCCTGCCTACAGAATAAGGACTTAGCTGTTCGGGCGCTGCCCACTCTCTTGTATAGAAAAACGGCATATTACCGCTGTTATTCACATCACGGATACTGTCAAAGTCGATAAGCTCCACAAGCTGTGTTATCGTATCATCGGGAGCATTTTGCAGAATAAAGATATTTTCCGGTTTCAGATCAAGGCAGAAAAATCCCGAGGTGTGGCAGTATCCTACAGTTTTAGCGATCGTTTTGCAAATCGCCGCATACTGCGGTAAATTGAGAGTATCAAGCTTGTCAAGTGTTGTGCCGTTATAGCAGGCAACATCAATAAATGCCGTATCATTTGTCTCAAATATGTGACTTACGGGCGGAGTCTGATTTTTCAGCAAAGACTTCTGCCGCAGCGTATTCTGCATTTTTCCCGAAGCAAGAAATCGTGCCTTTCCGGCTTTAAGATCATCGCTGCTGCGGGGAGCATATTCTTTCAGAATACATTTCGTCACAAATTCATCATAACTGCACTCCGCAAGATAAGCGATCGTATTCGCACCTTTTCCAAGCTGTTCTATTATTGTGTACTGCCTGCCGTCCGCAGAAAGTGTATCTCCGTTTTCAAGCATATCACCGACCTCCTTTCATCTATATTATAGGGCATCTGAAAAGAAGATTATAAAAATCAATTCCGTTCATTCAGCAGATGAAGCGTAAGTATCGGATCATAGGAGTTTGCACAATACAATAACAGACAGTCAAACGGATGACGTACATACAGCTGTGCAAATCCGCAGGAGATCAGCGTGTTATTCAGCTCATCATAAAAATCCATCAAACGGTTATTTACTTCATATTTGTCAGGCTCATAACCACGCTTTCTGTCATCAGCTTCAGCATCACGGTAATAATTGCAGAATTTCAGCAGCATCAGTGTTTTGCGAAGCACCTCATAGGAAATACTGTCCCCCTTGATAATTTTGCCGAGCGTGACATCGTTCGGAAGTGACTCTGTAAAGCGTTTCGGGAGCTTTACCACGGCTTCTCCTTTATCACGGCTCTGGTAGCGATAGCCCAACAGCGCATCTATCGTCAAGCTGTTCAGCCTGTCGGGAGAGATGATCTCAACCGCACCGTCATCGAGAATACCGGCTTTCAATATTCCGATCTCATCATTGATGATCGAACGTGCAAGCTGAAACTGCTGCTCATTATCGTAACAATGCTCCGACAAGTAATGCAGGAACTTTTCGTCATCGTCAATATCAAAAATCACAGCAGCGATCTGAGCGGTCGAAGTATGGGCGTTTTCCTGCGATACAAAGCCTTTCGATCTTTCAAGCAATCCCGTCACCACAGAATACGGCTTATGATGATACAGACAGTACAGGAATACTGCATCGACCTTAGATTTCACAATAAACGGAAGCGTGAGATAGTTTTTCTGAAAAAATGCAGCCGTCTGCTGATAGTCCATTTCAAGAGCATAGCATAGATCATAATGATTCTGCCGATTGATGATACCGGGGCTTGTACCTTTGCACCACTCCTGCACCGTTCGGGGACAGCTTTTTCCGAGAACGGACTTGTAGCGCTTTTTTATCTCGAACAGCATGATCTCTGTATCATGTGAGCTGCATTCGATGCCAAGCTGCGTGAGCCTTGCAGACAATCCCTCCAAAAAAACAGGATGAGCTTCAAGCTCTATCGCTCTGTTGATACCGTCACGAATATCATCGGCGGTCTCTGCGTTTACAGGTTCACCGAAACAAGTCTCGCTGTATATGTATTCTGTGAATTCATCACGAGAAAGCTCCTGTTCGTTTTCTATACTCATAACATTGTCCTTTCTTCCGATGTGATAAAGATGCTGAAGGCTGATTTTTATTGAAATATTGCTGCATTTATTATAGCATTTGAATTGAATTGTGTCAAGAATAGGATAGAACTCATTAGACCTGTTCTAAAACCTCAAAGTGTATGCTGAAAATTATAAATAGAGCAAATAAGAGAAGCCCTGAGAGCGA
>CANQJO010000013.1 GCA_947624255.1 uncultured Ruminococcus sp.
AGGCCGGCGGATATTCCGACAACTACAAGTATACTCTCCTCAATGGTGATATCACTATTGGCGGCGATGTAACAACTACGTCAACAACTACCGCAGCTACCACCACGACAAATGACAACAGCACCACAACTACCACCACAACAAAAGCCAACGACACAACAACGACCACAACCACAGCAGCTCCCGTAAGCGGCACAGTTGAGTGGGTCATCCCCGCTGTAAACGCTGTTCCCGGCGGCAAGGCTACTATGGAGGTAAAGGTCAATAATTCCGATCTTGCTGTAGCAGGCGCTCAGTTCAAGATCAACGGAGCATCTCCTGTTGTTCTTTCAGCAGTATCAGGCTCTGATGCATACGACTCAAGCGTCGTTGCAAACCTTAACACAAACGAGATCGCTTTCGGTCAGGGTGTAGGAAACGGCATCACGGCAGCGGAAGACTCTACAGTTCTTACGCTGGTATTTGATGTTCCCGATTCTTGTCCTTCCGGAAGATATCCTGTTACATGGTCTGATGAATTCATCAGCGACACTAACGGAAATGACATCACAGATAAGGTAACTTTCACAGACGGCTACATTGAAGTAGCAGCACTCCCCGAGGGCAATATACAGTGGGTACTTGATACAGTTAAAGCAGCTCCCGGCGAGGAGGTCACTCTCAATGCAGTAGTCAATGATCCTAACGCAGCACTGCTTAAAGTTGCGGGCGCACAGTTCAGCATCAACGCTGATACCGCTGTTTACGGCGGAGTAAGCGCTTCTTCTGCGGCATATGATGCTGCTATCGTTTCAAACAGCGATACTATGGAATTTGCTTTTGCACAGCCGATCGGCTCGTCAACAGCAGCTCCTGACGGCGCAGTTGTACTCACACTCACATACACAGCACCCGACACTCCCGGTGAATATCCTGTAGTATGGTCTGACGAATTTGTCAGCGGTGAGGACGGCATCGACTTTACCTCATATGTAGAGTTCGTTGACGGTCTTATTATCGTTGAAGATCAGACAACCGAGGGCGATGTTTCATGGGTTATCCCCGATGTTGTAGTCGGCCCCGGAGAGACCGTTGTTATGGACGTTGTCGTTGACGGCAGCTCTACACCCGGTCTTGAGGTAGCAGGCGCTCAGTTTGTTATAAAGGCTGAATCTCCTGTGGTTTACGAATCGGCAAGCGGCTCTTCTGCATATGATGCAGCTCTTGTTGCAAATGACGATACAAATGAGTATGCATTTGCACAGGGCATCGGCTCAGGCACAGCGGCTGCTGACGGAGACGTTGTTCTCACACTTACATACACTGCTCCTACAGAAGCGGGCGTATACCCTGTTACATGGTCACAGCAGTTCGTAAGTGATACATTCGGTAAGGATATTACCGATCTTGTTAAATTCGTTGACGGTTCAATAACTGTTGAGATCCCGTCTTCATCAATCACGACAGATGTAACAACTACAACTACAACAGATGTAACGACCACAACCACGACAGATACAACAACAACCACAACAGATACAACCACAACCACAACAGATGCAACAACCACAACGGATGCATCAACTACGACATCAACATCTGCATCTACATCATCTGCGTCAACTACATCAACAACAACAGTGAGCATTCCTGAGGGAGCAGTTCTCTGGCAGATCGAAACAGTAACTGCTAAGCCCGGAGATGAAGTAACTCTAAATATGGTAGTTATGGATCCTCATGACAGCAAACTGTCGATCGCAGGTGCTCAGTTCAACATTAACCAGGCTTCACCGATAATCTATAATTCTGTAAGCGATGAAACAGCGGCATACGCTGCACCTATCGTTTCAAATAATGATACTATGGAGTTCGCATTCGCTAATTCTATAGGTGGAGCAGTACCTTCTGCTGACGGCGCTATTGTTCTCACACTCACATACACTGTTCCTGAGGACTGCGCAGCCGGCACATACCCTGTTGAGATCTCAAATCTGTTTGTTTCTACTGAGGACGGACTCGATCTCACAAGCCGTGTACTCACAGAAAACGGCGCTATTATAGTTGAACCTGATGTTACAACAACTACAGATGTAACAACAACTACAACAACGACAACAACAACAACAACCACAAGTGCGACAACTACTGTAACATCTACAACGACAACCACTACAACAACCTTACCTCCTGTTCAGGAAGGTGCGGTCATTTGGATGCTTGAGACTGTTACAGCAGCTCCCGGAGAGACAGTACCGCTCAACATGGTGGTTCTCGATCCCAACAGCTCTGCACTTGAAGTAGCAGGTGCTCAGTTCAAGATCACACCCGCTTCACCTATCATTTACAGCTCAGTAAGTGACAGCTCGGCTGCATACACCGCTCCCGTAACTGTAAATGCCGATACTCTTGAGTACGCATTTGCAAATGAAATCGGAGTAACAGTAGCAGCTCAGAATGGTGCGTACGTACTCACGCTCAACTACACAGTTCCGGAGAATTGCGAGGCAGGCACATATCCTGTAGAGCTCAGCGATCTCTTCGTTTCAGGAAATGACGGCGCTGACATCACAAAGAGTGTTCTTGTAATAAATGGTGCTATCATCGTTGAACCTGAGGTAACATCAACCTCTACAAGTACAGATACGACCACAACTACTACGACAACCACAACACAGGGAGAAGCTTCATCAACAAGTACAACCACAACACAGGGAGAAGCTTCATCAACAAGTACAACCACAACACAGGGCGGCTCTTCATCGACAACTACAACCACAACGCAGGGCAGCTCTTCATCATCAACTACAACTACGCTTCCCACCATTGAGGATGGAGCTATCATCTGGATCGGCGATACTAAGTATGCCGCACCCGGCGATGATGTATCACTTGACTTTGTAGTTCGTGATCCTAAATCCAGCAGACTTGCTGTATCCGGAGCACAGTTCACACTCACAGGTGCATCACCTCTTGAATATACGGGAATTTCAGATGTATCAACAGCTTATCTTTCAGCTATGGTAGTAAACCCGGCATATCCTGCATTTGCATTTGCTAATGCAACCGGCAAAACGGTAGTTGCAGAGGATAAGGAGATACTCCTTACGATCACATTCCATGTTCCCGAGGATTGTGCTGACGGAACATATCCTGTTGAATTCGGCGAACTCTTTGTATCCGGCAAGGACGGCGAAAATATAACCGATAAGGTTTATGCATTCCCCGGAAACATTATCGTTGATGAAAACACTCACCAGAATGACAGGGAGCTCGTCAGAAGCTATGCTGAGATCGAGCAGACATACGGATTCTACTTCAGCCACGATAACGGCACTCACGTAGATGCTGACGGAAACGTTATAGGCAAGGGCGGATTCTCTGAAAAGCAGATCACAAATATTGCTATTTATGACGTATATGCGATCGGCGGCGTTGAGCAGGAACCCGAATTGAGAGACATCGACGTTGATATGATCAACTTCGGCAGTCAGACCCCTGCAAGTGTTTATGACGTAGATAATACGACATTCCTGTATGACAACATTCAGGTATATTACGGCAGCGAAGCTCTTAATAATGCAGACGGAACACCTCTTACAATAGAGGCATACATCGGCGTAAAGGGCGACGTAAACCTTGACAACAAGGCTGATGCAAGAGATGCTTCACTCATACTTGCGTACTATGCTGAGGTATCGAGCGGCACAGCAACAAACGTAATTGATCCTGATAAGGTTCAGCTTTCATTCACAAGTCTTGTATCCGGTGCGGAAGATTCTTACGATCATTTCTGTGCATTCCTTGGTGATGTAAATACCAATGAATGGGACGAGGCTAATGCAATGGCAATAAAATCAGACAGACATATGGATGCAAGAGATGCTTCTGCAATTCTTGGATTCTATGCTGAACTCACCGCACAGCTTGCAAGTGATCCTAATCCCGATCAGCAGGCAATCTGGAATGATCTCTGCCCTGACAGATTTGGCGAATAATTCCGGAAAATAATGATGAAAGGGCTGTCACAAGAGCGGCAGCCTTTTTATCGAATTTGAAAAATTTTCATCTTGACAAATGTGCAGACAAGTGATATAATTTAACTGTAAAACATTACAATGAGTGGATCTGTCAGCACAGGGCAGAATATATATATGCTGATATTGTGAAATAAGCACAAAAATCCGGCGGATTTATTGTCAAGAATTTTTGAAAAAAATACACATATCCTCTTGACTTATTCGTATTTGTGTGCTAAAATGAAGATATGAATTTCCGGGCAAGCTGTTAGGTGCCGCTTGCAGTAAGCCTGAAATTATACCTGAGGGGTCAGTACCTTGTACAAAAGGTGCAGGTCAGCAGGAAAAATATGATAGAGAGGTAATAGAACAATGAAGAATTCATTATTCAAGAGGGCTGTGGCTGCAGCTGCTGCTGTTCCAATGGCTCTCACACAGTGTCTGACTTGCTCATTCGCTGTGACAAGTAGTGATGTAGCTCAAGCCGCTCCGGCAGTTTCTGCGGCAGATGACAATTCACTTACACTTGACAAGATCCTCTACATAGCTCCCGAAGAAGAAAAGTCCGAATGGAACACACGAGTTTCTTCAGCTATCGGCGATGTTGTAGAGAACAACAAAACTACGGGTGATATTGATACTTCTGCTATTTTTGATGTTGTAGCTTCGTCAGCAGGCAACTACAGCGGAGTTCTTAAGCAGATACTCAATCAGGTCAAGGATGCAAAATACGAGATCGAGAGCAATCGTGATATCGTTGTTACTGCTACGCTTGATAACGTTTCTGAGGCTCTTACAAAGGACACAGCTATGTCTCTCAAGGAGGCTGCAAAGAAGCTCGCTGATACATACGGTGTTCCTGAGCTTGCCGATATTGAGTTTGAAACAGTTGAGATCTCAGGTGATATTACTGTAACGATCGCTGCTTCTCAGCTTGATGTTGGTACAAAGATCCCCGTAACTGTTGAGTTCAAGCCTACAGGCGAGAATAGGGTATACGGCGGCGCAGAGATCATTCAGTATGTAGAGGATAAGATCGCAGAGCTTAAGGCAACTGCATACAAGCAGATCGACGATCTTGACGAAAACATTGACTTCGACAGAGACGCTGCTAAGGCTGATATAGCTGCTTCTATTGATGATTACGAGAGACTCGCTGAAAGAGCTCAGTATTACATTGACAGAGCACTCAGCATCAATAAGACAAAGAGCTATGCAGACCTTGGAAACATCAAGGGACTTCTCGTTGACGTAAACAGGAGACTCGCTGCTCATAAGAGAAATCCTATCGGTTCAACCGCTGCTGAGGTTATGGCAGCTTCCAAGGTAAACGAGATCTACACAAGTCTTGTTGACCAGTTCAATGCAATTGCAGATCCGTATACACTTGACATTGATGCAAGCGAGATCGGCGCTCTTGCTGACGAGCTTGTAAACGTTAATGCAAGCGTAACAGGCGGCGTTGCAACTATCAGCGGAGATTACATGAATGACGCTGAGGCTGCTGAGGTCGAGGTTTGGTTCAATGAGAACAAGGCTGCGCCTGAGACAGAATATGATTATTCATACAAGGTAATCACTGCTACGGTTGATTTCTCCGGCGTAGAGACATCAGGTGGAAGCGTTGGTCTTGATGTTAAAAGAGTTATCGTTACAAGACCTATAACTTCAACAACCACGTCCACGACAACAACTACGACAACTACTTCAACGAGCTCAACAACTTCAACAAGTTCCACAAGCTCGACATCTTCAACAACTTCAACGAGCTCAACAACTTCAACAAGTTCCACAAGCTCGACATCTTCAACAACTTCAACGAGCTCCACATCTTCGACAAGTTCGACAAGTTCAACAAGCTCCACGAGCTCGACAACTTCATCAAGCACAACTACAACAGGTACAACTACAGTTGTTGCCGGCTACTATGCTGAAATAGACTCCGATTACGGATTCTATCTTGATACTGATGAGGAATTCTCAACAGCTCAGATCAATGATGCTAAGCTCTTTATTCAGTACAATGTACTCTATGTTGATGAGGACGGAAATGTTCTCGTTGATGAGAACGGCGATCCGATCGTTTCCGGTTCAATTCTTGGCGATGCTATCGAGATCAACGGCTCTGTAGGATATGGTACAAGCACTCCCGCAAATACTTACGATGCTGACTCAACTGACTTTGCATACGAGATCCCCGTTGTTTACACAGGTGAGGATATTCTCGCTGCTGACGGCGAAACAGTTGTCGTAAGTGCCGGTACTGCACTGAAGAACGTAGAGGGCGACGATGCTACAGTTACAGCTTATATCGGTCTTAAGGGCGATACAAACCTTGACGGTATTATCACTTCTGTAGACGCATCTTACGTGCTTTCATACTATGCAGATCTTTCTTCCGGTGATGCCGGTGAGGAGATAGATCCTCTCACAGTCAGACTTTCACTCGAAAATACACTTGCAGAAGATCCTGCCGGTGTATACGATAACTTTGCTGCATTCCTCGGTGATGTTAAGAACGAGATCACTGATTCTGAGGAGTGGGGCACTGAGAAGCCCGGCAGAATAGTTGATGCTGTCGATGCTTCAAATATCCTTGCTTACTACACTGCTATCCAGACAGAAGAGCCGGGTAAGGAGACTTGGAACAGTATTCTCAACTAAGATGAATGTTTATCCTGCCGTCTTGATCAGGCGGCAGGGTGCATAATATCAATTATATTTGAAAGGAAAGAATTAAAATGAAGAAGAACACATTTAAGAGAGCTTGTGCTGCTCTTTCAGTTGCTGCTGTAGCTGCTTCTGCAACTTCTATGTTTGCTTTTGCATATGATAGTTCAAGTTATGTTGCCCAGTTTGGTGAAGAAATTGTAGACCAGGCTGCAACATCTGAAGTAAAGCCCACTATTGCTTGGGACAAGATCGAGCTTACTGAGACTGAGGCTCAGGAAAAGGCTGCTGCAGGTACTCCTGTTGATGCAAATGTAACAGTTTCAGGTGCAAACTTACAGTATGCTTCGATCGGACTCCACTTTATCTATGACACACGTCTTACTGCTGTTGCAGACCAGTTTGGCAACATTGTTAAGAAGGGCCCGGCTCTTGAGCAGCTCGGTTTTACTTCTAAGGATATTGAGCCCGGTGTTGCTTTCGCTGCTTCTGACTGCTCCGGAAATTTCGGTATTGATGGTACAGCTTATACAATGAGCTTCTTACTCCCTGAGGATGTTAAGGCAGGAGACGTTTTTGAACTTAGCTTTGACTACAGATCAACATCATCTGCTGAGGACGTTTTCACAAACCTCAAGAATGATGATGCAGGTAAGCTCATGCAGCACTGGATCTTCACACAGGGTCTCCAGGACGGTTATATCAAGGTTCTTGAGCCCGAGACAACAACTACAACTACAGTTGTTTCAACAACCGAAGGTGCCGAATCAACAACAACCGCAGCAGGTTCAACTACAACCACTGCTGCCGGCGGTACAGGCACAGGAAGCGGTTCTGCTCCTCAGACAGGTGTTGCAGGTGTAGGCGTTGCTGCTGCAGGTCTTGCTGTTGCTGTTGGCGCTGCATTCGCTCTCAGAAAGAAAGAGGACTAATTAAATAGTTTTCTTAAATAAAAAATCTCTCCGTTCGGAGAGATTTTTTTATTTATTGAAGTTTACGCCGCCCCAACCGTCAATTCCGCTCCTGCGCATTGCTCCGAATATTCTTTCCGTAAAGCCGTGGTCAGAGCGCTCCATTTGGGCGATAAACTCCTTAGTTTTTTGACGATTGGTATGCCCGTCAGCAGGACATTTCGATTTAACAATGGGGAGATCGTTCCTCACAGCGGCACGCCGAACCTCCTTTTCGGGGGCAAAAACGAGAGGACGTATGAGGTGGATATTCTTCCTCGAAAGATAGGACATAGGCGAAAAGCAGCCGATCCTGCCCTCGGTGAAGAGATTCATGATAAATGTTTCAACAGCATCGTCATAATTATGCCCCAGAGCTACCTTGTTGCACCCCAAAGAGAGCGTCGCATCGTGGAGCGCACCTCTCCTCATTCGGGCGCAAAGACTGCACGGATTCGGCTCTTTTCGCACATCAAAGACGATCTCGCCGATCTGTGTCGGAATGACATGATACTCCACATTGTTTTTTTGGCAAAGCTCCGCAACGGGCGAGTAGTCTCCCGGAGTGCCGCCAAACCCCGGATCAATCGTAACGGCGGCGATATCGTAATTTATACCGATAAAACGTTTCAGCAGAATAAATCCCATGAGCATTACAAGACTATCCTTGCCTCCGGAAACTCCCACACAGATGCGGTCGCCGTCCGAGATCAGATCAAACTCCTGAATTGCTTTCCTCATATAGCCGAGAATTTTTTGCATAAGCCGGACCTCCTCTAAAGAATTATAACACAAAAGCTGTAAAATTGCAATAATTTCATTGTTTTTTCAGAGAATTTGCAAATATATCTTGCAAAACTCCTTAAAATAAGGTATAATATAATGAGAGAGTTTATAAGGAGGAAATCTTATGGGAAATATTCTTGTTACGGGTGGCGCAGGCTTCATCGGAAGTCATACCTGCGTTGAGCTTCTTGCAGGCGGACACGACATTATCGTTGTGGACAACCTTTGCAACTCCAAGGAGGCTTCAATCGGCAGAATTGAAAAAATCAGCGGTAAATCGGTAAAATTTTATAAGGCTGATATCTGCTGCTATGAGACTATGACGAAAATTTTCGATGAAAATAATGTTGATGCGGTCGTTCACTTTGCCGGACTAAAGGCTGTGGGTGAATCGGTGCGTCTTCCTCTTGAATACTATACAAACAATATTTACGGAACGCTGATCCTCCTCCGTGTTATGAAGGAGCACGGTTGCAAGAGAATCGTCTTCTCTTCATCGGCTACTGTTTACGGAATGAACAACAAGGCTCCCTATACCGAGGATATGCCTACGTCTGCGACAAATCCGTACGGCTACACAAAGGTCATGATAGAGCAGATACTCCGTGATGTTTGTACCGCCGATGAGGAATTCAGCGTTGTGGCTCTGAGGTATTTCAATCCTATCGGAGCGCATAAGAGCGGTCTTATTGGCGAAGATCCCAACGGAATTCCGAACAATCTTGTGCCGTATATCGCACAGGTAGCTATCGGCAGACTTGAACAGCTCAGCGTTTACGGCGATGATTATGATACTCCCGACGGTACGGGCGTGAGAGATTATATCCACGTTGTTGACCTTGCAGCCGGTCATGTGTGCGCTATCGACTATGCAATGAAGCATACCGGATTTGAGGCTGTGAATCTCGGAACAGGCAAGGGCTCAAGCGTTCTGGAGGTCGCTGACGCATACGAAAAGGCTTGCGGAAAGGCTATCCCAAGACGTATAGCTCCAAGGCGTGCAGGCGATATTGCCACGTGCTACGCCGATGCCTCAAAGGCTAAGAGGCTCTTCGGCTGGGAGGCACTCTCGGACATTAACGAAATGTGCGCCGATAGCTGGAATTTCACAAAAATGAATCCGGAGGGCATTAAATAAGAACCTGCAAAGAAAGGAAAGAACAAATGACTCCACAGTTGAAAAATCTCCTGATACTGCTGGGCAGCATAGTAGTACTCCTGCTGTTGATAATCCTGCTTTTCAGCGGAGGAAGCCCGTTCAGACGGGTACTTTCGATCTTTCTGGAGGATTCGGGATCGCCGGAAAATGGCGACAGAATGGTCAACAGCAGCCGGAGAAGAGGAGCTTCCGGAGAGCAAACACAGAAAAGTACATCTGAGCCGATCGTTGTTATGGCAACGCTTATCCGCAAGAGCGACGACCGTGTCCGTGTGATCGAAAGTACGGGACAGGTGCGCTTGGAGGACGAATACTATGAGCTTGTGTTCATGACGAGGAAAGGGCATAAGCTGAAAATAGAGTGCTCCGCTGAGGCGTATGATAAGATACCATTCAATCAGCAGGGCTCACTTACATACAAACGTAATATGCTTGTGAAATTCAAGTATTATGAGGATACAATTCTTAACTGATGCTGATCCCCTGAACGGAGGATAACGCAGACGTGATCTATGCCGTCAGAGCTGTCTGCTGCTGTTCAGGGCATCGGTGTGATGATCTCTTCGGAGGAAACATGGTCAATTTCAATAATGAATGGGACGAGCTGCTTAAAGATGAGTTCAGAAAGGACTATTACCTACAGCTTCGCCGTAAGCTTATAGATGAGTACAGAACACAGAGGATATATCCCGGAATGTACGATATCTTCAATGCAATGAAGCTCACCTCGTACAATGATGTCAAGTGCGTAATTCTCGGGCAGGATCCCTATCACGGCGAGGGGCAGGCTCACGGGCTGAGCTTTTCGGTGCGCAGGGGAACAGCTCCTCCGCCGTCTCTTGTAAATATTTTTAAGGAAATCCGTGACGATACAGGTATCGACAATCTCGGAAAACACGGTGACCTCACAAACTGGGCAAAGCAGGGAGTTCTGCTGCTGAATTCCGTTCTCACGGTGAGAGCAGATCAGGCAAGAAGTCACCGTGGGCTTGGCTGGGAAAATTTCACCACAGATGTGATAAAGCTCTTAGATCAGCGTGAAAAGCCGATGGTGTTTATGCTGTGGGGAGGCGATGCAAAGGCTAAGTCGCAGTTCATCACAAATCCACGTCATCTTGTACTGAAAGCTGCCCACCCCAGTCCGCTGTCGGCATATAACGGCTTTTTCGGGTGCAGACATTTTTCAAAAGCAAACCGGTTTCTCCGCAGCGTTGGATCGGAGGAGATAAACTGGTCGATAGAATAGGAGGCAAATATGAGGATAAGGGATATTTTTGCGGAGAAGACAGTCTTTTCCTTTGAGATCTTCCCACCGAAGAAGACAAGCCCTTTGGAGATAATCTATAAAACACTGGACGACCTCCGTGATCTGAAACCTGATTTCATAAGCGTGACATTCGGTGCAGGCGGCAGCGGAAACGGACATCTTGCCTGCGATGTGGCCTCAAAGATCAAGGAGAACGGTATAACGCCCGTGCTTCATCTTCCATGTATAAATTACACCCGTGAGGAGATCTCTGCTGTGCTGGAGGAGCTGAAAACACGGGGCATAGAGAATATCCTCGCACTGAGAGGCGACATAAATCCTGATGTTCCGCCCAAAAAAGACTTTATGTATGCAAGCGATCTCATCAGCTATATAAGATCTCAGGGAGAATTTGATATTGCAGGAGCGTGCTATCCCGAGTGTCACCCGGAGGCTGCTTCACTCGATGAAGATATCCTCAACCTGAAGAAAAAGGTCATGGCAGGCGCAGATCATCTCATAACACAGCTTTTCTTTGACAACGACATTTTCTACAGATTCAGAGAGAAAGTCACTGCCGCAGGGATAGATGTTCCCATAGAGGCAGGCATTATGCCTGTTGTCAATAAAAAGCAGATAGAGAGAATGGTAACGAAATGCGGTGCAAGTCTTCCGCAGAAATTCGTGAAGATAATGCAGAAATACGAGAACAATCCCGATGCGCTGAGAGATGCCGGTATTGCCTATGCAGCCGATCAGATCATTGATCTTGCGGCTTCCGGTGTGGACGGAATTCATCTCTACACCATGAACAATGCATACGTCGCAAGGAGGATAAGCGAGGCTGTCGCCGGAGTTATAGGCGTATGATGGAGCTTCTTCCCATATCGCTTACCGAGGCTGCCCGCTATATGGGAGTTCGGGGCGAACCGGACGACAGTATTATGAAGCTACTGAAAAATGCGGAGATCCTCGTGCGTGAGAACGTTCACCCGAGGTATGTGTACCGTGAGGCTGAGATCACTACTGACCGTGACGGAATACGTATTTCGGGAGTGAATGCTCCTTTTACCGGAAATGACATTCAAAAGCATTTAAAAGGCTGCCGTTCGGTAATACTTCTTGCGGCGACTCTCAGTGAAACAGCGGATAAACTGATACGTCAGGCGGCAGTCCGGAATATTGCCGAGTCACTTGCCGTTGATTGTATTTGCAGTGCAGCAGTTGAGCAGGTCTGCGACAGGGCTGAGGAGGAGATTTTCTCACGGATAAATGCTCCATACAGAACATGGCGGTTCAGTCCCGGTTACGGTGATCTTCCGCTTGAGCTTCAGGGGGAGCTTCTGCGTGCGCTGAATTCTCAGAGGCGGATAGGTCTTACGGCGACAGAGAACAGCCTGCTGATACCGTCAAAATCAGTTACCGCCATAATCGGCATCTCAGACACTCCCGTGATGCGGCAGACATCGGGCTGCGCAGGGTGTTCGATGCGTGAGAGCTGCGGTTTCTCAAAAATGGGGAAAAGCTGCGGTAAAAATACATGAACGTTTTTCTTTCGGCAAATGCGGTGCATTTCTATGAAAAACGGATATTGACAGACTGCCTTATGAAATGTTATAATATATGTATACTCCTCTCTGATGCGTGTATAGGTTGGATATTTTTGGTTCTGATACTGAGCTTGAAGCTCAGTGTGAATAAAGGAGCTTGAAGAATGAAAAAAATTAAGGTAATATTTGCCGCAATTCTTCTTGCGGCATTTACCACCGCTGCCTGCGGCAATGGAAACAGCTCGTCCTCCGGATATAATAATCCGATGGACGAGGAGAAACAGAAAAAGCTTCTCGAGTTGGCTGAAAAAGATGCTATGCTCACCGGAGAGCTTGAGAATAAAAATATAAAATGGCTGTCCACATGGGATATAAATGCTGACGGCTCAGGCAAAAAAACTCCGGCAGACCTCATGCTTTTTCAAGAGATCTATGGCGGAAATGTAGAGTATTACCGGTGTACCGATGCGGATATCTATGATAAGCTCGTCAAAAGTGTAAGCAGCGGAGAGGGCATAGATTTTTTCTATGGCGGAAATATGGACACTTTTCCGAAATGTGCGGTAAACGGGCTCTTCACTCCTTATGATGACTACATTGATCTGGATTCTCCTCTGTGGGCAGATGTCAAAGACGTCAATGATCTTCTTGAATGGGGAGGAAAGCACTACCTTGCAGTGGCACAGGTTACGGGAGACAGCGTTGCCGTTATCTACAACAGAAAGACCATCTCTCAGGCAGGACTTGAAGATCCGGCGGTTCTTTTCGCCAATGACAACTGGACGTGGGATACTTTTCAGGAGCTTCTTGAATCATATGTAGATGTGGAAAATCAGCAATTCGGTATAGACAGTTGGTTCTATGAGTTCGGACTTATTGATACTATTGGTGTGCCTCCTGTGGGAATACAGGACGGCAAGCTGGTGAACAATATCGGCGATCCGTCTATGGAGAGAGTCCAGAACCGGCTGTATGAGCTGAATCAGAAGGGACTTATCGCTCTTTGTGTGGGTGATTACGGATATACCTCAAGACCTCAGTATATCGGCGAGAATAAGCTGCTGTTCTATCCGGCGGGACTTTATGAGTTGTATATGACTCCCGATCAGTGGAAAGAGAAATTCGGTGAGGACGTATTCTTTGTTCCCATGCCGAAAGATCCCGAAGCCGATAACTACTATATCCCCACAGGCATGGAGTCGTATGCGTTCGTTTCGGGAGGGCAGAATCCCGAAGGCGTGGCAAAATATCTTGATTGCAAACGGTATTGCGCTATGACTGAGGAGGCTTCGGCTATTGCGGATTCTATCTTTATTGACGACTACGGCTGGACTCAGGAAATGGTCGATATGAGAGCAACGATGAATCAGATGGCTCTTGAAAATCCCGTGTATGATCTGTCTAAGGGAGTTTCTGCGGACTGCGGAACGCTCCTTGACAATAGTCTCAGGCTTACCGCAAGAGGTACTCCGTGGAATGAGACGTATGCTGAGATAAGTCCTGTCGTGGATGAATATATTAACGATATAAACGAACAGGCTGAAAATTGATGCTTTTTGAGTTAATATGTTTGTACAATGCGCAGGGGGTTCTTGCTTTACAAAATAAGTTATAATGCGAATCTGCCGGCGCATCATAGTGAACGGAATACTTTATGATGCAACTGAAAAAATTTTCTGCGGATATTGCAATTTTCAATTTTTTATGATATAATAGAATATAGACTGTAATAATGTCAGACAAAGTGAAAGGAGGCTGTGGTTATGGAGACGATCCTTGTAACCGGCGGATGCGGATTTATAGGTAAGTATATCTGTTCCGGACTTCTGAAAAAGGGATACGAAGTTATTGCTGCTGATAACGAGGCAAATATGTATAATGAGGGAAAGCTGCATTACACATTTGTTCAAGCAGCCGCTACAGATAAAAATGCCTATGCCGATATTTTTGAGAAAAATAAGATAGATATTGTTATTCATGCAGCCTGTACCGTTGATAATGATCTCGGGCCAATAGTAACAGAGAAAGAAATAAATGACTCAAAGCTGTGCGATAAATTCATCTATCGCTATGCAATGGCGGAGAATGTGAAGAAATTCATTCTTCTGAGTACGGATCAGGTGTATGATTTTCCCAAGACTCGTGAGCCTATCCGTGAGGACGGCGATCTGAAACCGAATACAAACTATGCTGCTATGAAATTTGCCTCTGAAAAGGCTTGCTTCTCGGAGATGTCACATCATAAGAACGATGAGGGCGGCTATGCGGTACTCTGCGGCATAATCAGGTTCTCGCCTGTGTATAGTCTGGAGTTCACCGACAATCTCGTAGCTAAGATCACTGATCCCAAGGACGGAACAAAATTTGTTTCCGGAAAGGGACAGTACGGATTCCAGCTCTGCTGCGTTCATAATCTTGTGGATTTTATTCTCTGCTATGTTAAGTATGCCGATGACAGCACCTATGCCGGAGTGTACAATGTCAGCGATAAGCTGCTCACCACTGCTGCTGATATAATCAGCTTCATGAGAGAGCATCACCACTTGGGTACAGTTCTGCAAAAATCAGGCGGAGGAGCTATCTCTAAGATCAAGGGAATATTTGGCGGCAATAAAGATGAAAAAACAAACTACCGTTATCTTGATATGTCCAAGCTGGAAAATAACAATATGCTTGACGGCACAAAGGCTTCAAAGCTCACTACTTTCCGGTGGGATATACACAATACAAAATGATCGCAAATGCAGGAAGATCCGGATGCTGAAACGTCCGGATCTTTTTTTACATTATAATAATACTAATAAAATCAGCCTGCATGACGAGGACTTTTTTTCCGATATCTCCTCAGCATAAGCAAAAACATTGCAAGAGAGAAAATACAGGATACTGTCACGTATACGATGTAGTTGATGTATGCAAATCCGAAAAACGGCGGTCCGATAAAGAACATACAAATATCCTTCACTACGCTTTCACTGAAAAACGCCCCGACAATGAAGGTCACCGCTGAGAGAACCGAATAGATCATCAGCGGCAGATTCCACCATTTATCGGCAAAAAACGCAAACACAGCACAGGCTGCTATGAAATACAGCGTATTGAAAAACGTTCCCGCAGCAGGTTTACGTTCGCAAATCAAACACCACCACACATTGGTGTACCACGGTGCATAAAACGAAAGAGCTATGAATATCTCAAGCAGGATATTCTTTATCAGCAGGAATTTTTTCCTTGAAATTTTCAGCGTGATCTCATCATCATTTTTCATGCGAATGCCTCCCTCATATGCTGACAGAGAATTTTTTGAAGAGCGAACCGCCTCCGGCGATGGCAAAGGCAAATGAGATCAACAAATCTTGGATATATTTTCCACGGAGATCGAGCTTTTCGAGCAGATCGCCGAAATGGTCAGATATTTCGCTGAACGTTCCCTCAGAGAAACCGAATTCCTCAATAAGAGTCGCCTCAATTATCTTATCAGTTTCGCTGCGGTCATATTCGAGTTCGTCTGCCAATTCATAAACTTCGGCACTCCAGTCCTTGACTTCGAGCTTGAATTGATCTGAAAGCTTCCAGCACCAGATTATCCTTGTGGCGAGGAGTATCGCCACCGTGATGACAACAAGGCAGACCGTTATGCCGACAGTGGGGGAGATCTCGTTATCCTTAGTTACAAACTGATAGCCGCAGACAACGCCGCCTGCAAGAAGCGCACCGCAGAGTGCGGCGATAAATCCCACCTTGCCTATGATTATCCACAGCAGAGTGCCGGGTATCGCACCGATAACAGCTCCCATGGAGGCAATGAGTATCTTAGCCACGATAGAGCCGTCACTGCTGCCCAAAGTCCCCACATCGTAAACATCGGCAGATGAGTATGTATTCTCCGATATGAGTGGCGGTGTGTATTGATCTATCGGACGTGTGACAGGATCTTCCGCCGTAACAGGTCCGGATCTCGCAGGTCCGGCAGGTATATCGTTGATATCGTTCATGTAGTCGTCCATTAAATATATCTCCTTATTTCATAAAGTTTATAATGAACGCCAAATCATTGACGTTCACTATAATTTTAATATCCACCCGTATTATTTAGCTGTCATACAGGGAGCTTGCCTACAAGTCCCAGTTTGTATTGTTGTATCGCAAGAGCGTCCATGTTTGTAATGCCGTCAGATTTTCCCGAAACATCGGCATTTTTCATACCCTGCTCTGAGATGCCGTCAGGCTTTTTATATCCGAATTTGTCCGGATTTGCGCTGAACTGCATTATGAGTACCGCATCGGAAAGATCGACCTCTCCGTCACAGTTTGCATCGCCATAGAGTGTCTCGCCGCTGTCAGAAGCACCGTCCGGCTCTTCGCCCCATACGAGCTCATCGTCCACGTACATGGGGATCTTGTCGTACTCCGTGGGAGCTTCATTCAGAGGAATTCCAAGATCATCGGCTGTTTCAAGATCGCTGCGGCTATAGTCGTTAGAGGGATCCCAGATGAATGTGAACTCATCGTTCTGGGTTGTATCCATGAGTGCAAACTGGAATGACTCAGTGCCGTAGAACTTATAGCCCTCCCAGAACATTTCGAGGTAGCAGTCTCCCTCGTCATTATACTGGACAAGGTTGTATTGGACTTCATATTCTCCGTCGGAATTTGACTTGATCGAATCGTAGTCAACACGCACTTCAATATTGTCGATAGACTGGCTGTTTTTCAGAAGCTCCGAGATATTGAAGTAGTAGCGAGCCTTGATGTTATCAAGGTATCTGGGAGGAAGAAATGTCTCATTGGTGATCTCGATAAGCACCTGAGTTGCCATGTTGTCTTCCTGTCCGACAGCGGCTTTAAGAGTATACTCAACGATCTCGCCCTTCATACTCTCCTCTGAGGGTGGGAAGTTTTCAACGATCTTGTCTCCGGCAGCCTTGCCGTAGTAATCGTACAGTCCGGCGCAAGCTCCCACGAATCCTGCATTATAGTCTACAGCGACTTCATTGTAGATGTAGTCCTTGGTGATATCACGGTGATAGTCGTTAGCATCAGGACCGCCTACAAGTGCTCCCCAGAGTACGTGTACCTGATCGGCAGGTTCGTCCATGTTGAGAGTCCTTGAACCATGTGAGGCACGGTGATGGGGGTGACTTGCTCCGTTTTCGAGGTCATATCCCACGATATAAGAGCGTCCCATCGGATTGTTGCCCATGATGTATTCCATCTGAGCCTTTGCCCAGTCGGCGAAAGTCGTATCGCCTGTTTCGTTTGCGTAAACGAGAGCTTCAAGCTGGAATGCCGTATCGTAACGTGCCGAGCCGTAATCGTTAAGCATTCCGAAGCCTGCCGGAGTTTTTTTCAGCCATGCGCCGTCCTGCTCAGGCAGATCTTTTATCTCATCGGCTGTGATAGTCGTGTTCCACACTTCATCGTCAAGACCGAAATTCTTGTGCGCCGTAACAGCGGGCGGGATACCCGTAGCATTTGCAGCATCTTCGGGAGTCATACCCGACCAGAATTCGAGATTCCAGCGGAAGATGTACCAGTCACGTGAGCAGTTCGTGATAGGAGCGAGCTTTGCAAAAACGCCGCCCCAGACGGTATCCCAGCAGTGTACCCAGATATTCTGCCAGCAGTTGCCGGTATCCTTGATAATTCTCTTTAGGTATCCGGTATAGGGGTGAGCGCCCATATCGCCGGTAATGGTTTCATCAACGTGAATGATATCGTCGATGTAGTCCCAATCTCCGGTACAATCATAAAGCCATACGGCAGCCCATGCCAGCTCATCGTAGTCGTAGCTGGAGGTATAGAATCCGCCGTCATAGCCGAGTGATGTAACGGTAAGATCCTGATTTTCGATACCGTCATTTATTGAATCGGGATCTTCCTCATCGGGATCTTTTCCTTCCTCTTCCTTTTGTTTGTCTTCTTCTGTTTTAGTGCCCTCCGAGTGAGTCTTGACCGCAAATTCGTAGAGTTTTATTGCGGCGGTAAGAGATTCCTCGGCATATTCGGGCTCGGTATCCTTGAAATTAAGGTAATTTACCGCAAGAGCAGCCGACACTCCGGCACACATATCCGATGCAGGAGTTTCCTCCGTTGCAAAATAGGCAGGACGTGCATAGTCAAGGAGGTGCTCTCCCTGAAGCTCGGGAGTGAGCCAGTAATTGTGGTCGATGTTGCCCTCTCCGGTCTGATAGCAGAAAGCGAGAACATCGCCGTTTTCATCGTAATACAGGCATTTCAGATAGAAGTCGTTGAACCAGTGGAGGATATCCTCAATATGCCATGAAAGACCGAGATCCTCGTAAGCGTCACGGAACTCATAGTATCCCCAGCCGAGTGTTGATGCGGCATAGCTTCCGGGGAGGCAGAACTGCACGCAGTCACCGGCATCGTGCATACCGCCCGAAACGTCTATAGTACCGTCACCGTCAGGATCAAGGATATCACGATGCTCGTCAATGAATTCCTGAGAAAGGTTAGTACCCTTTTTCTGTTCTGTCATGGGGATCAGCGGAACTTTAGCATCTTCGGTATGGCAATCGCCTCTCCATTCAAGATTTCCTCCGGTGATGCCGTATCCGCACTTATTGGCATCATAGAAATACATTGAGAGCTGAAGAGCTTTTGCAAAGTTGATCTCCGAATCGGTGACCGAGTGGTCATAGGTGGGAGTCATATCCTCGTCATCGTCGATCTTATCAGCGGCATCAGCCAACGGAATGCTTCCGGTCAGGACAGCTATGCCTGCACACATCGACACGAGTTTTCCCAAAAACGTTTTGATTTGCATAATATACCTCTTTTCCAAGCTGCACATGGCAGCAAAAATACTTTGTGTCAAATGATCTTTTTTTCCTTGAGCTTGCGGAAAACGATATTGTATCCATCGTTTCCGTCTTTGAGCGAACGATTAACTCTGCTTATAGTAGCAGTGCTTGCGCCTGTTTCCGAGACTATGCTGTTGTAGACTCTGTGTTCGTCCAGCAGTTTAGCAACATGGAGTCTCTGGGCGAAAGCCTTAAGTTCAATGCTTGTGCAAAGATCGTCGAAGAATTTGTAGCATTCCTCGACAGATTCCAGAGTAAGAACAGCTTCAAAGAGAAGATCCATACCTTCCGATCTGATTTTGTCAATCATAAAAAACACTCCGTTCTGATATTACTCCTCAAAGATCCGATAGTTGATCGGTATAGATACAGAGCCTGCAAGCCCTTACCTATAAGTATATGATATCACATAATCAACAAAAAGTAAATAGTATTTTTGAATTTTTAGTAAATTTCTTCGATTTTTTTATTGTGACATTGATCTCCGGATCATCGGATCTTCAAAGATCGGCGCTTTGCTCAGGAATAATAAGCTGAGAGTTGTTCCGGGGATCAAAGCTGCTGAGTTTTTTGCCTGAGAGTACATTCCCCTCACGGTCACCGGCAGGGGAGAGTGTAAATTCTCCATCATGGCGGTGAGCTGCGGAGAATACGGATATCCTGCGGTTTTTGGCGTCATCTATGGTAAATATCTCATCTCCCGATCTGAGGACAACTCCCTTGTCCGTCACATCAGCCGTCAGAGTATCACCCCCATATAATTTAAGCTTCATTCCCGGGGCGATATAATGTGCATCATCGGGAGAGAGAAAAATATCCTCAGAGTATCTGTAAAGGAGTGCAGCCACTGCCCTTTCTGTCTCATAGAGCCTTGACATTATTGCATCAAGGGGATCATCTATAAGTCTGCCAAGCTCTCCGGCTGCTTTTTCCGCAATGCTGTTAAGAGGAGCTTCAAAGCTCACACGGTCGTCAAACAAACGGAGGTCAGATTCGGTGATCTGCTGTACAGGAACAAAATCGGGATATACAGCCTCGGCAAGCTCCTCATATGCCTTGTGGATATTTCTCATATTGGAGAAATACGTCATTTTTGAGGCGTGGGGCAGACAGCACATATCCGACAGCATATGGATCGCTCTTGCAAGAGCTACGCCTCCCTGTGAAATAGATCCTGCATTACGAAAGGTAAGAGCCATAGTGTAGTCTTCCTCCATCATAGTGCGTGCACTTCGGGAGAAACGTCCTAAGCCGTTTTTGTAGTATCCGCAGACAGGAGTGAGCCGTTTTCCGGAGGACTCACAGGCACAGTAGTAATGCTTGCCCATGCCCTTTTCGGCATCTCCCTTTTCATCGGGACGGCATACATTTGCGGTAAGTGTGTTCATAAGAGGAGCATAGATCTCCTGTGCCTCGGGGATAAGGCTGAAAAGCAGTCCGGCTGAGCGCAGTACCAGTGTTTTATGGACGGAGGTGCGCTCTGAGGATCTCCCTGCATCGTAGGAATCTCTCAGCCTGTTCATTTTTTTTACGGTAAGCTCCCATGTTTTGTTCATATATTTATCCTTTCCGGAAGATCTCAAAATTCGGTGAAATATTTTCTGCATGGATAATTTTCACGAAAGGGGAGAGATCCTCCTATTTTTTTATTGAATTGCGCTCCCAAAAAACGCCGTCCGAGAGTCCCTGTATGGTGGTGTCATCTTCAGCCGTTTTCAGGCGCTGCTCTGCCCAGATGCAGTATTGCGGCTCTGCCTCTATACCGATGAAATGCCTGCCCAGCTTCTTTGAGACGACACTTGTAGTTCCCGAACCGAGGAACGGATCAAGCACAACGGAATTTTTATCAGAGCTTGCGAGTATCACCCGTGCTATGAGCTTTTCGGGTTTTTGCGCAGGGTGAGCGGTATTCTCCGGCATTGACCAGAACGGTACAGTGATATCGTCCCAGAAATTCGAGGGGCAGGTATCACGGAAATTCCCGTTCGGAGTTTCGATCCAGTCTTTCGGTTTCCCGTCAGAACGGTATGGAGCAAGGACACGCCGTCTTATCATCACCTTGTCAAGATTGAAGATGTAATCACTGCTTTTTGTGGCGAACCAGATATCCTCCATGCTGTTTTTCCAGTTGGAGCTTGCTCCACGGCCTTTTTCACGCTGCCATGTGATACGGTTTCTCACGTGGAAAAATTCTTCAAGGACTTTTCCGATGATGAGACTTGATCTCCAGTCACAGCAGACGTATATTGAGCCGTTATTTTTCAGCAGGGGAGCGATGATGCTGAGCCACCGCCGGGTATACTCCTCGTAATCGGAGTCATTCATTTTTGAGAATTTGCTGCTGCCAAAGGTTTTGCTCATATTGTACGGCGGATCGGCAATTATCAGATCTGCACATTCAAGCGGGAGAAGCGGACATACATCGAGCATATCTCCCAATATAGTTTTATCAATGATACCTGTAATATCAGTGAGCTTTTCTGTGACAGTGATACATTTTTCAAGAAAAGCCGCCCCCTGCTCAACAGAGGTCCTGATCGTTTTGTTGCGTCCTGTTTTAGGCATGATATTCCTGCTTTCAGATTTTTAGAGATCAGTATTAAAAAGATTAACGTAAGGGACTGCTCTGCTATTGCAAAACAGTCCCTTTATGACCAGACCTATAAGCCGGGTTCTGTCGTGTGCGGTAATTTATCTGCGCTGATCGTCGCCGAAAAGCTGAAGCCGTCATTACTCCATGTCCGCCGAGCAGGCGTTGTGACACAAAGCACCAATAGACGTTGCATCGGATAGGGTTTACATGGCAGTACGGTCTCCCGCACTCCGGTGAGCTCTTACCTCGCCTTTCCACCATCGCCGAAAAAGGCAGTCTCTTTCTGTTGCACTTGCCCTAAGGTCACCCTCGGCTGCTGTTAGCAGTTATCCTTGCTCTGTGATGCCCGGACTTTCCTCGAAAACTGAAAGCGTTTCCGCTACCGCATAGTCTGCTCATATATATAATAGCATTTTTTTTCGTGTTTGTCAAGAATAACATATGTTATATCAGACAGATACAAAACACCGTGTGCTTCGATCAATAAGCTGCGTTATCCATAATTTTGACGGGTACATTGCTGTCTGTTCCTTCATCAAACGTCATGTATTCATCGCCGCAGCTGCCGTTACCGAGCTGACCGCAGTAATTATCTCCCCACGTATACAGACTGCCGTCCGTAGTGATCGCGGCACTATGATAGTCTCCAAGACTGACAGAAGCTGCATTATCCATGATCTTGATAGGCTCTTCACTCATTAAAGGGCGCCCGTCTTCATCTGTGCCGCCCTCGCCGTTACCGAGCTGACCGGCAACATTATATCCCCAGACATACAGACTGCCGCTTTTGGTGATGGCGGCACTGTGAGCACCGCCAAGGCTGACAGAAGCCACATCTTCCATAATTTTCACAGGGGTCGAGCTGTCTTCAAATGTGCCGTTTCCGAGCTGACCGCAATAATTAGCTCCCCAGACATACAGATCGCCGTCTGCGGTTATGGCGGCACTATGATAATACCCGAGGCTGACCGAGATCACGTTATCCATAATTTTCATGGGCTTATTGTTGTCTATTCCCTTATCAAACTGACCTAAGCTGCCGCCGGATCCGCCATTTCCAAGCTGACCGTAGTAATTATCTCCCCACATATACAGACTGCCGTTTGTGGTGATCGCAGCACTGTGATTTCCGCCGATGCTGACATAAGCCGCATCATCCATAATTTTGACGGGCACATTGCTGTCTGTTTCTTCATCAAAGTTAAGGTCATCGCCGTCCGATTTTCCGTTTCCGAACTGACCATACGCATTATCTCCCCAGATATACAGTGTGCCATCCTTGGTGATAGCGGCACTATTATACTCTCCAAGACTGACAGAAGCCACATTCTCCATAATTTTCACAGGGGTCGAGCTGTCATCGTTTGTACCGTCTCCGAGCTGACCATTATCATTATATCCCCAGGTATACAGATCGCCGTCTGTGGTGACAGCGGCACTGTGAGCACCGCCAAGACTGACAGAAACTACATTATCCATGAATTTTTCAGGTACTGTATCGGAGCAGCTGTCTCCCCAGACATAAAGAGTTCCGTCCTCTGTTATTGCGGCACTATCATTGTATCGTGCCATCTGAACGACCTTTCCTGCCCGGAGCCGGACCGACCCCTCGTTTTGATCATTATGTCTAAAGCAGAATGTTAGCAAATAGAAGCACGATATTGTTGCCAAAAGGAAAATAAACATTTTTTTCATAATGATTCCCTCTATAATTATTTATATTATACACGCCCGGTCAGATCCCGCTTTTTCATCACGTGTAAATGTATCAGCGGATATAATAACGAAAAAACAAAAGGAAAGAATATAATAAAATATTCCTCATGATGCTTTGCGTAATCAAATCCCAGCATTAAGAAATAACTGATAATTGAGATCGCTGCAATGCCGAGAAGTGTCAGAAAAGCTGTCAGGGCAAATATGATATTCTGCTTTTTGCTGACAGCCCTGTTATTCAATATATCCTTGAAGATCAGCTTATTCCAAACACAGGCATATCCGACGGCAAACAGTGCAGTTCCCGCAAAAACAGCCGCATAATTTACAGAATATATTGTTGAATGCAGTATGAGACCTTCCACTCTTTCTATTTCCCGAATGCCTATGTAGCTTATGTCTCCCGAAACAGCGGTAAGCAGCAGAACAAGCACTTCATGTGAGAGAGTCCTTATATGATTGCAGACAGCGATATTCGCTATCTTTTTGAGCAGAAACATCAGAAAGCCTTCGATTATCAGTGCGATAAATGCAGATTCCGCAAAATAATCAAAATATATCATTATTTTGTACCGAAAATACGATCCCCCGCATCTCCCACTCCGGGAACGATATAATTCTCATCGTTGAGCTTTTCGTCCATAACTCCGGCATATATATCCACATCGGGATGAGTTTTCCGCACATTGTCAACGCCCTCCGGAGAGCAGATTATGCACATGAATTTGATATTTTTCACGCCGTGTGATTTAAGCTCCGAGATGGCAGCGCAGGCAGAATTTCCCGTTGCGAGCATAGGGTCAACGATAATCGCATCTCTTTCGGCAATATCCTCCGGCAGCTTTGAATAATACTTCACCGAGGTATGAGTCTGCGGATCACGGAAAATTCCGATATGACCGATCTTTGCCGCAGGAACAAGCGTAGTAACGCCCTCGGTCATACCGAGTCCTGCCCTGAGTATCGGGATAAATGCGAGTTTTCTTCCGGAGATTATCTTTGTCTTTGCCACAGCAAGCGGCGTTTCAAGCTCTATCTCTTTCAGAGGAAGATCTCTCGTTGCCTCATAACAGATGAACATTGCTATCTCAGATACAAGCTCTCTGAATTCCTTTGTTCCGGTGTTTTTGTCTCTCAGCAGAGAGATCTTGTGTTGTACAAGCGGGTGGTCGATTATGTGTAGATTTGCCATAATTATCAGCCTTTCTTTTCAAGATTTGTTATCATGTCGATGCGTCTCTGATGACGTCCGCCCTCAAAATTTGTATTCAGGAATATATCCGCAAGCTCGACCGCAAGTCCGCATCCGATCGTTCTTGCTCCGAGACATATTACATTTGCATTATTGTGGAGACGTGTATACTTTGCCGAGAATGAATCTCCGCACACAGCGGCTCTTATGCCGTTTATCTTATTTGCAGCCATAGACATTCCGATACCTGTTCCGCAGATAAGTATTCCCATATCGCATCTGCCGGAGATTATCTCAGTGCATACTTTTTCTGCGATAAACGGATAGTCGCAGGCTTCACCGTTGCAGCCGAGATCACAGAAATCCCAACCTTTTTCGGAAAGTGTTTCAATGATGATCCTTTTCATTTCACAGCCTGCATGATCGCAGCCGATAGCTATCATAGTAAAACTCCCTTTCGTTTTCTCAGCCGATCAGGTCTGCGCCATCGGCTTTCCCGTTGATATTTGTGTAGACGATCATCGTTCGTCCGCCTGATATGCCGTCATCGCTGTAGATCATATCGAGATCACCGCCCGGAGTTACATTGATCTCAGTGAGAATTATCCGCCGGATAAATTCTTTTTCAGTGATCTCATTTTTTCCCTTTGCGATTTTTTCATTGATCTTGCCGAGCAGCTCACCGGCAGCATATTCACGCATTTTTGTGTCGATATCCTCTATTTTGTCAAGCAGCAGTTCAAGCTTTTGCACAGCCTTTTTTGCAGTTCTTCCGCCGTCACGATCTGTTTCAAGACAGACGGTGCAGTCATTGCCGAGGAGCTTAATATTTCCGGTATAGACCGAGCGGTCACGGTTGAGGGTGAATCTCCCGGCTTTTTCCGATTCAAGATAAACGGGCTTCATGTATTTTTCCCTCAGCCTTTCAAGCTGCGGATCGGATGCTCCGTCCTCGATCACCTCTGTAAGCAGAAACATCGTCTCAACGCCGTACTCCGGATCTGTATCGGAAACAACTCCCTTTCGGCAGCGTATGTGGTATATTCCGCATTTTTGAAATTCATAGCCGTAATCTCTGCGGTTTTCCTGCCGTGGAGCTACCCATTCAAGATGACCGCCGCTGCGGACAAATTCTCCCGTTTCAAGATCGGTATAGGCGTCAAAATCAAGGCTGGGATTCAGCATATCCTCCTCGAAAGCAGCTCCCACATGAGGATTGAGCGTCAGTATCAGAAGATCATATACTTTTTCGTCATACCTGCCGAGGAGCATATTCATCTCACGCTCGCCGTATTCTATCTTCATGCTGCCTCACCTCTGCATTCTCTGTTCGAGATCCTTTTCTGCTTTTACTTTCTGGAGATACGATACCTCTAAGAGTTCCGGATCGGTCAGCTCTTTTGATGCTCCTGCAAGGCATATTCCGCAGGCATTCTGCAGCCGTCCCTGTGGGGGAGCAATGGTCAGCATGGGGGAGCGGTAATCCGTGAAAAAGTCTGCTGCTCCGTCACCGCAGAGAAGCACTTCACTGCCGCCCCATGCAAGAGTCTCCGCAAGCTCATCACGGGTAACGAGAGCCTCCTCCGTAATATGCTCGATGCAGTAGCCGTCACTTTTGTAAACTCCGGCATAAACGAGATCACCACGAGCCTTTATGATGGAGCATATCGTTCCCTTGCGTGCAATGTTGGAGCAGGCGAGCCCCTCAAGAGTGGACACACCGCAGCACTTTATATCAAGACCGAAGCATAATGCTTTTACGGCGGCAGCACCGATACGCAGTCCGGTATAAGATCCCGGACCTTTTGCCACAGCGATGCCTCCCACATCGGAGAGCGTTTTCCCCGACTGAATGAGCATCTCTTTCACCATGGGCATTACCACCTGTGAATGTGTTTTCTGTGTGTAGAGCGTGTTCTGTGCAAGGAAGATCTCGGTCTCTGTGTCAAAAAGAGCGGCTGAAGCTGTTTTTCCCGAAGTGTCAATTCCCATAAGAAGCATTTTCGTCACCGCCCTCTATGATTATTTCCCTGTCATTTTCCCCTGTAACATTTATAGTAACGATGATGCAGTCCGGCGGCAGGAGATCTGCTATGTTCTCGGACCACTCTATCACTGTGACGGAATTCTCAAGGGGATAGTCGAAAAATCCCGTGGATTCAAGAGCATCTTCATTCATAATGCGGTACATATCGAAGTGATACATGGTGATATCGCTGCCGATGTATTCATTTACGATGGCAAAGGTCGGCGAACACACCTCATTGATATCAAGACCAAGACCGGCGGCAATTCCGGAGGAGAAAGCAGTTTTCCCCGCACCGAGCCCTCCTCTGAGAGCAACGATGTCACCCTTTTTAAGAGTGCGCCCGAAACTCTCGCCCGACATTACCGTATCACTGCGGCTATGAGTTATTATCCTGAACATAAGTGCCTCAGAACAGTCCGGTGATGTTTCCGCTGTTGTCGCAGTCGATATTCAGTGCGGCAGGCTCTTTCGGAAGTCCCGGCATGGTGAGGATATCTCCCGTATAGATGACGATAAAGCCTGCGCCCGATGAAAGCTTTGCGTCACGGACTGTCAGCGTGAAATTCTTAGGCTTGCCAAGCAGAGCCGGATTATCCGAAAGCGAATACTGCGTCTTTGCGATGCATACGGGAAGATCACGGAAACCGATCCCCTCGATCTCTTTTATTGCCTTTTCAGCCTGAGTCGTGTAGTTTACGCCCTCGGCACGATATATCTCCTTTGCGATCTTTTCGATCTTATCCCTGACGGAGAGTCCGGTGCTGTACAGCGGTCTGAAATCAGAGCCGCCCTCTGCGCAGAGGCGTATAGTCTCGCAGACTTTTTCCGCAAGATCGACTCCGCCTTCGCCGCCCTTTGCAAAGACTTCGCACATGGAAACGTCAACACCCGTTTCTTCGCAGAATTTTTTGACGAATTCAAGCTCCTCATCGGTATCGGTGTGAAATCGGTTGATCGCTACGATTACCGGAACATGATATTTGTGCATATTCTCTATGTGTACTCTGAGGTTTTCGATTCCCTTTTCGAGTGCCCACATATTCTCTTTGGCGAGGTCATTCTTATGAACGCCTCCATTATATTTGAGAGCCTTTACCGTTGCGACAAGGACTACGCATGAGGGCTTCAGACCGGCACAGCGGCACTTTATATCAAAGAATTTTTCCGCTCCGAGATCAGAGCCGAAACCTGCTTCGGTGATGCAGTAATCTCCGAGTTTCAGGGCGAGTTTGGTTGCTCTCACGGAGTTGCAGCCGTGAGCGATATTTGCGAAAGGACCTCCGTGAATGAACGCCGGATTATTTTCAAGAGTCTGAACGAGGTTAGGTTTAAGAGCGTCTTTCAGAAGTGCCGTTACTGCGCCGCAGACACCGAGCTCTTTGGCAAAAACAGGCTCTCCGCCGTAATTGTAGCCGATAAGGATATTGCCTATGCGTTCCTTTAGATCGGCTATATCGGTGGCAAGGCAGAGTATCGCCATGATCTCGCTTGCGACAGTGATATTGAATCCGTCCTCTCTCGGAACACCGTTTGCCTTTCCGCCAAGTCCTATGACAATATTGCGGAGCGCACGGTCATTCATATCAAGGCAGCGTTTGAACGTTATCCTGCGCGGATCTATTCCCAATTCATTTCCCTGTTGTATATGATTGTCTATCACAGCGCACAGAAGATTATTTGCGGAGGTAATGGCGTGCATATCTCCGGTAAAATGAAGATTGATATCCTCCATGGGAACGACCTGTGCATAGCCGCCGCCGGCAGCGCCGCCCTTTATGCCGAAAACAGGACCGAGCGACGGCTCACGCAGGGCAAGCACGGCTTTTTTGCCGATACGGCACATAGCCTCGGCAAGTCCGACACTCACGGTAGTTTTTCCCTCTCCGGCAGGGGTAGGATTGATCGCAGTTACAAGTATAAGAGCACCGTCGTCCCTGAAAGCAAGCTGTGAGTAAAGATTTTCCGAGAGCTTAGCCTTATAGGGACCATACAGCTCCAGATCCTTTTCTTCGATGCCGAGACCGGCAGCGATCTCTGTGATCTTCTTCATTTTCGCACTCTGAGCGATCTCAATATCAGAAAGCATGGCAATACCTCCGTATAAAATAAGGTCAAATAGTCAACATTTGCATTATAGCATAATATCGTAATTATATTGTACCATATTATGCAGCGAAATGCAAGAGTTTAGAAAAAATAAGGGCATCTCAGTTTTCAGAGACGCCCTTATACTGATTTCACTCCAAAAACCGGCAACATTTGTGAAATTAGTATTGTACCGCTGATATTCAATTATCCGTCAGATCATAATCCGGCTCTTTGTTTGAGAGCGCAAGCTCCACCACCTTGCCGTAAAATCCGGCAGGATCAAGCATTATGCGCTCGCCGATGATCTGCGCCTGTGTCATATCCGGAGCGTAAAGTTTCAGATCCATCAGATCATCGCCCACGTCAAGACATCGGACATGAGTGTAGTATCCCTTTTCAAGAGGGATATACTCTATTTTTATTTCCTGTTCATTTTTCAGCCGGGCAAAATACCGCAGTGCCGCAAGCACGAGTTTATCCCGATGCGTTTTGGATACATATTTTCTGAGCTGTTTTGCACACTCAATGCCTTTCTGCTGCAAAATATAGCATGGATTTCCGGTTTTACTCTCCGAAATAATGACATGACCGTTTTCTGCGAGATAGTTCACCGACTCCTGATAGAAGAAATAATTGACGATACCTGTTCCGATAGCTATTTCGTAGAGCTGCTCTACCTCAACAGGCTTGTCGATCTTGTACAGCAGATAGCAGAGCAGTATGTTCAGCGTGGGGATATCATCAATTACGGTGTTGATATTCTCCGTCATTCTTCTTATATTTTCGTCCTGCATAATATCACCTAACAAAAATTGGGATAATCTATCATATGTGAAAGTATCGCAATATTTACGGCAGCTTCCACGCAGACGACCGCTCCCGGTACGGTGCAGCTTTCGGGAGATACTGCCGGCTGAACGGTTTGTTCTGTCATGCTGTGATGATCCACAGACTCCTGCGCTTTTCCTATAGACGGTGACGGACGGAACGCAGCTTTTATTGCGATCGGCATTCCGGAGGAGATCCCTCCCAGTATACCGCCGTGATTATTCGTCCGTGTGACGATATGACCGTGTTCATCAATATAGAAATCATCGTTATTCTGGCTTCCCACCATTTTTGCGGAGGTGAAGCCTGCGCCGAATTCCAGTCCCCTGACACCGGGTATGCCGAACACAAGCTGAGCGATATTGTTCTCCAGACCGTCAAATATGGGAGAGCCTATACCTGCCGGAACATTTATCGCCATGCACTCCACCACGCCTCCGAGAGATTCGCCCACCATGGCAGCACGGCGGATATCCTCTACCATGAGCCAGCCCTTGCGGTCGTTTATGACAGGGAATTTCTTCCCCCGTATGCTGAGTACGGCATCTCTCGTGATGTGTACCCGATCAAAGGGATTGTCCTTGATGTTGTGTATCTGAGCGATATGTGCTCCCGTATAGATGCCTCGCCTTTCAAGTATCTGACCGCAGACAGCTCCGGCAAAGCAGAGAGGTGCGGTGAGCTTTTCGGAGAAGTGTCCGCTCTCTCTCACATCGTTGAAACCTCTGTATCTGACAGCTCCGGTATAATCCGCATGACCGGGACGTGCAAGTCTGTCGATGTTATCGGAGGGGGTGTGCTTTTCGGGTATATTCTTTATGAACGCACACAGGGGAGTTCCGGTAGTACGGTCGTTATACACTCCCGACATGATATGCGGAACGAGATTCTCCCTTTTTTCAGTACCCGTGTTTCTTCTCATCATGAAGCGGTTGAGAGCATCGGCATCTATATATTCTCCGGGAGGAAGATTATCAATTGTTATACCGATCGCCGGTCCCTGTGCCTCACCAAAAATTGATATTGATATTCTGTTATTCCAGATCGATGACATTTGCTGTACCTCCGAGCATGGTGTAATCCCTGAAAAAATCCGGATAGGACTTTTCAGCCGCTTCTGCTCCCCTTATTATAACATCCCCGCTGACCCTCAATGCCGCTATTGCCGCAGCCATTACGATCCTGTGATCGCCGTAGCTGTCAATGATGCCGCCGTGCATATTTTTCACAGGATCAATGACAAGACCGTCCTCTGTAACACGTACATCGCCTCCGAGAGCATTTATCATAGATGCTGCCGATTCAAGGCGATCGCTCTCCTTTATCCTGAGACGTGCCGCATTATATATGACCGACCTGCCGTTCCCGAACGCTCCCAGAACGGTCAGTATCGGTACAAGATCGGGAATATCGGAGCAGTCTGCGCTGAAGCTCCCAAGAGAGCCGCCGCTGCTCATGCTTTCTATTATACTGATGATCTTTCTGTCGCCCTGAACGCTGTCCTCTTTGAGATCGTTTATCTTGACCTGTGAGCCGAGAGCATTCGCTGTAAAAAAAAACGCTGCCTGAGAATAGTCTCCCTCGACCTTTCCATCATGGGGAGTGTATTTCTGACCTCCTCTTATATTGAATCCGGAGGCTGTTTCCTCGACCGTGATACCGTATTTCCTCAGAATATCTATCGTTATATCCACATAGGGACGTGATTCAAGGTGAGAAGTCAGGGTTATCCGTGAATCATGCTCTAAAAGCGGCAGTGCAAAAAGCAGTCCGCTGACAAATTGTGAAGATACATCTCCCTCGATACGGTACTCTCCGCCGCTGAGTCTGCCGCTGAGGAGGTAGGGCATTGTGTCCTTTTCAAATGTGATGCCGTTTCTGCTAAGCTCTCTCTTGTATATGTCTATCGGCCGCTGAGGGAGTCTGCCTCTGCCGAGAAATTCCGTCTCTGTTCCGAGTGTCGCTGCTATCGGCATAACGAACCGCAGTGTTGAACCGCTCTCATTACAGTCGATGACCGCTTTTTTGCGGGTGTCTTTTATTCCCTCAACAGTGATAACGTTTCCGCTGATCTGAAATCCCGCACCAAGAGCTGTCATTGCGCCTATAGTAGCCTGAATATCCTTTGACATACTCACACCGCTGATGACCGACCGTCCGTTTGCAAGTGCGGCGCATATCAGCATTCTGTGAGCGCAGCTTTTTGAGGAGGGGATCTCCAGTTCTCCTCTCAGCACAGACGGTTTTATTTTTATGTCCATACTTATCCCTCCATGAGCCTTGAAAATTCCTCAACAGATACCTTTACAATATCGGCTGTTCCTATAGTTTTGCAGATTATATAGCTTATGCTGCCCGATGTGCGCTTTTTGTCCTTTGAGCAGTATGGGAGCAACTCGCTCATGGGGATATCCGTGCCGGTCGGAAGACCGTATCTCTCCACGCATTTTCTCAGCCGCTCGGCAAGTGCGGCATCAGCAAGGCGGTCGGTTATCATGCACATTCCGGCAGCGACTCCCATACCGTGAGTAAAATCGGTATAATTATGCCAACCTTCGAGAGCGTGTCCGAGAGTATGTCCGAAATTGAGTATCATGCGTTCACCCTTGTCGAATTCATCATGCTCAACGATGATCCTTTTGATATCTATACAGCTGTAGACAAGCTCGTCCATGACTTCGTGAATATTGTCGGGGGTATGGCTCTCTATAAGCTCAAAGAGGCTTTCGTCCCGTATCATACCGTATTTTACAGCCTCTGCCATACCGTCGGAGAGTATCTTTGGGGTGAGTGTTTTCAGCGTATCACTGTCGCAAATGACGAGGGCAGGCTGATGAAAAGCTCCGACGAGGTTTTTTCCGCCTTTTATATCTATCGCTGTTTTTCCTCCGACTGAGGAATCTATCTGAGCAAGAAGCGTTGTAGGTATTTGGACGAAATCAACGCCTCTGAGAAATGATGCTGCCGCAAATCCGGTGATGTCTCCCACAACGCCTCCTCCGAGAGCGATAACGATATCGCTGCGTGTAATATTGCTTTCGCAGAGGAAATCATAAATTTTTCCGAGAACATCAAGGCATTTTGAATTTTCGCCGTGGGGAAATGAATACGATGAGCAGTAAAATCCGCTGCACCTGAGAGATGTCAGCACTCTGTCAAGATAGAGCTTTTCAACGATATCATCGGTTATAACGGCAGCTTTTCTTGATGAAGTTATCTCTGATATAAATTTTCCGCAGTCATCAATTGCTCCTCTTTCAATAAGCACCTGATATGGAGATTTTGTCCTTACGTTTATATATTTCATGTGATCGACCTCCGGATAAGCACATAATTACGCATTATAGGCTAATTATACCATATTGAACGGTCGTTGTCAAGAAAATAATTGATGCTTGCCCGAGAAATTATCCACAGCTCTCCGGCGGATCGGTATTGCTTCAAAAAATCCGAAACGGCATCGGAAAAAGTCTCCGATGCCGTTTTTTCATTCTCTAAAGCTCTTTCGGTAAGAGATGCAGGTGAGCCCTTCCGATCTTTTGAACTGTCGGGCAAAATAACTCTGATCGTTAAAGCCGCACAGATGTGCGATCTCCTCTACAGATCTGTCCGTAAAGCGGAGCAGTCTCTTACCGTAGTTTATTCTTGCGGCAATTATATGCTGAATGATCGACATTCCGAAAAGCCGCTTATACTCTCTTGAAAGATAAAATCTGCTTATGTAGAATTCGGATGAGAGCTTTTCAAGAGTAAGGTCTTTATTGAAATTATCCTCAATATAATTATAAACAGCGGCAAGCTTCCGGCGCAGGGCAGAGCCGTACTGCTGCGAATTATCTACGGTCAGTGCAAGTGTGAGCAGATCAACGATAAGTTTTGAGGAAATGATCTCAGCATTGGCGTTACTGCCGTCATTTACGCTTATTATGCGTGTGAGCAGTGACACCGCTCTGTCAAAGAATTCCGGTATGAAGATGCTTTTCGACTGCGAGGAAAAATATTCATAATACTGCTGTGAGACAGCTCCCTCGAAAAATACCCACAGCAGCTCACAGGAATTATCAGTGCTTTTGTATGAGTACGGAATGCCCCTGCCGATAAAAAAGCATTCGCCTGCCGACAGGTTAAATATTTCATCGTTCACGGAAAGCTCTCCGTGACCGCTCACCACCGCTGCGATAAGGTAAGCACCGCCGTTTTCATCAGACATGGCATTGTCGCCCGGCAGAGCATATCCTGCCTCCCGGACACAGAAAAAGGTTTTTTTTGCAGTCTCCCCCGGAGTGACGGCTATCCGCCGGGAGCTGTCGAATAACGATCTGTTCTGTTCCATAGCTCCTCCTTATACTTATTTCATTCTAAGGACCGTGCGGGATCTTCGCAAAGATCCCCGGGTTTTAGAGTGAGATCAGTATTGATGTGTCAGTGTAAAAATTACGGCAGTTACTGCGATAATAAAAAGTCCCGTAATGATACATCTGCCGATATTCAGCGAGCGTCTTTGCCTGCGCCGATCTATTCCCATACATGAGATATACCGTGAGATCTCCATTGCAGATATCTCCTCTGATATTTCACGGACATTCGGTCTCAGATAAAAAACTGCCCTTTCAAAATAAATGCTGTCCGGATCGTTGACCTCTATTATCCTTTTGCTGACTCCTCGTATCATAAGCATTTCCTTTCTGCGGGAATTTTTTCCTCACAGGGATTATCGGCTTATTTCGGAGTTTTATTCAGATTTCTTATGTAGTGGAACAGATATTGCTGTGCGATGCCCCCCTTTTCGGCGGCAAATGCCGGAAATCCCTGCGGATAATACTGCTGAAGGACTTTCCTTATCCACACGTCCACAGGAAAAGCCTCTGTGCGGTACATTCCGAACAGCAGCACGCACTCTGCGACTTTCGGACCTACTCCCGTGATCTGCCTTAGAGCGGCACGTGCCTCATTGATCGGAAGCTCTGCGATCGTTTTCAGATCGACCGCACCGGCTGAGACTTTTTCTGCCGCATCAGCAATATATTTTGCCCTGAATCCGCTGCGCAGATATGAAAGGCTGTCGGGAGTCTCCCGGGCAAGCTCCTGCGGCGTGGGAAAGCTCTCATGATATTGCCGGCACAGGCGGTCGATTATGCCCTTTATACGGGGAATATTATTATTCTGCGAGATAATGAACGAGATCAGGCATTCCCAGCTATCCTGCCTGAGCAGACGTATCCCTCCGGCAAAAGCACAGGCTTTTGAGAGCGTTTCGTCCTGCGAAAACATTTTTTTCAGCTCCGAGTAGTCTGTTTCAAAATCGAAATATCTTATCCATTTGCTGAGGAATTTTTCCTCGGTCGTATCGTGAAATATGAAAACTCCCCTGCTTTTCTGTGAAACCGTCAGCCTGTCATTAAGAAAGCTCCCCTGATATGTAGACATATAGTCTGACGGGATCCTCCTCCAGCGAAAAGCCTGTCCGCAGTCGAGTGTATCATCAAGATCGAGATCCTGCTCAGAAACCATAATGTCTTTTCCTTTGATGCAGTAATCCATAATGCGCTCCTTTGTGAGAATTAAGTGAAAAAATTATAAAAGTCTGCCGACAGACTTGATTTTTCTTTTAAATTATACTACAATAAAATATAGAATACAAGTATAAGGAATGATTTTTTTGAATTTTTTCAGAACATCTGCGATGCTTTTACTTTCCGGAATGCTCCTGTGCGGATGCAGCTCCGTAAAAAAAGCCGGCAAAAGCAGCAGCAATACCACGACATCATCGACCGAGGCTGAAACAACGCAGACCACCACTGCACCGGTAACAACTACTATCTCCGAGAGCCTTCCCATAGACAGAGAGCTAAAGCCTGCCGAGGGTACATATATCTACGATAACGCAAATATCCTGCCGACCGATACGATATCGGAGTGTAATGACTATGCTGAATTTCTCTATGAGAACTACCTCATCAACACCGCTGTGGTCACGGTGGACGATCTCAACGGCAGCACTCCGGAGGAGTATGCGGCAGATTCATATAAAAAAATATATGACGACAAGGGCAGCGGTCTGCTGCTTCTCATAAACAATGACACAGATCGGGATATACTTTTCAGATCGGGCAGATGCGAGACTTATATCTCAGATGACGACCGCAGTACGGCTTTCTATCAGGCGACTAAGGAGATCGTTTCCGGCGACTATAAAACTGCAATTATGAGACTTTTACAGCTTGGTGAGAAATGCCCCGTTCACTTTTTCGATAATTCGGGCGTCTTTCCCGTAGATCAGGCTGCCGCTATTGAGAATTCTCTCAAGGAGAAAAGTGCCGGAGTATCCGTTCTCGTCACGAGCAATACCACCGACACTCCAAATGCCGAGATCTTGAAGACCTACTATGAACGCCGCTATAAGGACGAAAAAGGTTTCATGATAATGCTTGATACAGACAGCAGCACTGTCCTTGTGTATCCTGAGAGCGGCCTCCCCGGCGGTTATGAGAGCACTCTGAAAAAAGCCTGTGATAACGCTAAAAAGGGAGATCTTGCCGCAGCAGTTATTTCAGCAGCAGAGCCGTTTAAGTAATACCGGTTTCATTCTGAAAGCCGTGCAGAATTTGCGAACAGACTGTGCATTTTACAAGGAAAAGGTGCGGGATCTTCGCAAAGGTTCTCGGGTCTTAGAGTGAAATTAGCATAAGAGAAAGGAAACTCATAATGAACGAAAAAGAATTCTATATGGAAGCTATCGACAATCTTCCTGTTCTTGCAGAGCCTGCAAATAAATCGCTGCGTGAAAAGTTTGCACAGGTATTCTATGATTTTTTGCAGCTACAGCATCTCTATGACTCTGCCATTGAGGTGGTAAAGACGTATCTGAATATTCTTGACAATGAATTTAGCGTAAAGTTTCAGCGTGATCCCATACACAATATTGAAAGCCGCCTTAAATCTCCGCAGTCGATAATAGAAAAGCTCCGGAAAAAGGGACTTCCTATCACTACGGGATCGGCACAGAAAAACCTTCTTGACATAGCCGGCATACGTGTGACCTGCTGCTATATCAGCGATATCTATGCGATCGTTGAGATGCTGTGCCGCCGTGATGACTTCACCGTGATAAAGCAGAAGGACTATATAAAAAATCCAAAGCCGAGCGGCTACAGGAGCTATCATCTGGTCGTGAACGTTCCGGTCTACCTTTCTGCACAGAAAAAATACGCTCCGGTGGAGATACAGATACGCACCATTGCTATGGATTTCTGGGCAAGCCTTGAACATCAGCTGAGATACAAGCCGTCGGCGTCTATCACGCCTGCCATTTCGCAGGAGCTTCGTGAGTGCGCCGAACAGATCGCTGAGACCGATCTTCGTATGCAGCGGATATTCATGGAGATCAACGATCTTGAATAGCATGAGCCGCAGGCTGCAACGCTTCGACAATATCCGACTCAAAAAATTATAACCTCCAAAAAATTACCTGTTCACTTTTGACCGGACTAATGCTATAATAATGGTAAACGTCAAATAATTTTTTCGTTTACCATAACGTTATAACATCTACAAAGCAGAAAGGAGATCCGGCTATGTTCGGGATAAGGCGCAGATATAAAAGAACCGTCCGTGACCGCACGGTCTATCTTGAAATTTTCGGCGACAATAAGGTAATGTACAGAGTTACCGCCGGAAGAATGTCAATGTTCGGAGAGGAAATATCTACATACGGCGTGGAGGCTGAGGACTCCCGCACCGGAGAAATAGAGACGATCGCTGATTTTTCGCATAATCTTGAAGATGCCGTTGACTTTGCAGAGTCACTCATTTCGGAAAGAATTCCTCCGAGGCTGATATACTCAAAAGCACTGAGCTACCTTTATGTATGTATATGATCTCGGAAAAAAATTCTGAGGGGTATGGACATTCACTTTTTTTTGTGATATAATGTACTATGTCGCATAACAGATCCGGGAGTCTCCCGATATCTGTTGTAAAATTTGAAATATCGCTCAGAACCTTTTCTGAAAGGAGTTTACCATGGCAGAGATCAAATACGAGATCACAGAAAAACTCGGAGTGCTCTCCGAAAACGCTAAGGGCTGGACAAAGGAGCTTAATCTCATCAGCTGGAACGGTCACGAACCAAAATACGATATCCGTGAATGGTCACCCGATCATTCAAGAATGGGCAAGGGAGTTACACTCACCGCAGATGAACTTGCCGCCTTAAAGGATGTTATTTCAGGTCTTGATCTGGATTCTTTTGAATAAGAAAAGTCCCCTCATTATGCAATGAGGGGATCTGTTTTATATCGGTACGCTCTCCATGTGATGATCTAAAAGCTCTGAGATCTCCATGGCTTTTTTTATGTCTATTCCCTTGACACGATAGCTTTTATGCTCCTCGCCCTCGAAATACAGGATAACGCTGCATTTTTTGCCGATCATCTTCTGAAAGATCGTCTGCCGGAGCGTGAGCTTTACAAGCCTGCTCCTGTCGGCTATCACCGTGTGGAATGTCGTCCATCTGCTGCACCGTATCATAATTTTGTCATCGTATAACGAAATGCCGCTTGTGAGGAATGCCGCAAACTTCACCGCTATGAACCATATTGACGGCACTTCGAGCATTATGGCTGCAAAAAGTGTCAGATCACTAAGCGCCGGCACGATATCGGCTGCAATAAAATGAACCGGAAATGATGCGGCTGAAAGTATCACCGGCAGCCATATATATTGCCAGAATCCGGTGCGCTTTGGTTTGAATTCGTTTTTTATGCCGTGTAATATCCCTATGGCTTCAAGCTCTCTGCCCATGTTTTTTTCCTTACGCACAGGAAGAAGCACCGGAAGACTGCGCTTTCCGTAGCCGTAGCCTGCACAGCTTATGTGTACCGCAACGGCACTGAATATCTTCATGATGAGATTCTGCCGCAGATCGGTATAATTTATCTGCTCTGACATTATACGGTACTCCTTGCGTGTGAGCGTTCCGTATGAGACTTTCATACAGTTCTCGTCAAGAGTAAGCGCAAATCCGTAGTATCTCAGGACATTTATCGTGAACGAAAGCAGCCACGCCGCTATAAAAAGAGAACCTATCATTATTGCAGCCTCCGGTATTCTGAGAAGCAGCTTACCGGTGAGCTTTTCAGTCTCCATTGTGATGCGGCTGAGTGAGGCGGTGATCATATCATGAGCGATGTCTCCGCCCTTGAAGAAAAAAGTCGCAATATATACAACACCCGAAAAGCCGCTTGAGAAAAATACCGAAAACAGCAATATCGAGAGAGCTGTCGGTCTCGGGATATCGTCCGAGCTGCCTTTCTCTCTTACATCAGGAATACTTCTTTTCAGCTCCCTGATGACCTTTTCGCTGACCATGAGTTTCATATCGGGCGAGTTGAAAAGTCCCGCACTTGTATCACACCGCAGCATCACTGCTCTGAACGGCACAAGATAAAAAGGTCTTTCCACCGTGATAAGGCTCACGCTCGAATAGGGGATAGTCGTTCTGAGGCGGAATATAACGCCGTCATTGTGAGTTATTGCCGCAGCGGAAATATCTATCCGTGAAGAATACCACCTGACAAGTCCGAAAAGCATGATAAGTCCCAGTATCAGAATATCGAACCATGCACCTTTTACCCAACTGTAAAACCGGTCCTTATCGAAACGCAGCGTGCTGACACCTCTCAGAAGCGGAAATATCAGCAGCCATATATTTTTTGCCGAATACCGCAGTATGCGGATAGGGTGCTCGTGATACATTCAGACCTCCTCTCTTGCCTTGCAGCCTGAAAGCTCAAGTATCTCATTGAGATCACTGCGGCTGAGAAAGGGTAAGCGTATCTGACCGCCGTACAGAAAAAGTATGAGGAAATTCAATCCCGTGTATGAGGAAAACGGCGTGCTTATGACCGTACTGTACTGTATGGCAGAGAAATGCGCCGATTGATGATGTTTTATGAAGACACCGCTGCTGCGAATGATGTCCTTATCGGTCACGGTATAGCTGAACGTGGAAAAATACAGCGGCAGATATACAAGCATCACTAAAAGCGAGATTCCTACAACAGATACAGATGCTGTAAGGCGGATAATATAAGCAGGAATAAAATATCTGATGATCGCTATCAATAAAAGCGTTAAAAATGCTACGACTATCCTCAGTGTTGTAATGCAATTCTTATCGGGCTTGTAATGTCTCATGCCTGCCTCCTTTTCGGAGCAATGCTCCGCAGTTCTATTTTTATTATACCACAAATATTCTTTAAAGTACACCCTTGATTTTCGGAGGCTCGTTATGTATGATATTCTCAGCCGCATCAGCTCTCTTGTATGGGGCAGCGGACTAATTTTTCTCCTGCTTTTCACGGGAGTGCTGTGTACCGTTAAATTCGGATATATCCAGCTTAAAATGCTCCCTGCGCTCGTAAAGGCTCAGAAAAAAAGACCTGCCGGCAGCGGACTTTCTCAGTTCAAGACAGTCTGTATGTCCCTCGGCACTGCAATGGGAACAGGCAATATCACGGGAGTTGCGGCTGCTCTTGCTGTCGGAGGTCCGGGAGCTGTATTCTGGATGTGGATCTCGGCGTTCCTCGGAATGGCTGTCGTATATGCCGAAAACAGTCTCTCCGTCATTTACAGTGACAGATCCGCAAGAGGTCCGATGGCATATATCAGCAAGGGTTTGAAATGTCCTTTCCTTGCCGGGATATTCGCTCTCATGTGTGTATTTGCCGCTTTCGGAATGGGAGGTATGGTGCAGGTGAACTCCTTTACCGAAAATCTCGGAGCTGCCTTTCACATAAACAAGTATATTGCCGCCGGAGTTGTCTTCATTCTTATTTTTCTCGTGATAAGCGGCGGTGCGGATCGCATCGGCTCGGCTGCACAGGCGCTTCTTCCTGCCGCATCTGTCATCTATGCTGCTGCGTGCATAGCAGTCATGATAAAGTTTCATCACAGGATACCCGATGCCTTACGGTCGGTCATCTGCGGAGCATTCAGCATCAGACAGACTGTAGGCGGATTTTCGGGATATGCTGTCTCTCAGGCTGTCTCGGTAGGCATAAGGCGAGGTATCTTTTCAAATGAAGCAGGTCTCGGCAGCTCTCCCATACTTCACAGTGCAGCGGAAAGCTCCTCTCCGCATTTACAGGGTCTGTGGAGTATGTTCGAGGTCTTCTTTGACACAATGATATGCTGTTCCCTCACTGCATTTGCAATACTCTGCGCCGCTCCCGATCTTTCGCTGAATACTGCGTTCTCAGGTGTATTCGGCAGACTTGCTCCCTTATTTTTATCGGCTGAAACTGCGGTATTTGCATTCTGCACCATAATCGGCTGGTATTACTGCGGAGAAACGGCGTACTCCTATCTTTCTGGACACCGCAGCAGCAAGGCACTGCCCGTTATATATGCTGCCGTATCTTCTCTCGGAGCGATACTCACTCTGAGGACAGTATGGGCGCTGTCAGATATTTTCAACGGTCTTATGGCGTTTCCAAATCTGCTCGGACTTCTCCTTCTGATAAACAGGATAAAAAAAGTATAGTTTTCCTTTTTCTGTCAATAATATTACCGAATGGGCAGATGCTATTCTGTCCGGAGGGAGTAATATTATGGGCTATGTTGGTGAAAATAAATTTTTCAGTTTCCGTGACGGATATTGTGAGGCACTTCCGGGAGCAGGTGCAGATACCTCTGTCGCCGCAGGCTTCGGCAGACTTATCGCACGCCGTTTCAAGCGATTCAGCATAGGCTGTGACGGATTCAGGCGCAATTATATCCTGTATGCCGTTTGCAGCGGCATCTCTGAATGCGGACGTGATGTATTCGTCTGTGAGAATACCGATCTTCCGTCATTCCGGTTCAGCTATCCTCTCTTATCTGCCGACTGTGGGATATATGTCTGCGGTGATGAATGTCTCAGGATAATGATATTCGGTGAAAACGGATTTCCCTTGAATTCGCTCAGGCTCTCGCAGCTTATGAACGGCGAGCCTGCAAAGGCAGCCGACAGATGCGGAAAGATCACGCAGGTAACATCATTCCGCAGTATTTACGCAAATAATATTGCAGATTCAATGACCGTGAGTGCCTCTGTGCCTGCCGGCGTAAGCTGCGGCAGCCGCTCGGTACGCTCGCTGTGGCTGGAATTTTTCACGGGCGATGACAACTCGCTCGTTTTTCAGGTATCGGACGACGGGCAGCGTGTGAACGCCTATTCCGCCGATGTGGGATTTATCTCCCATGAAAAGCTTATGCTTGCCTATGCCGCACGCCTTGCACGCCGTGGAGAGATCGTCTATCTGCCGGAGAGCTTTCACTTCGCTGCTGATTTTCTCAACGATGAGGGCTCTATAAAGCTTGTGAGATTCTCACCGGAGGGGAAAATCCCAAATGAGGCTGTAAAACAGCGTTTTTTGCTTGATCCGCTGTTCATGTGTACACATCTTGCCGCCGACCGTGTGGATTTTTTGCAGACGATAAGAGAGCTTCCCGAATTTGCCACGGTAAAGCGTGAAATACCGGCAGCCCTGCCCGATGACGCTCCCGTTGAGAAAACCATCTCCGATGAAAGGGGACGTATCATGATAACAAGGAGCGGCAGAAACCGACTGACTCTCCTTGCACAAGCGCACTCCACAGAGAGTGCCGCAGAGCTTTGCTCACTGTGGAGCGGAAGACTTCGCCGTGAAAGCTCAGCTCCCTGAACGGTCAATAATACACAACAAGCGTGTGGAGATCGTGCTCAGGTCTGAAATGGTAATGATCCTTTAGCAGATCAGCCTTAAGCTCCATATTTCTCACTTGTGTGAGCAGTTCATCATCTGTAAGGTCGGTATCGAATCTGACTATACAGTGCATACCTGCGCTGCTGCCCGAAACATCGGCATTTCTGAACAGCTCATTCTCAGAAACGAGTTTCATGAGGTAGTCTCTCCTGCTTTTGCAGTAACGGCGCAGCCGGCGGATATGGCGCTCGAAACCTCCGCCCTCAATGAAGTGTGCAAGTGTATGCTGTTCAAATGTAGAAACAGGGCAGGAGAAGCTTTTCATTCGCTCTCTGAAACGGCTCAGAAGCGGCGGCGGAAGTATCATATAGCTTATTCTCATGGTCGGTGTCAGGCTTTTGCTGAATGTATTCATATATATCACCCTGTCAGTCACATCTATGCTGAACATGGGCGGTATCGGACGGCAGGACAGACGAAATTCGCTGTCGTAATCGTCCTCGATGATATATCTCCCCTCGGCAGCCCAGCCGAGCAGGGAGTATCTTTTTCCTACAGATGTCACAACTCCCGTGGGAAAATGGTGTGACGGCGAAATATGTACTACATCGGCGTTTGAATTTTTCAGTGCATCTACATCTATTCCGTCGTCCTGTACGGGGATCCATTCACAGCGCATACCGAGACTTCCGTAAATATCGGCGATCCTGCTGTATCCCGGTTCTTCAACAGCGATCACGGACTGATCTCCGAGAAGTATGCGAATAAGTATGTATAGATATTCTGTTCCTGCGCCTATTATTATCTGCTCAGGTTTGACCTCCATATTTCTGAAACTCCTGAGATGATCGGCGATAGCCTGTCTCAGCTCGTAAACGCCCTCAGCAGGAGGATCTTTCATCAAAGTGGTCTGCTTCATGGTCAGTTCTTCACGGATCAGCTTGGCCCATGCCGTAAACGGGAAAAGCTCCGATAATTTATTATTTCCGGAGGAATATTCCTCGGCGGAGATCTCATTCTTTTTTATTTTCTGTACGGGCATATCGGGCAGACGCTCCGCATAATAGCCTTTTTTTGGGAGAGCCTTTATATATCCCTCAGCTATAAGCTGAGCGTAGGCATTCTCCACGGTGATAACGCTGACACCAAGATTTTCCGCAAGGCTGCGCTTTGAGGGCAGCTTTTTTCCGCTTTCTATAATGCCGCTTTCGATATCCTCCTTAATAAAATCATATATCTGGATATAAACAGGTTCAGATGCGTTTCGGTCTATTTCATACATAAGCATAGTATCAGCTCCTCTGACCTTATCAGATATATTTGAATTGGATATTGCAGTAAGGTCACAATCAAAGTATACTATAAATATCGGCTGATGTCAAGCCGAAAAAAAGGTTTAGGAGAGATCACTATGGAAAAAAATCGTTATGAGCTTAATAAAGAGCTTGCCCGGATGTTAAAGGGCGGCGTAATAATGGATGTCACAACTCCCGAGCAGGCACGCATCGCAGAGGCATCGGGTGCTTGCGCTGTTATGGCTCTTGAAAGGATACCTGCCGATATAAGAGCAGCAGGCGGTGTCGCAAGAATGAGCGATCCTGCAATGATAAAAGAGATACAGGATTCTGTCAGCATTCCGGTCATGGCTAAGTGCCGTATCGGACATACGATAGAGGCACGCATACTCGAAGCAATTGAGATCGATTATATTGATGAAAGTGAAGTCCTTTCTCCTGCCGATGATGTTTATCACGTTGATAAAACTCAGTTCAGCGTACCTTTTGTATGCGGTGCAAAAGATATCGGAGAGGCTCTGCGCCGTATCTCTGAGGGAGCTGCCATGATAAGGACAAAGGGCGAACCCGGTACAGGCGATGTGGTGCAGGCTGTCCGTCACATGAGGACTATGCAGAAGCAGATATCTCACATCGTTTCACTGCGTGAGGATGAGCTGTATGAAGAAGCAAAGGAGCTGCGTGTTCCCACCGATCTTGTAAAATATGTGCATGATAACGGCAAACTTCCTGTTGTTAATTTTGCGGCAGGCGGAATTGCAACTCCTGCCGATGCCGCACTTATGATGAGCCTCGGCGCAGAGGGAGTATTTGTCGGTTCGGGAATATTCAGCTCAGGAGATCCGGAAAAAAGAGCAGCCGCAATAGTAAGGGCGACAGCAGATTGGCAGAATTATCCGCTTATTGCCGAGGTATCGGAAAATCTCGGCAAGGCTATGGTGGGCATAAATGCTGATGAGATCGCTCTGCTTATGGCTGAAAGGGGAAAATAATGAATATAGGTATACTTGCCGTTCAGGGAGCATTTGCCGAACATTCGGAATGTATCTCAAAGCTTGGGGCAGAGCCTGTGCTTATCCGCAATACCGGAGATATACACAATATTGACGGTCTTATACTTCCGGGAGGAGAAAGCACAGTGCAGCACAGACTTCTGAATGAAACAGGCTTGTTTCAGCCGCTCCGTGAGATGATATCCAACGGCTTGCCTGTGCTTGCGACCTGTGCCGGAATGATAATCCTCGCTCAGCATATATGCGGTGGAGAAGAGCCATGCTTCGGACTTTTGCCTGTCAGTGTGTGCAGAAATGCATACGGCAGACAGCTCGGGAGCTTTTCGACAGTGGGGAATATCGGCAGCATAAGCGATTTTCCGATGCGGTTTATTCGTGCTCCGTATGTGGAAAGGGTATGCTCGGATAACGTCAGGATACTAAATATAACGGACGACAGGATCACTGCCGTCCGTTACAAAAGCATTACTGCGCTTGCCTTTCACCCTGAGCTTACGGATGATCTCCGCATACACAGAGAATTCCTCGATACAGTAGGGAAGTCGTGTTAAGAGCAGCTTATTATTTCTGCACGAGGTTCGCCGTCTTCAAGATAAATTGATATCGTATCACCCGGAGCAGGAGTATCGGATATGATCGTCTTCGCTGCAAGAGTTTCAATATTGCGCTGAATAAATCTCCTCAGCGGACGTGCGCCAAAGGTCGGATCAAATCCGCATTCAGCGATATATTTCTTCACCTCGTCAGTGAACGTTATCTCAATGCGCATATCCTGCAATCGCTTTTTCAGCTCACCGAGCATGAGATCAATGATCGAGTATATCTCTCTGCCTGTAAGCGGCTTGAAGAAAATGATCTCGTCAAGACGGTTCAGGAATTCGGGACGGAAATTCTTCCTGAGAAGCTCCTCGGCTTTGTCCTTGGCGGACTGTGTTATCTCTCCGTCTTCGCCTATACCCTCAAGGATATACGGCGAACCAATGTTCGAGGTCAGTATAATGACGGTATTTTTGAAATCGACCGTCCGTCCCTGAGAGTCGGTAACTCTGCCGTCATCAAGTATCTGGAGCAGGATATTGAAGACCTCCGGATCAGCCTTTTCGATCTCATCAAACAATACAACGGAATACGGCTTGCGGCGCACAGCCTCCGTGAGCTGACCGCCCTCCTCGTAGCCTACGTATCCGGGAGGCGCACCGATCAGGCGGCTGACACTGAACTTGTCCATATATTCGCTCATGTCGATACGTACGATGCTTTTTTCGTCATCGAAAAGAATTTCTGATAATGCCTTTGCAAGCTCGGTTTTGCCCACGCCCGTAGGACCGAGGAAAAGGAACGAGCCTATAGGTCTGTCGGGTGACTGTATACCTGCACGTGAACGTATAACGGCATCGCTCACTTTCCGAACAGCCTCGTCCTGCCCGATAACACGCTTATGAAGCAGCTCCTCCATACCGAGGAGCTTTTTCTTTTCGCCCTCCATGAGTTTTGATACGGGGATACCCGTCCAGCGGCATACGATCTCAGCAATTTCGTCTTCGGTAACTTCATTCCTGAGCAGCCTTGTATCATCGTTGAGGTTATTCTTCTCCAGCTCAGTGAGTTTATTTTTAAGCTGAGGAAGTCTGCCGTATTTCAGCTCGGCAGCTTTATTGAGGTCGTACTCACGTTCGGCGGTTGCTATCGCAGCATTTACCTCCTCTATCTCTTCACGCAGCTTTTGTATCGAATTGATGTCGTTCTTCTCCTTTTCAAGCTGAGCATTCATCTCCTTGAACTTGTCACGCAGGTCGGCAAGCTCACGCTTGATATTATCAAGATTAGCCTGAGCAATGCTGTCGCTTTCTTTTTTCAGAGCAGCCTCCTCAATTTCAAGCTGAATTATTTTTCGTGAAATGACGTCCATTTCGGTAGGCATTGAACCGATCTCGGTACAGATAGTCGCACAAGCCTCATCTATCAGATCTATCGCCTTGTCAGGCAGAAAACGGTCGCTGATATAGCGGTCGGAAAGCGTTGCCGCAGAGACAATGGCACTGTCATGTATCTTCACGCCATGATATACCTCGTAGCGCTCCTTTAATCCCCTTAGAATTGAGATCGTATCTTCAACGCTCGGTTCGCCCACAAGGACAGGCTGAAAACGTCTTTCAAGCGCAGGATCTTTCTCGATATATTTGCGGTACTCGTTGAGAGTTGTCGCACCGATACAATGGAGCTCTCCTCTTGCAAGCATGGGCTTCAGCAGATTTCCGGCATCCATTGCACCGTCGGTCTTTCCCGCACCCACAATGGTATGAAGCTCGTCAATAAAGAGAAGTATTCTTCCGGAGCTTGACTTTATCTCGTTGAGAACGGCTTTCAGACGCTCTTCAAATTCACCACGATATTTTGCGCCTGCGATGAGCGCTCCCATATCAAGGGCAAATATTTTGTGATCTTTCAGGCTCTCAGGCACATCACCTTTGACTATTCTCAGAGCAAGACCCTCGGCTATGGCAGTTTTTCCGACACCCGGCTCACCGATGAGTACGGGATTGTTTTTTGTTTTACGTGAAAGTATGCGGATAACGTTTCTTATTTCGCTGTCACGACCTATAACGGGATCGAGCTTGTTTTTACGTGCAAGACCTACAAGCTCCTGACCGTATTTTGCGAGCACATCATAGGTATCTTCCGGATTTTCGCTTGTGACGTGAGAATTACCCCGAACCTCCATCAATGCGCCGAGGAATTTTTCACGGTCGATGCCGAATGACGACATGACCTGCATTACCTCTTTGCTTCGGCAGTCGATGAGGGCAAGCATGATATGCTCTACCGAGACAAACTCGTCCTTCATGCTGCCGGCGATCTCCTCAGCCGAACCAAGAAGGCGGTCAGCATCGGAGGAAAGCCCGATATTACTGCTCCTTCCGCTGCCTGTTACCTTTGGAAGAGTTCCTATTTTTTTGTCAGTTTCATTTTCAAACATACGGGTGTCGATATTCATTCTGCTCAGGAGCTGCGGTATAAGACCGTTTTCCTGTGTGACGAGACCTGCAAGAAGATGTATCGGCTCGATAATGGAGTTCGACTGCATCAGAGCGATGCTCTGTGCCTTTTTGACAGCCTCGATCGACTTCTGAGTTAATTTTTCAGCATTCATGGTCGTTTCCTCCTATATTATATATTTTTCAAGCATTGATCTATATTGTTCCTCCAGCCACGGTGAATGATCTTGAAGGCAGGCGGGATCTGCAAAATAAGTTTTCAGCGCACCGTTGAGAGCGTCAAGATAGCTGCTTATCGCACAGGCGGTATTTTCATCGTCAAGTCCGGTATTCAGAAACTTTCTGGTGAAAGTCATCGGTGTGATATCGCTCAGCTCAGTATCGGGCATTATTTTGGCGAGTCGTTCCGATTCCATAGCCGACCAGTACAGAAAGAACGCTCCGAACATCTCAATAAGTTTTTCATTCATAGTTCTGACGCTGACACGGAGAGTTCCGATAAAGACATCGGGCGAGCGGTCAAGCTCCACACGGTAGCTTATCGTGGGGCGATATTTGTATTCGAGAGCCGTCCGCATCGTCATCAGCGATGCCGAACGCTGCTGCTGTATCTGAAAGCTCCTGCCGATATGCTCAGTCAGCGATCCAAAGATATCACGCATTCTCATTTCCGGAGTTATGCATGAAAGCTCTGCGGCAAGTATCTGATTTATCAGATTTGAACGGCTTGTCCCAAGACGATACGCCTTTTCATCAACGGCTTTTATAACGTCATCCATAAGGACAAGGCTGTAAACACTCTTTTTCATCGTTTCACCTCACTAATAATATTATACACCAAAAAAATAATTTGTCAATCGAATTATATAATATTTCACACAATTTTCACAATCATATTTGAATGATATATCATATCGGCAGCGTGACGGCGCACCAAATCACGCCGCACCATTTCTGAGCAGGGAACAGGTCGTCACACGCATGATACTAAACGGAGGACTTTATATTGAATAAGTAGTGTGTTGTTGCAGATCTACACGGTTACACACTTTACACACAACGTTATATCTGCATGGATCCCGTTTGACAGGAAGAAGTTTCATCCGTATATCACTTTGCTGCGGAATGCACGGAAATACGGACAGATCCCGTTTCGCATATTTCGCATCGCAGCTTTTTGCCGGGACAAGCTGCATCAGATGCCTGTGAAATAAATATCAGCCAGAATGATTGCTGATTCGGTTAAATCTTCCTTGCCTTTCCATGCACAAATAAAACGTATCACTGCATCATACGGTGTATACCCTGATGCGATCAGTTGTTTTACATTTTCATTGCATTTAGACGAGAATTGGAGCACAGGTGTAAGCCTGCCGTTCCACTTCACATACAGCCG
>CANQJO010000014.1 GCA_947624255.1 uncultured Ruminococcus sp.
GTTGAAGCGGAGCGTTTGCAGACATTACCTGATAATTACACGGCAGGAATAAGTAATACCCAACGTTACAAGTGCATTGGCAATGGTTGGACGGTGGACGTGATCGCCCACATATTGAAAGGATTGAAAAATGAAAGATAGGAGAAAAACAGCATGATAAATTATCTTGCGATACTGAAACATTTTCCGGTGATTCTGCTGATCATGGGGATTCTTGCGATTCCTGCATATCTGTCGGAAAAGAAAAAATAACTAACCATGTCTGGGAATCAGACAATCAAAGAAAGTGAAGATCTAATATATGAACATTTCTAAAATTTTTAAGACTGTTGTCGGAATCGGTGCAGTGTCGAGTGTTGCGTACCTTGCCTACAAGGTGGGCGAAGTCAACGGTGAGATCAATAGACCTATTCTAAAACCTCAAAGTGTATGCTGAAAATTATAAATAGAGCAAATAAGAGAAACCCTGAGAGCGAATCTTCTGCGTTTATTTCTATAACGATAGGAAAGAATTTTAAAGCGTTTGATATAGCGATTAATGTGTTCTATAAAAATTCTATGTTTTGCAAGAGACAAATTAAAGGAACGTTCCACGTCGGTCAACTTATGATTTTTTGTAGCTTTTATTGGAATAAGACTATTAAAATGAACATTAAAAATGCCGGTATATCCCTTATCTGCGATGATAAGAGTTCCTTCCGACACAAAAAGTCTGCTGTTCTTAAAAAGCTTAAAATCATGTGTTTTTCCGCTTGAAACCGATATTCTGAGAATATCCTGAGTCTTTTCATCAGCGACGATCTGAATTTTTAACGTGTGTTTCTTTTTCTTTCCGGAATAATACTGATTTTGTTTTTTTTGAGACGTTCAATTTCGCATTCTGTTGCATCTACAGCAATTACCTCTATGGATGTATCTTCTAACATCTTCTTTCTTGATGGCAGATGAAATGCCTTATCTTTTATCAGTGTCTCTTCTGCCCATTTTATGGCATAATAAACAGTGCTTTTATTCGTTCCGTAATCAAAGGCTATGTTATCCATTGTACGATATTCACGATAATATTGCAGCATGATTACAAGCTTGTCCAATACACTCAATATAGATGGTCTGCATCCATTTTTATGTTTATTTGTATACTCTCTTTCCAAAATTTCTGGCATTTTATCAAATGTTGCTTTGGTAACTCCGAAATATTTCTGATAATCTTTTTCTTTCAACTCTTTTATCCTTTTTTCGTTGTCCATTTTTCCATTACCTGATTCTATTTTACCACTTTTGTTCGCTCTTTTCAAGGTTTTAGAACAGGTCTATAGTTAAATCCCATAAAATAGCCGTTTAATACCTGTTTTCTAAACGTCTAAACACTTTCTAAACGGTTCTAAACACCAAAAACAAATAAGCGTAGAGTTTACGGAAATTTCCATAAATTCTACGCTTTTCTTTTGACAGCTTAATTTATTTAATTATTTGTTTTCTCACTTTTTCACACTTGATTATCGCCTGTTTTTCGGCGATTTTCAGCTTTTTCAAGCTTTTTATCACCTTTTATCGGTTTTTTACATTTTTTCTACTTTGCTTGTCAATTCACATCTGTGGATTGTGCGTAATTCTGAGCATAAAAAATCAGCGCTTCAGCTTTGACATTTCCTCTTTGAGCTTGTCTACATTCCGGTGAATATAGACCTCAGCAGTGGTGTTATAGTTTGCGTGACCGATTATCTTTTGCAGAGCCTTGGCTCTCATTCCTGCGGCGACGGACAGCGATGCAAATGAGTGTCTCGTACTATGTGGCGTGAGCGTGCTATCATCGAGAATGTACGGGTTGCACTTTTTGTGACCGCTTGAAATTCCGCAGTCTATCATTGCTTTGTAAAATTTGTTTCTTAAATTTTGATCGTTCATTCCTGTCAAGCTGCCAATTTTTGATTTGCTGTTAAAGCTCATTTCCGCTTTTTTCACCTTTGGAAAAAGCTGTAAGATTTTTCACTGTCGTCTCTGCAATGTTGTTCAGAGCCTCCTCGGTGAGAAACGCCTGATGTGAGGTGACGATAACGTTCGGCATGGATATCAGCCTTGCAAGTATATCGTCATCAATAATGTGACCGGAGAAATCATTGAAGAAAACATCTGCCTCCTCCTCATATACATCAAGGCAGGCTGCACCTATTTTGCGTGATTTTATGCCCTCTAAAAGCGCCTCAGCATCAATAAGCGCTCCACGTGAGGTGTTTATAATGACAACACCTTTTTTCAGCCGTTCGACAGACTCAGCACTTATCATGTGATATGTCTCCTCAGTAAGCGGACAGTGGAATGAAATGATATCGCTCCGCTGATAAAGCTCATCAAGAGAGACATACTCAATACCGCTGTTTTCAGCCGGAAATTTATCATAGCCGATAACATTCATTCCGAAGCCCTTGCATATGTCTGCAAAGACTCTGCCGATCTTGCCCGTACCGACTATTCCTGCTGTCTTGCCGTGAAGGTCAAATCCGGTCAGCCCGTTAAGAGAGAAATTGAAGTCACGTGTCCTGATATATGCCTTGTGAACACGCCGTACAGACGTTAAAAGCAAAGCCATTGCGTGCTCTGCGACTGCATATGGTGAGTACGCCGGAACTCTGACAACTGTAAGTTTTCCTCGGGCATATTCGATATCGACATTGTTGTAGCCGGAACATCTGAGAGCTATCACTCCTACGCCAAGCTCACAAAGGCGGTCGATAACAGCTTTATCCACCGTATCATTGACAAATACACACACACCGTCACATTCTCTTGCAAGATATACGGTATCTTCATCAAGCTTTGTTTCATAAAACTTGAACGTTATCCCGTGCTGATTTCCGTATTTCTCGAATGATGGGATATCATACGGCTTTACATCAAAAAATGCTGTCTTCATGATCTTACCTCTTTTTCAATTCGATGATCTTCGAGAGTATGATGTTCGCTGCATCAAATTTTGACATCATTCCGAGCTGAACGGTCTCCTCCGGAGTTATCAGGGTTATGACGTTGGTATCTGTTCCAAAACCTGCCCCGGCAGTACGAAGTGAGTTCGCACAGATCATATCGGCATTCTTTGAGAAAAGTTTCTTACGGGAGTTTTCCTCTAAATTTTCGGTTTCCATGGAGAAACCGCAGACGATCTGACCGTCACGCTTGTGTTCGCCGATATATTTAAGAATATCTGTTGTACGTTTCAATTCAATAGTAAGCCCGCCGACTGATTTTTTTATCTTGCTGTCGGAGGTAGTTGCCGGAGTATAGTCTGCTACTGCTGCTGCTTTTATTATAATATCACAGTTCTCCAGACGCTCTCTGACTGCATCGAACATATCAGCAGCGGACTTCACATTGACCACCTCAGTGAACATGGGAGGTTCAATCTCCATATGGGCAGCAACGAGAGTGACCTCAGCTCCTCTGAGCATTGCGGCTCTTGCAAGAGCAACTCCCATTTTTCCGCCGGAATGATTTGTTATGAAACGCACAGGATCAATGCTCTCCATGGTAGCTCCGGCTGTGACAAGAATTTTTTCTCCGGCAAGGTCTTTTTCAAAGGCTGCCTCACGCAGGATATACTCTAAGAGTGTCTCTTCGTCCGGAAGTTTGCCGTCTCCGATATCGCCGTTAGCAAGCATACCGTTAACAGGCTCTGCAATGATGTAGCCGTGTCGGCGCAGTTTTTCAATATTTTCCTGAACTATCGGATCGTGAAGCATATTGTGATTCATCGCCGGAGCTATGATCCGGGGACAGGTACAAGCCATGACCGTGGTAGTCAGCATATCATCAGCAATGCCTCCTGCTATTTTTCCGATGACGTTTGCCGTGGCAGGAGCTATCATCACCACATCGGCTTTTTTTGCGATAGAGACGTGTTCCACACTGTACTCAAAATTGCGGTCAAAGGTATCTATGAGACACTTATTCTTTGTGAGCGTCTCAAATGTGAGCGGATGTACGAAATTCAGGGAATTCGGTGTCATTGCAACGTGTACCTCGCAGCCCATTTTTGTGAGCATTCTTGCAAGGTTGCATATTTTGTAAACTGCTATAGAGCCGGTAACTCCCAACAGCACGGTTTTTCCTTTCAGCATGATGTATCCTCCATTGTGCTTCCTTTCGCCATGAGCAACGGGAGCTTTGTTATATTTTCTGCATAATATCACGGATTATACGATCTATATCGAATATTTGCAAAAACAGACTGCGCATTACTGCTGCTTTTTGTTCTTGTTGTAGATAATTGAAAGTCCCTTTATAAGCAGACTTCCGTCAATATGGATCTCTCTGCGGCAGAGCGGTATCACCAACTCGGAGAGTCCTCCTGTAGCGACAACAGTACACTTTTCGCCCAGTTCCTCTTCTATGCGGTCGATTATTCCATCGAGAGCGCAGGCGTTTGAGTAAAGCATACCGCTTTTAAGGCAGTCTATGGTATTTGTGCCGATTATTTTTGCCGGAGCTTCAAAATTTATTTTTGGAAGCTGAGCTGTCCTTGCAATCAGAGCATCGGCAGCAACACCCATTCCCGTCATAATCAGACCGCCGATGTATCCGTTGTTTTTGTTTACTACCGAAACCGTCGTAGCTGTTCCCATATCAATGATAATAAGAGGAACGGGGTACTCGTTAATGGCAGCAACAGCATCAACAGCCTGATCGCTGCCAAGCTGTGCAGGATTGTCGATAAGTATATTCAGCCCTGTTTTAACTCCGGGACCGGCTATCATAACATCGGTATGGAAGAGCTTTTTGACTGCCTCTTTAACAGTATTCGTCACGGATGGCACTACCGATGACATTATTGAATCATTTATATCCTTGGGATCAAATCCGTTCATTTCAAGGATATTTTTGATGAGTGCGGCGTATTCGGCTGAAGTGGCATTATGATTTGTTGAGATACGCTCAAAGAGAATAACACTCCCGCTTTCATCAACACAGCCGAAAACGATATTGGTATTTCCGATATCAATTGCTAAAAGCATACTAAAACCTCCGGTTTGGATATGTTGCATTCATATGGATATATTCATATTGTATCATAAAATCGTGATGAAGTCAATGGCTTTGCAGGAACAGAACAGAATACCGGAATTATGTGCATTTTTGAGAAAAATCGGGTATGTATTCCTTGTTATGCCTTAAGAAATGCGTTTCACCTGAAAAATTCCGGCAGCGGTGCCATTTCTCAAATTCAAGTTATGTTCTTAAATTCTTCTCCTGTTTCCGCTTGATTTTTCAACCGCACAGATAGAAAATTTTTGCTTCCCTATTGCAAAATCTTTCATAATATGGTAAAATATAAATGATGAGGTGCATAGTTGCCCTCTGAGCCTCTTCGGGATCGGAGACGGCTCTCAATAAAAAATCAGGAGGAATTCCAATATGTTAGTTTCAGCTACAGAAATGCTCCGTAAGGCAAGAGACGGAAAGTACGCAGTAGGTCAGTTCAACATCAACAATCTTGAATGGACAAAGTCTATCCTGCTCACAGCTCAGGAGCTTAACTCTCCCGTAATTCTCGGTGTATCCGAGGGCGCAGGCAAGTACATGACAGGCTTCGGTACAGTTGCTGCTATGGTAAAGGCTATGGACGAGTCTCTCGGAATAACCGTTCCCGTTGCGCTTCACCTTGACCACGGCTCGTATGAGGGCTGCTATAAGTGCATTAAAGCAGGATTCACATCTATTATGTTTGACGGTTCTCATTTCCCGATCGACGAGAATGTTGCGAAAACAACTGAGCTTGTTAACGTTGCTCACGGTCTCGGACTTTCAATAGAGGCTGAGGTAGGAGCTATCGGCGGCGAAGAAGACGGCGTTATCGGCAAGGGCGAATGTGCAGATCCTGCTGAGTGCAAGATGATCGCTGACCTCGGCGTTGACTTCCTTGCAGCAGGTATCGGAAATATCCATGGTGTATATCCTGATAACTGGGAGGGACTCAGCTTTGAGACGCTTGAGGCTATCAACAAGACTGTCGGCGATATGCCTCTTGTACTTCACGGCGGCACAGGCATACCGGATGATATGATCGTCAAGGCGATCTCACTGGGTGTTGCAAAGATCAATGTAAACACTGAGTGTCAGCTTGTATTTGCCGATGCTACAAGAGGATACATCGAAGCCGGCAAGGATAAGCAGGGCAAGGGATTTGATCCCCGTAAGCTCCTTGCTCCCGGAGCTGAGGCTATCAAGGCAAAGGTCAAGGAGAAAATGGAGCTCTTTGGCAGTGTTGGCAAGGCATAATGATAAAAAGCAGGGAAGAGGAGTCTTCCCTGCTTTTACTTATGATAGCCGACGATCTTTACCGCCGCAAGAGGTGTTCCCACGCTGTCAGTCACGCTCACATTATAGCAGCATACTGTTCTGCCGTCCTTGATGAGTGTAGTTTCAGCAAAAATCTTTCCGCTTTTGGGAACTCCGAGAAATGAGATATCCGAATTGATCGAAACTGTTCCCATTTTCTGCCGGTTAGCTGCTACAGCGAATGCAAGATCCGCAAGAGTGAAATACACTCCGCCCATTATACCTCCGGCAGCGTTTTTATGATGTTCGTTCAGCACGAGACTGCATTTTGCATAATGATCTCCTATTTCTTCGATGAATGCTCCGGTATCTGCTGCATAGCGGTCATTTTTGAAGATCTCCCTGACTTTTTCAATATCGTCCATGATGATCACCTCAAACAAGACAGCTCATGTCATAAAGACCGGGCTTCTGATCCTTTAGGAATATCGCAGCATTTATTGATCCCTCGGCAAATACAGATTTTGATGCGGCTGAATGTGAAAGCGTTATCACCTCATCGTGACCGGCGAATATAATGTCATGCTCACCCACGATAGTGCCTCCTCTGATAGCGTGAAGTCCTATCTCACCCTTTTCTCTTTTCTGACGGCGTGAGTGACGGTCGTACACATAATGAGCCGTACCGTCGAGAGTCTCATTTATCGCATTGGCAAGCATTATCGCTGTTCCGCTTGGAGCATCTAATTTCTGATTGTGATGCTTCTCCACGATCTCCACGTCAAATCTTTCACCGAGAACCGCTGCTGCTTTTTTTGCAAGCTGCACGAGGAGATTTATTCCCAGTGACATATTGAACGTAAAGAATACAGGTATCTGATTTGCAGCCGATTTTATGGCGGAGATCTGCTCGTCACTGTAACCAGTTGAGGCAATTACTGCCGGAGTGCCTGTAGACAGGCAGTAATCCAACAGAGTGTCCAGAGAGGCAGGGTTTGAAAAGTCGATGATGACATCAGGCTTTACCGGAAGCTTATCAGGCGAATCTACGATCGGAAAATCGCTGTACTGCTGTGTGAAGATATCTATACCGGCGATGACCTTGCAGTCGTCACGCTCGCTGATGCAGCTATAGACGGTCTTTCCCATTTTGCCGTTTGCGCCGCATATTGCTATATTTGTCATGTTTTACACGCTCCTTCGGATCTTACATCAGTCCGTGCTTTTCGAGAGAGGCTTTCAAAGCCGCTCTGTGCTCCTCGGACATAGAGCAGAGAGGAAGCCTGCAATCGCCTACCTCCCGGCCCAAGAGGTTCATAGCCTCCTTTACGGGGATAGGATTCACCTCGATAAACAAGTTATTTATGAGGTCGAGATATTCAAGCTGAAGTCGGGCAGCCTCGGTATAATTTCCGTCGAGACAATATTGTGCCATGAGATGCGTCTCTGTCGGAGCAACGTGTGAAAGCACTGAAATAACGCCCTTAGCTCCCAAAGACATAAGTGGAACTATCATGTCGTCATTGCCGCTGTAAACGTCGATCTGATCTCCGCACTCAGCGATCAGCTTAGCGGCATAGCTTATATTGCCGCTTGCCTCTTTAACAGCAGCGATATTCGGGTGCTTTGCAAGCTCCTTTACAGAAGCAACATCAATGCCCATGCCTGTTCTGCCGGGGATATTATACAGTATTATGGGAATATTCACCGCATCGGCAATAGCCGTAAAATGAGCGATAAGTCCTTTCTGAGTGGTCTTATTGTAATAGGGAGTCACGTGGAGCAGACCATCTGCTCCGGCAGCCTCAGCCTCTTTGGACAGCTCAACGGCATAGCGTGTATCGTTACTGCCTGCACCTGCGATAACAGGTATTCTGTGGGCAGTATGCTCAACAGCGAATTTAATGCACTCAAGATGCTCCTCATCGGTCATAGTGGAGGATTCGCCTGTAGTTCCGCAGACGATCACCGCATCAGTACCCTTGGCGATCTGGTCATCTATGATATCTCCCAGCTTGGGATAATTTATTGAACCATCTTTATTGAAGGGAGTAATAATAGCGATGCCGGCTCCCGTAAAAATTGTATTTTTCATAGATCAAGCTCCTTTCGATCAGTCGAACCAGCCTTTTGCAGCAAGCAGCTCGGCAAGAAGTACACCGCCGCCTGCCGCACCTCTCAGAGTGTTATGCGAGAGACATACGAATTTATAGTCATACTGTGTATCCTCACGGAGTCTTCCCGTCGAAACAGCCATACCGCCTTCAAGCTCTCTGTCGAGTTTGGCCTGCGGACGGTCATTCTCCTCGAAGTAGTGTATAAACTGTTTTGGTGCGCTCGGAAGCCGGAGCTCCTGCGGAACGCCGCTGAACTCTGCCCAGCGCTTAAGTATGTCCTCTTTAGAGGGCTTTCTGTCGAAGCTGACAAAAACGGCAGCAGTATGACCGTCCGAGACCGGAACTCTCAGACATTGTGTGGTGATCAGAGGTTTTTCAGCCTTGACGATCTCACCGTTTTTGATCGTACCCCACACTTTAAGAGGCTCCTGCTCGGATTTTTCTTCTTCACCTCCGATATAGGGGATAAGGTTATCCACCATTTCGGGCCATGTCTCGAAGTTGCGTCCTGCACCTGAGATCGCCTGATATGTGCAGGCAAGCACTTTCGTGATGCCGAATTCCCTCAGCGGATGAAGTGCGGGAACGTAGCTTTGTATCGAACAGTTTGATTTTACGGCAATGAAGCCTTTTTTTGTGCCGAGACGCTTTCTCTGGTCAGTGATTATCTCCAGATGCTCCGGATTTATCTCCGGAACGACCATAGGTACATCGGGAGTAGATCTGTGAGCCGAATTGTTAGAGACAATGGGACACTCTGCCTTTGCGTAAGCCTCCTCCAGAGCACGTATCTCGTCTTTTTTCATGTCAACGGCGCAGAAACAGAAATCTACTGAACCGGCGATCTTATCAATATCCGCAGCAGCATCAAGGAGTACCATATTCTTCATGGGATCGGGCATGGGAACGCTCATTTTCCAGCGGTTTCCGGCAGCCTCCTCATATGTCTGCCCGGCGCTTCTCGGTGAAGCTGCAAGCACCTTGACATTGAACCAAGGATGGTTTTCAAGCAGAGTAGCGAATCTCTGACCGACCATGCCTGTTGCACCGATGATACCTACATTGTACTTTTTCATAGCTGAACTCCTTACGTTGATTTTTTTCAAAAAAACAGAAAAACCGGTTGCAAACCGGTTCGTCATGCGTTATAATAGAAATGGTGGCATATCAGATCATTCTGTATGCCGATAGCTCTCAACCATAAAGCATGATGACAGTCAATGACCTGTTGAGCCATTGACCGGAGCCGGATTTACCGGAAACAGATCTTCGGCGGCATTGCCTTTTGCTGCGCCTCACCGGACCGGTAGTCCTGAGCGCAGGTACTCATCGCAGCCGCACCTCTATCAGAACGACAGATCTACCTGTCAGATATAATGATATCACTATTTTTTAGCTCTGTCAATAGTTTTTGATAATTTTTCACCGAAAAGGAGAAATAATAATGGAATTCAAGAAGTCCGATTTTTTCTATGAGCTTCCGGAGGAGCTTATAGCCCAGACACCTATCGAGCCGAGAGATGCTTCACGCATGATGTGCATTGACCGCAGCACGGGAAAAGTCCTCCACGACCGCTTTTATAATCTATGCGGATATCTCAGAAAGGGTGATCTGCTTGTTATGAATGATTCCCGTGTTATCCCGGCAAGACTTTACGGAGAGAAGTACGAAACAGGCAGCTTTATCGAATTTCTGCTCCTTGAGCAGAAAGGCGACAAGCTGTGGGAGATAATCTGCCGTCCGGGAAAAAAAGCTAAAGAAGGAGCGGAATTCTCCTTTGGCGGCGGACGTTTGAAAGCACGTGTAGTTGAGGTAAAGGAAGACGGCAACAGGATAGTTCGGTTTGAATGTGATGGAAATTTCTACACTGCTCTTGAAGACATCGGACAAATGCCGCTCCCTCCGTACATAACACAGGAGCTGAAGGACAAGGAACGTTATCAGACGGTATACTCACGGGAACTCGGCTCTGCGGCTGCACCGACTGCCGGACTTCATTTCACTCCGAGAATGCTGGACGAGCTGCGCTCTCAGGGGATAAACACCGCCTTTGTGACGCTTCATGTCGGACTGGGGACGTTCCGACCGGTAAAAGAGGAGAATATCCTTGACCATAAAATGCACAGTGAGCATTATTATCTTCCACAGGAGACAGCAGACCTCATAAATGAGACTAAGAAAAACGGCGGACGTGTGATCTCAGTGGGAACGACCACCTGCCGCACTCTCGAAAGTGTTGCTTCTGCCGGCGGAGAGCTCACTGAAAGTGAGGGATATACGGATATCTTTATATATCCGTCCTACCGATTCAAGTGCATTGACGGTCTTATCACGAATTTCCATCTGCCGGAGAGTACGCTTATCATGCTTGTGTCAGCCTTTCTTGGATACGAGCGCACGATGAATGCCTATCATCTTGCAGTGGAGGAACGCTACCGCTTTTTCAGCTTCGGCGACTGTATGTTCATACACTGAGCCGTTCGGGAGAGCCGGATAAAAGGAGGTAAAAATATGGATCTCAGTATTTATTTCAAAAGTATTATCGACTCCGATACAGCCGCCGTTGTTGTATGCAATACGGAGCATATCATCATTTATATGAATCCATCGGCAGCAGAGCGTTATGCCAAAAGAGGCGGAGCTTCACTTGTGGGGAGATCAATTCTTGACTGCCACAGCGAGGACTCAAAAAATAAAATAAAAGAAGTGACAGAATGGTTCGGAGAGGATATTTCACATAACAGGGTATTCACCTTTCACAATAAAAATGAAAATATGGACGTTTATATGATCGCCCTCCGCAATGACAGCGGAGAGCTTATCGGCTATTATGAAAAGCACGAATACAGAAATTCCGAATCAGCCGAGCCGTATTCATACGGGAGCTGACCGCAGTAAGGAGGATCTATGTTTACACTTTTAAAGAAAGAAAATAATGCAAGACTCGGAAAAATGGAGACAGTCCACGGAACGTACTTCACTCCGTGCTTTATGAACGTTGGGACGTCTGCCGCCATAAAGGGCGGTATCTCCTCGGTGGATCTTCGGGGACTGAAAACACAGGTGGAGCTTTGCAACACATATCATCTTCATCTGCGACCGGGAGATCATATCATAAAGCAGCTTGGCGGCATACGCAGATTTATGAACTGGGACGCTCCCGTTCTTACCGACAGCGGCGGATTTCAGGTATTCTCTCTGGCAAAGCTTCGTAAAATAAAGGAGGAGGGGGTATATTTTGCCTCTCATATCGACGGTCGGCGCATCTTCATGGGACCGGAGGAGAGTATGCAGATACAGTCGAATCTTGGTTCTACCATTGCAATGGCATTTGACGAGTGCATTGAAAACCCATCTCCGAGAGATTACGTGAAAGCCTCTGTAGAGCGCACTTCACGCTGGCTGGTGCGATGCAGAGATGAGATGAAAAGGCTCAATTCACTGCCGGATACTATCAACAAGGAGCAGATGCTTTTCGGGATAAATCAAGGCTCGGTCTACGATGATATCCGCATTGAACATATGAAGGAGATAGCCTCTCTTGACCTTGACGGCTACGCCATAGGAGGTCTTGCCGTAGGGGAGAGCACCGAGGAAATGTACAGGATCATCGAAGCCGTTGAGCCGTTTATGCCTGCTGACAAGCCGAGATATCTCATGGGAGTGGGAACGCCCTCAAACATAATAGAGGCAGTGGCACGTGGTGTCGATATGTTCGACTGTGTGATGCCCAGCCGAAATGCCCGTCATGCTACCGTTTTCACATGGAGCGGCGTTATGCACCTCGGAAATAAATGCTATGAGACAGACCCCCGTCCCATTGATGAAGAATGCGATTGTCCCACCTGCCGCAGCTTCACACGGGCATACATACGTCATCTTTTCAAGGCGAACGAGCAGCTTGCAGGTCGGCTTGCAGTTCAGCACAATCTGTACTTCTACAATACACTTGCAGAGCGGATACGCTCCTCCATTGAAGAGGGCAGTTTCGGAGAATTCAGAAAAAAATACACAGAGCTTCTTTCAAGGCGCACAAAGGGGGAATAATATGATAGCCATTTTTGATCTTGACGGCACTATCGCCGATACACTTGAGGATATTGCCGCCGCTATAAATTACGGACTTGACAGGCTGGGACTCCCTGCACACCCTCTTGAACGCTTTCGGCAGTTTGTAGGCGATGGATTGCAGGTGCTTTGCAGGAGAGCGCTCCCCTTGGAAAAAGCAGACAAAGCTGAAAGGCTCTCACAGCTTTTCAGCGAATATTACGGTGAGCATTATCTCGATGCCACACATCTCTATCCCGGCATTGAAGAGGCTCTGAAAGAACTTTCAGCCGCCGATGTGATCCTTGCTGTAGCCACGAATAAGCCTCAGATCCATGCAAGAAAAATAGTTGCCGAGCTGCTGCCCGATATTGATTTCGATATTATTCTGGGAGGCTGTCCGGAGAGGGAGAAAAAACCCGATCCTGCTATGATCCGTGAGATCATAGGCTCACGAACGGACAAAGCCTACATGATCGGCGACAGCAACGTGGATATCCTCGCAGGGAAAAACGCCGGGATCTGCACTATCGGCTGCACATGGGGATTCCGTGGCCGCAGAGAGCTTGAAGAGAACGGTGCAGATCATATTGCCGAAACTCCCGGCAATGTTGTAAACATCATTTTGAAAGGATAAAACAAAGGAGCAGCATTCTTTTGTCAATTAACAAATGCAGCGTCTGCAAAATTGTGCGGCACTGCAATTTTAGCAATATTTGATAAGCAAAAATAATGTTAGCAAAAAATGACTTGCTAAATTCACAAAAATATAATAAAATGTACATAGAGTTTTAGTAATGTGGTGCAATGTCGTCAAGCATTGCGATCATGAAATTTCAAAGGAGGATATTTATGGATCTGAAAAGCAAATTATGCAAACTGGTAAGTGCGTTTACGGTCGCCATCATGTGCATCACAATGGTACCATCTATCTCTTCTGATGCAGCAAGTGTCGGCGATAAGCTCAGCGTCGGCAATGGCGTGAATCAGCATAAGGGCGTTTGCGATAACTACAGCTACGAGGTATGGCTCGACACTACAGGCGGCAGCGGTTCTATGACGCTTGGATCCGGAGCAACTTTCAAGGCTGAATGGAGCGCAAGCGTATCCGGCGGTAACTTCCTTGCACGCCGAGGACTGGACTTCGGTTCGCAGAAAAAGGCTACCGATTATCCGTACATCGGCTTGGACTATGAAGCCGACTATCGTCAGACAGGCAGTGCAAGCGGTAACTCACGTCTTTGCGTATACGGCTGGTTCCAGAACAAAAATGCAGGCAATGTACCGCTCGTTGAATACTACATCATTGAGGACTGGGTCGACTGGTGTCCTGACGGCAACGGCAAAATGGTAACGATAGATGGTGCTCAGTACAAAATTTTTCAGTTAGATCATACAGGTCCGACGATCAACGGCGGCAGCGAAACATTCAAGCAGTATTTCAGTGTCCGTCAGGATAAGAGGACTTCCGGTCACATCACCGTTTCCGATCACTTTAAGGCATGGGCAGATCAAGGCTGGGGCATCGGCAATCTTTATGAAGTTGCTCTGAATGCCGAAGGCTGGCAGAGCAGCGGTGTTGCTGACATCACAAAGCTCAACGTTTACACCGATCCCGACGATAAAGATCCCGATATTGGCGGAGACGATCCGGTCATAGTCGAACCCGATGAAAACGGTTACTTCTTTAATTCAACCTTTGAATCTGACACTGACAACTGGTCAGGCAGAGGTGAGGCTTCGGTAAAGACCGATTCTTCCGTAAGCAGCGGCGGCAGCAGCTCCCTTGCTATTACGGGACGTACGGATTCATGGAACGGCGCATCTGTTTCCCTCAGTACCTCTGCATTCAACCCCGGAAAGAGCTACGGTTTCAGTGCAATGGCTATGCAGAATGAAACGGCTTCGGAGGATTTCAAGCTTACGCTTCAATGTAATATAGACGGCGAAGAGCAGTACCTCACTGTTGCCGAAGCTGCCGGAGCAAAGGGCGAGTGGGTACAGCTTGCAAATCCGAGTTTTACCATTCCCGAAGGCGCATCAAACCTTATTCTTTATGTTGAAACTGCCGATACTACAACGAATTTCTATATTGACGATGTGATCGGCGCACTTGAGAATAAAATTCCCGAGCCGATCGTTACACCCTCAAAGGATCTTATAATCGGCGATCTGAACGATGACGGCAGGATCGATGCTTTTGACGTTGCTCTTGAGAGAAAAGCTCTCATAAACGTTTTCACAGGCGCAGAAAATCACCCTGCTTCTGACATTGACAGCGATGGCAGTGTAAGCGTAAACGATCTCGTTCTTATTTCAAAATTTGTTCTCGCAGAAATTGATGAATTCCCGACAGCTCCAAAAACTTCAACAACTACGACCGCACCTCAGGTTACAACTACCCAAAACGGTAGTGTTGACAATGCTTCCGATTACATGGATAAAGTAAGAGCTTCTATCACAAACGACGTTCCCTCGTCCATTACAGGCAGTCCGAATAATGAGTGTAAGGAAGAAAGGATCACGTATTATTCCACCATCGCAAAGAAAAACAAGAATGCTGTTGTAATTCTTCCTCCCAACTATTCCACAAGCAAAAAATATCCCGTTGTCTATGTAAATCACGGAATAATGGGATCAGAAAACGATATGGTCGGTTATTGTAAATCTATCGGCGGTAATCTTATGAAGAGCGGTGAGGCTGAGGAAATGATTCTCGTAAGCTGCGCAATGTACACCAGTGCCACATCAGATCAGTGTTCAGGTATTACCGCAGAGGAATGCGCTAAATACGATGCTTTCAGAGAGGATCTTATTGAGTGTCTAATGCCGTATATTGAGGAGAATTACTCAGTCAAGACAGGCAGAGAAAATACAGGTATCTGCGGTTTCTCAATGGGTGGCAGAGAGTCTCTCTACATCGGTATCACCCGTCCTCAGTACTTTGGCTATATCGGCGCAGCTTCACCTGCACCGGGTATCATGCCCGCAACCGATATGTTTATGGTACATCCCGGAAATATGCAGCCCTCAGAGTTCAAGATACAAGATCATACTTATGATCCGTATTTCCTTATGATAACAGGCGGTACAAACGATAGTGTTGTCGGAACATTCCCCAAGGAATATCATACAACTCTTGAAGCCAACGGTCAGCCTCATATCTGGCAGGAAATTCAGGGCGGCGGTCATGATGCAAGCTGCATAAATCCTCTTATGTACAATTTCCTTAAAAATGCTTTTAAAGCATGATCTGATCAATGTAAAAACGGCGTATCGTATAATTTTCGATATGCCGTTTTTTACGGAAATCAATTGTATTCGCAGGCATATGCTCCGACGACCTCGGTATCGTGTTTCTCGATATCCGAATAGTCGTTTAACAACTGCAAAAACGTGTTCAACTTTACAACGGACAGATGACTTTTATTCCTGTCCGCTCCTTGCTTTTATATTTTATATTTTCTTAATGCTTTTTCAACCGCACAGGCGGAAAATTTTTTAGGGCGGCGGATCATCATATCTATTGATGCCACAGATTGTTAAAATAAAATTATTTTTTTTGTGTATTGATTATGCTTCAAAAATGTGATATAATTATATTGTTCCGTTGAGCCACACCCAATTTATTGCGGAGCAGTATCGAAGCGGTCATATTGGTTAAATTAAATACGCAGTGGTATCGAAGTGGTCATAACGGACATGACTCGAAATCATGATGCCCCTTGAGGGACGTGGGTTCGAATCCCACCCACTGCGCCATATTGTTGCAGCAAAATAGATGACAACGTCAAAAAGCCCGAATTATCGGGCTTTTTTGGCGTTCCGGAGTATTTGTAGTCAGAAGAAGGGATATTGATGCTCTGATCTTATTTTTGCGTGAGATGCTGCAATGGGAGCGATCCCACTGCAGCTTGACTTTATTCCTCTGATTCTCTGTGTTTTCTGCGCTTGAAGTACAACACGGCATACAGCACTATTGCACCGACTGTCAATACCGTACCATAGAACCGGTTCAGAAATATTGGGTGCAGCGTCACGCTGCCGGAACAGCTATCACTTGAAGTATGCAACACCGCTTCTGAATATTTTCTGATCTTTTTCGCCGGGAACATTTTTGCCGATATTCGTTCCCATACGCTCAGAGTGTCCCATTTTTCCAAGAACTCTTCCGTCGGGAGAGGTGATGCCCTCAACAGCCTCCATTGATGTATTCGGATTGTATCTGATATCCATAGTAGGTGCGCCGGTGAGATCAACGTACTGTGTAGCGATCTGTCCGTTGTTGGCAAGCCGCTGAAGCAGACTCAGCGGAGCAACGAATCTGCCCTCACCGTGAGAGATCGGTATAGTGTGGATATCTCCTACCTCGCAGCCGTAGAGCCACGGAGATTTGTTTGAGGCAATCCTTGTGCTCACCATCATGGATTGATGGCGGGCTATGGTGTTGAATGTCAGAGTAGGCGAATCTTCAGTCATGTCAACTATCTCACCGAATGGGACGAGTCCGAGCTTAATGAGTGCTTGGAAACCGTTGCAGATGCCAAGCATAAGACCGTCCCTGCTTTTCAGAAGGTCGTGAACAGCATCCTTTATTTTCGGATTGCGGAAGAAGGCAGTGATAAATTTTCCGCTTCCTTCCGGTTCATCGCCGCCGCTGAATCCGCCGGGGATCATAATGATCTGAGAGCGCCGTATCGCTCTTTCAAAGCAGTTTACTGATTCCTCGATATCTCCTGCCGAGAGATTCCGTATAACGATCGTTTCGGTCTTTGCACCTTCCTTTTCAAAGGCACGTGCGGTGTCGTACTCGCAGTTTGTACCGGGGAATACAGGAATGAGGACCCTCGGCTGAGCGGCTTTTATCGAAGCTGAGAGCTTCATTCTGTTGGTGAATGAATATGTCTCCGGAGTTGCATTGGTGGTCTTTATCCTGCATGGGAACACGGGCTCAAGCTTGTTCTCCCATACCCTTTGGAGACTGTCAAGACCAATGGTATAGTCAATTGCAATGATCTTATAGTCGGAGGTAGTTTTACCTATGACATTTTCTCCTCTTACAGCATCGCCATTGAGTTCGATAATGAATGAGCCGCAGCATGGACGGAAGAGCTGCTTTCCGGTAAGGCGAACGGTAAACTCAAAGCCCAGCTTGTTGCCGAAGCACATTTTTGCTATACCCTCGGCAACACCGCCATATCCGACTGTCCACACAGCGTTGGCACGTCCGGCAGAAATAATGCTCTCGACCTGATCGAAGCATTTTTTGATGCTGCTGAAATCGGGCATACCGTTCTTGTCGTATTTCGGCTCTATGAGTATAACGGTGCTTTTGGAAGATTTGAATTCTGTAGATACTATTTTGTCAGCAGGAGCAGTAGATACGGCAAAAGAGACAAGTGTGGGCGGCACATCTATATTCTCAAATGTGCCTGACATGGAGTCCTTTCCGCCGATCGAAGCACAGCCCATTTCAAGCTGCGCCTTGAATGCTCCGAGAAGGGCAGCCATAGGTTTTCCCCAGCGTCTTGAGTCATTCTGTGTGCGCTCGAAATATTCCTGAAAAGTCAGCCAACACTTTTTATATGAACCGCCGGCGGCAACGACCTTTGCGATCGACTCAACAACAGCCATAGCAGCGCCGTGGTACGGACTTTTCTCTGATATATCGGGATTATATCCCCAGCCCATAAGAGAGCAGGTATTAGTCTCACCGTGGAGTACGGGGATCTTGGCAGCCATAGCCTGAGACGGAGTCAGCTGATAAACTCCGCCGAACGGCATGAGGACTGTTCCTGCGCCGATAGTTGAATCAAATTTTTCAACAAGACCTTTCTGTGAGCATACGTTGAGGTTTGACATCAGCTCTGTCCATGAATCGGGTGAGTCTGAGATCTCCTCGCTGTCAGCTCCGGCAGGCTCTTCTATTTCAATATCCGTGAATTTAGGTGCGCCGTTGGAGCTCAGAAACTCACGGGAGAGGTCAACGATAGTGCTGCCGTTCCAGACCATTTTGAGTCTCGGTTCTTCAACAACATTTGCAACGACTGTAGCCTCGAGGTTTTCTCTTGCTGCCGCAGCCATGAACCTGTCAATATCCTCCGGAGCGATGACAACTGCCATTCTTTCCTGTGATTCTGAAATAGCTATCTCTGTGCCGTCAAGACCATCATATTTTTTGGGAACGGCGTTCAGATCAATCACAAGACCATCGGTAAGCTCGCCGATAGCTACAGAGACACCGCCTGCTCCGAAGTCATTGCAGCGCTTTATCATTTGTGTGACTTCAGGATCACGGAAAAGTCTCTGGAGCTTTCTCTCTTCGGGAGGATTTCCTTTCTGCACCTCTGCACCGCAGTGCTCCAGCGATTCAAGAGTGTGGGATTTTGATGAGCCTGTAGCTCCGCCGCAGCCGTCTCGTCCTGTTTTTCCTCCTAAAAGAACAACAACATCGCCGGGAACGGGAGCTTCACGTCTGATATTAGAGGCGGGAGCAGCTCCGAGAACAGCACCGATCTCCAATCTTTTAGCCACATATCCGGGATGATACACCTCTGCCACGTGACCTGTGGCAAGACCGATCTGGTTGCCGTAGGAGCTGTAGCCGTTTGCTGCACCGACTGTGATCTTTCTCTGAGGGAGCTTTCCGAGAATGGTGTCCTCTACGGGAACAAGAGGGTTTGCTGCTCCGGTGACACGCATTGCCTGATATACATAGGAGCGTCCCGAAAGAGGATCTCGTATAGCACCGCCAAGACAGGTAGCTGCGCCGCCGAAAGGCTCTATCTCAGTGGGGTGATTGTGAGTTTCATTCTTGAACATGAGTATCCAATCTTCAAGCCTGCCGTCGATATCGACTTTTATTTTTACAGAGCAAGCGTTGATCTCCTCACTCTCGTCAAGATCGGGAAGAAGGCCGTCGGCCTTGAGCTTTTTAGCTGCAAGAGTGCCGATATCCATGAGAGTTACCGGCTTGTCCGATCTGCCCAGCTCTTCACGGACGTTCAGGTACATATCGTAAGTGTCTTTTATGTAGGGAGTCTTTATGTCAACATTTTTAATATTTGTAAGGAATGTTGTATGACGGCAATGATCGGACCAGTATGTATCTATCATGCGGATCTCAGTGATCGTAGGATTGCGTTTTTCCGTGTTGCGGAAGTAATCCTGACAGAACCTTATATCGTCATAATCCATTGCAAGTCCGAACTGATCCACAAAGGCATGAAGTCCGATCGCATTGAGTTGTGTGAATCCCTCCAGCTCCTCCACATTTGTCGGGATATCATAGCTTGTATCAAGTGATTTTACTTTTTCAAGTGAAGCCTCACGGCTTTCAACGGGATTTATGATATATGATTTAATTTTTGCAAATTCCTGATCGGTGAGATGACCGGAGATAATATATATATGGGCATTTCTCACACGGCAGCGCTCTCCCTGACGGAGTATCTGTATACACTGCTCGCAGCTATCGGCACGCTGATCGAACTGACCGGGAAGAAATTCAACAGCAAATATCCTTTCTCCTTCATTAAGGGCAGGCAGCTCATCGTATACCGTATCAACGGCAGGCTCAGAAAAGACGGTATCCACGGCGGCTTTGAAGTCCTCCTCGGAAAGCTTATCTGCGTCGTACCTGTTGAGTATCCTTACTCCTGTGATGTTGAGGCGCAGAGCGGTGCGTATATCGTTGAGCAAGGACTGTGCTTCAACGGCAAATTCCGGTTTTTTTTCGGCATAGACTCTGAATACGGACATATTGATCTCCATTCTCCGCAAAGTAAGTTTCAGAACTTGTTTCTATGAGAACAGGTTCTCAGTTGACTGGAGAGATTGCGGACGTCTCCATTCCTCTGCTGATGCTTCCAAGGCAGCAGTCAGCAAGGCTCTCTTCTATTGTAACACAAAAAATCATATTTCGCAAACTTTTTTCAGAATTTTTTCGTGAAATTTTTATTAAGGTGTAATCGGGCGCATATCCGTGGTGATATTCGAGAGAGTTTTCACGTTCAAACAGGACCGGTACAGTTTTTCCCACAAGCGATCTCAGATATTTTTCCCTGCATCTGCCGGCAGCCTCCGTCATTTCGTGCCATCTCAGGGATTTTATTCCTTCCGTGATCTGAGGGCTCATGAGATCGGCAGCAGTACCATGTCTTCGTGAATACCTGAAAACGTGTACCTTTGCGAAGCCGATCTTTTCCACGAAGCTGACGGACTCCCTGTGGTCAACCTCGGTCTCTCCGGGAAAGCCGACCATCACATCGGTTGTGATAGAGCAATCCGGAAAAATCTGACGCATTTTTTCTGTGACAGAAAGATAATCCTCAGCAGAGTATCTTCGGTTCATTGCTTTGAGAGTTTTTGAACAGCCGCTTTGAAGAGACAGATGAAACTGCGGACACAGTCCCGGAACGGCGGCAAGACGCTCTATCAGTGAGTCAGTCATCCTCTCCGGCTCAAGAGAGCCGAGCCGTACACGTTTAATGCCCTCTTCTGCACAGATTGCGGCAGCATCGGCAAGGTCACAGCCGCAGTCATCATAGAACGCAAGATTTATGCCGGTGAGAACTATCTCCTTTTTGCCGGAGGCAGCAATTTCACGGACTTCATCTCTCAGGCTGACAAGACTTTTGGAGCGGCATCTCCCACGGGCAAAGGGAATAATACAGTATGAGCAGAACATATTGCAGCCGTCCTGTATTTTCACAAAGGCACGTGTATTATCGTCGAAGCGTGAGCATTTCAGAGGCTCAAAAATATCATCAGGAGAATATTCTCCCACCAGCATAAGGCGTTTTCTGTCGTTGAGACACTGCATAACAAGCTCCGGAACACGTCTGCGGTCTTTTGTTCCTATGATGATATCGGCTTCGGTGAGCTTTTCAGCCTCTGCCTTGTTAGCCTGCGGATAGCAGCCTGTGAGAGCGATAACAGCATCTGGGAGCGCTGAACGTGTTTTTCTGAGGGCAGCAAGAACTCTGCTGTCACCGGAGGAGGTAACGGTGCATGAGTTGATTATCACGGCATCCGCAGAATCCGGAGTAGGGGAGATCTCCCAACCCGATCCGCGGAATAGAGATTTCATGCATTCTGTTTCATAATGGTTGACCTTGCAGCCGAATGTAATAAAAAAAGCTCTGTACATAATTCACCTATCAAATAATTTTCATATTTCTATCATGTAGATTTTGCACAATTATCACCATATCTAATTGTGTACTATAAACAATTTATAATCTCTCAACAAAAAGTTGTCAACTACAGACAGTCAATTATGCCAAACTGACGAATTTACGCAAAATGCCTTGACAATGAGACTTTTTAATGCTATTATAGAGATGCGGTCAGGGAAAGGATCGCATAGAAAAGAAATAAACAAGGAAAAAACGAACATCCACTCGATCGTACCTGAATAGGAGGTAGGAAGTATGACAAAAACAACAGTTTTTTTGCAGGCCATCAATGATGTAAAGGAATTTGTCAAGATCGTTATGAAGTATGAATTTGACATTGACCTTGTATCCGGAAGATATGCCGTAGATGCAAAATCCATCATGGGTATCTTCAGCCTCGACCTTTCAAAGCCGATACAGCTGAATGTACATACCGATGATGCTGAGGAATTCTTAAAAGAGATCGACAAATTCATTGTTAAGTGATTTTGTCTGCATAGACGTACGAGAAATGCTTCCCTGATCGGGAGGCATTTTATTTTTGTAAAAAACGGTGTAGATTTTTGTTATTGACAGCATTTTTTCGTCAGAATATGCGGCAGCATGGAACAGTGCGGCTGATCAGTCCCGGTCTTTGCGGTTTAATTTGTGAGTGAGACGGCGTATGGGATCTTTAACCTGAATTTTTCTGAAATAATGCAGCAGAATATCCTGATTACAGCCGACATCAGTCAGGCTTTTGTAGAAATTCTTGAACTCCTTGACAGTAATTCCTGCGTGAGTTTTCAGCTCTATATCCTTGTCAGTGAACACGACCGCTCCCATGACCGGAACGTTATCAAAGCCGCCCTTTTTCAGATGATGAGTGACGTTATCCATATGCGTTTTGTTCTGGAGCAGCGGATTATACAGCTTGTACGTATTTGAGCCTATCTGATGTGTAAGATTTTTTCCCGATCCGGAGACGGTTCCCGAAATGCCCTTTGTTTCAACTACAAGCACACCGAATCTTCCGAAAACAAGATGGTCTATCTCGCAGGTTTTGCCATAGAGCGGAAGGTAAACGTTGTTCATTATTCTGACTTTATCATCTTTGCCGAGCTTTTTGATCACCTTTGCCATTTTTCGTTCGGCAGATCGTCCTTTACGTTTTCCTTTGCTGAAATACGATGCTAAAAAGAGACAAACTCCTGTCAGTATTATAATTCCGGAGATCACCGATATCACAATAGTTTTTGTTTCCATAATTTTCTCCTCTCAACCTGAATAAAATTACAAAAGCAGGCTATAATATTTTCAGACGTCATGCAGGCGTCGCAAATCCCGAATAAAGAGGTGTTCTCAATATGTGGGACAAGATAGCTCTTATTCTTCTAATAATCGGAGGAATAAACTGGGGATTGGTCGGTATATTTGAATTTGACATGGTTGCATGGCTTTTTGGCGGCTCAGCCGGCCTTATCAGCCGAACTATCTACATTCTTGTGGCTATTTCGGCTGTATGGTGCATATCTCTTCTTTTCAGGAGAGACGAGGAGCTTGCATACGATACCTCATCATCAAACCGATAAGATTCCAAACGCTCCTCAGATGCCGTAGGAGCGTCTACATAATGCTGTCCGACAGGCGGACGGCTTTTTTATGCAAAAAGGGAGGTTGTATCCTCCCTTTATTCCTGCGGATATATATCACAGGCAATATATCGGACGCTTCGGGCGTTCGTTTTAATCGCTTACGTAAGGAAGCAGAGCGATGTGTCTTGCTCTCTTGATAGCAACTGTAAGCTCACGCTGGTGATATGCACAGGTGCCGGTAACACGTCTGGGAAGTATCTTAGCTCTTTCGGTCATGCACTTTCTGAGCTTTGCCAGATCCTTGTAGTCGATCTTTTCTATCCTGTCAGCGCAGAACATACAAACCTTCTTGCGCGGCTTTTTTGAAGGACGTGCGCTTCTTTCCTTATCCATGACATTTCCTCCTTTTCATATAAAGTAATGTACCGATCAGAACGGTACGTCTCCATCGCTGAGGATCTCCTCGAAGTCGTTTATATTTCCGTAAGACATATTTTCGTTATTCTGAGCCGGCTGCTGTGGAGCAGTCTGCTGAGCAGACGGAGTCTGATAAGAATTTCCCTGAGACTGATAGCTGCCGCCGTTCGTTCCGGATTCTGATTTAGAGCCTGTGAACTCTACGTTATCGACATAGACCTCGGTAGTATAGTGAGTTATCTCAGGATGTGTCTTGTCCTGATAGCTTCCGGTCCTGAGAGTACCCTCCACCATTATCATGCTGCCTTTTCTGAAATAACGATTGATAAATTCTGCTGTCTGTCTCCATGCTGTGCAGTTGATGAAATCTGCCTGTCTTTCGCCGGTATTTTTATCGGCATAGTTTCTGTTGACGGCTACTCTTATCCTGCACGAGGAAACGCCGTTGGGGGTTTGTCTTAATTCAGGATCGGATGTAAGTCTTCCCATTAAAAAAACCTTATTCATAACTGCCTCCTTTGACATGATGAAACATTTGTACGAAAATAACGAGATATATCTCTGCTGCAACCACTTCGGAAATTACTCAATAACAGTAACAAGTGAGCGCAGAACTCCGTCAGAAATGTTGAGACGTCTTGAAAGCTCAGCCGGATAGTCGGGCTTTGAGCGGAAGGTATAGATCGCATAGAAGCCCTCGGTCTCGTCGTTGATAGGATAAGCGAGCTTGCGCTTGCCCCAATCTTCATTCACCTCAACAGCTTCGGCGTGTCTTTCGATCCTCTCCTTGAACTTCTCAACGAGAGCCTTCATGGGTTCTTCACCGTTTTTAAGGCTGAAGACTACCATTACTTCATACTTTGCGGATACCTTTGCCATATTGTACACCTCCTTCTGGATATTGCCCGCAGCGAAATACGGGCAAGGATAACGAGCGCTTCGTGACTATACGGACGATGCGCTACAACTGTATTATTTTCACAATACTTGAACATTATATCATATTACGAAAATTTTGTCAAGGAATTTTTTTGAAAAAATATAAATTTACAAATTTAACATTAAATCATGATCCTTCAAGGAAAAGAGTATATTCTGACGCTTAGGCATAAAAAACCGGACCTCCGTGGAGATCCGGTAATTTTTGATCAGCCGAGTTCTGCGAAATACTTGATAGTTCTTACCATCTGAGATGTGTAGGAATTCTCGTTATCGTACCATGAAACGACCTGAACCTCATAGAGATCATCAGCGATCTTGGCAACCATTGTCTGAGTAGCATCGAAGAGTGAACCGTATCTCATGCCGATAACATCGGAGGAAACGATCTGATCCTCGTTGTAGCCGAATGACTCGGAAGCAGCAGCCTTCATTGCAGCGTTGATGCCTTCCTTAGTGATATCAGCACCCTTTACAACAGCAGTAAGGATCGTTGTTGAACCTGTAGGAACAGGAACTCTCTGAGCTGAACCGATGAGCTTTCCGTTAAGCTCAGGGATAACGAGACCGATCGCCTTTGCAGCACCTGTTGAGTTGGGAACGATGTTGGCAGCACCTGCTCTTGCTCTTCTCAGATCGCCTTTTCTGTGAGGACCGTCGAGGATCATCTGATCGCCTGTATAAGCATGGATCGTGCTCATGATACCGCTCTGGATGGGAGCGTAGTCATTGAGAGCCTTTGCCATAGGAGCAAGACAGTTTGTTGTGCATGAAGCAGCAGAGATGATAGTATCATCCTTGGTGAGAGTCTTCTCATTTACGCTGTAAACGATAGTAGGAAGATCATTGCCTGCCGGAGCGGAAATAACGACCTTCTTAGCACCTGCATCAATGTGAGCCTGTGACTTTGCCTTTGAACAGTAGAAGCCTGTACACTCAAGGACAACATCAACACCGATCTCGCCCCAAGGAAGCTCAGCAGCATTAGCCTTAGCATAGATAGTGAGTGTCTTGCCGTCAACAGTGATCGTACCTGCTTCATCGTCTGCTGTTACAGTATGAAGATTTTCTCCGATCTTTCCGCAGTATCCGCCCTGAGCCGTATCATACTTGAGAAGCTGAGCGAGCATAGAGGGTTTTGTAAGATCATTGATAGCAACGACCTCATAGCCTTCAGCACCGAACATCTGTCTGAAAGCAAGACGACCGATACGGCCGAATCCATTAATAGCAACTTTAACTGACATTGGAAATTACCTCCTAAAAATTTTATATATTTATTATAGCGCATTGAAGTGAATTTTTCAAGAGGTACGATAAAAAAATAACAGATTATTCATTGAAAAGTATAGTTTGAACAAAAACGACCGGTTTATTATTGAAAAAATTGTTAAATTTTACCTGTGTTTTTAATCTTTCTTTTTTACTCGAAAAGTTGTATAATATATAGAGTAAGGGTTGTGCTGTCATCAGAGGTATTCGTTCAGGCACAGTTAAGTCCCGGGAAACTAATGCTGTCAGAAGGGTGGGACGAAGATGGATAACGGCAAGATTAAGGACAATGATAAGGAAAAGCCGGAAGGATTCAGAGCTCTGTTTGAAAATGAATTTACTGAGGAGCTTTTCAGCAGCTGCATAGAATTTTTCGGTGAAAAGATCTCGGCTGTCTTTGCATACTGTACTCTCATAGAGAAGCTTATTGATGCTGACGGTAAAAGAAGTTCGGGATCCGATCAAGCAAGAGGGGATATCCGTGCATATATCGAAGAGGTAAAAAAACTCAATATGGATATATGGCGTTTCACTCTGAGCGGCGAGATACTTTCAGAGAATGATTACGATATGACCGGCATCAATTCAAGGACGTTCATCTCGGAATTCTGTGCCGGCTGTACAAAATTCTTCAACGGAAGACACACGATAAACAGCGACAGAAATGATCCGATAGCGTATTTCAGAAGCAACAAAAATTTCCTTAATTTCTGTATGCTGTCATACATCAGAAAGGTCATAAGCTGCAAGCCGAATGCAAACTTTGTGTTTACGGTGAGAACAGAAACAGCAGATAAAAAAGTGATCATCTCAATAGTGCCGGATCAGTCTGTCGATATCCGAACAAAGGGAAATAAGGGCTTTTTTGAAAAGCATTTCTTTGAGATCTGTGATGTTATCGCAGAAAAACTCGGCATCAGGTATGAGGTAACAAAGTCACGGCTGCGTATCATTGTTGATGAGCTCCTTGACGGCGGCCGTATGCGTATCAGCAGCAAAAATGTATTCTATGACAGCGGTGAATTTTCAGTGTTCGGAGCAATGCTCTCCGATCTGTAAAACGGCTTCATTGAATTATCCGGAGAGTGAAATATGGCAAAGGGACTTGAGATAGAAAGAAAATTTCTTGTAAGATCTCCCGATATCGGCAGTCTTGCAGTTAAAAGAAAAGCAGAGATAGTTCAGACATATCTTGAAAACGGCGGGAACGGCTCTCAGCGCAGAGTGCGGTGCATTACAGAAAACGGCATCACATCATACACGTATACCGAAAAAGTATTCCTAACTCCCATAACACGTGAGGAGAACGAGTACGCCATAAGCGGCACGGAGTATCTCAGGCTATTAGGCGAGGCAAGAAAGGACAGAAGACCTGTCGTAAAGACCAGATACTGCTTTGAATATTTGCAGCAGTCCTTTGAGCTGGACGTTTATCCTTTTTCACGTGAGCTTGCGATACTTGAACTTGAGCTTGATTCGCCGGAGCAGGAGATACTCTTTCCCGACACACTAAAAGTGATCAGGGAGGTCTCCTCGGACGAAAGATATTCAAATGCAGAGCTTGCCAATGCCGGAGCTTTTCCGGATTGGAAGAATGGAGATAGGTGAATGTCGGAGAAATTTTTTGCTGTAGATGCGCCGGAGCAGCTTTCAGCTCTTTTCGGACAGCTTGACGGCAATGCAGAACGTATCTGCCGTGAGTATGGAGTCAATATAGTCAGCCGTGACGGAGGAGTCAAGATAATCGGTGATGAAAAAAATGTGGAGGACGCTTCAAGAGCTGTCGGCACACTTATAAAGATAAGCGGAAGAGGTCATGCACTCAATGAACAGACCGTTCGTTATGTGACATCAATGGTTGCGGACGGAACAGAGCAGCAGCTCGATGAGCTTAAAGATGACGGTATATGTATAACCGCATCTGGGAAGATACTGCGGGCACGTACAGTCGGGCAGAAACACTATGTCGATGCGATCAGGGATAATACTATCGTTCTGGGTATAGGACCTGCCGGAACAGGCAAGACGTATCTTGCCGTGGCAATGGCTGTGAAAGCACTCCGGGAGCATAAGATCAGGAAGATAATCCTTACAAGACCTGCCGTGGAGGCAGGCGAGAAACTCGGATTTCTTCCCGGAGATATGCAGGATAAGGTCGATCCGTATCTGCGTCCGCTGTATGATGCACTGTTTGATATGTTCGGTGCGGAGGGCTTTGCCCGTAACATGGAGCGTGGTATCATTGAGGTAGCTCCTCTTGCGTATATGAGGGGCAGGACACTCGACGATGCTTTTATCATACTCGATGAGGCGCAGAACACTACCTCGGAGCAGATAAAAATGTTCCTCACACGGTTGGGAAACGACAGCCGCATGGTCATCACGGGGGATATCACGCAGATAGATCTTCCCGATATAAGAAGATCGGGACTTGTAGAGGCGATGAAAGTGCTCAGAGGTATTGATGATATCGCCATACACAAATTTACGGAAAAGGACGTTGTGCGCCACCGGCTTGTGCAGGACATAATCAGGGCGTATGAAAAATACAGGAATAAGTGAAAAACGGCTTATCAATAATGTGAAAGGAGTCAGAAACGTGGCTAAAATAAAGGTATACATCAAAAATAATCAGACAGAGGTAAAAGTGCCTGTGGGAATAAAGCTCCTCATAAGAAGATGCTGTCAGGCAGTGCTTGTTACCGAAAATTTCAACGATGACGCTGAGGTGAGCGTATCATTTGTAAGCAATAATGAGATCAGGAATCTGAACAGGATCTACAGAAAAAAGGACAGAGTTACCGATGTTCTGTCGTTCCCTCTTACCGGAGAGGATGGCACCCGGGAGCATAATCCCGAAACGGGCGCAGTTTTGCTCGGAGATGTTGTTATCTCATTGGAAACAGCGGTAAAGCAGGCGCAGAATTTCGGACATTCTCTTGAACGTGAGGTGGGCTTCCTGACGGTACATTCCATGCTGCATCTGCTTGGATACGACCATGAGACGAGTCTCCTTGACCAGCGCATCATGCGTGAAAAAGAGGAATCAGTGCTGGAGAAACTCGGTATCTCAAGAGATGAGACTTTTATAACGAATGGGGAAAATAACTGATGACAAGAACAGTTTTTGTAACAATTGCCGGACGGACAAATGCAGGAAAATCCTCACTGCTGAACGCAATAATAGGTGAGAAGATAGCCTCGGTGAGCAGCAAGCCTCAGACAACACGCACACGCATCACGGGAATACGCAATATAGACGATGTGCAGATGGTATTTTTTGACACTCCCGGACTGCACAAACCGATGAATAAGCTGAGCGAGCATATGCTGAATACGGTGAAAGAATCCGTCAGCGACATTGATGCCGTTGTGTTTATGATGGACTGCACAAAGAAGATAAATGCACAGGAGCTGGAGCTTCTGAGATCTATGAACGCATCGAAAATGCCGCTGATACTTGCACTGAACAAGATAGATCTTCTCAGGGACAAAAATCAGCTTGCTCCTGTGATCGCTGATATCACCTCAAAGGTAAAGATACACGCTGTAGTACCGCTGAGCGTTACAGAAAATGACGGAGTTGATCTCATCATCAATGAGCTTATGTCACTTGCACAGGAGTCTCCTCATTATTTCCCCGATGATATGATAACAGATCAGCCCGAGAGAGTTCTTGCGGCTGAGATGATACGTGAAAAGCTCCTTATGCTGCTGAATGATGAAGTTCCGCACGGCATAGCAGTCTCCGTTGAAGAAATGAAAGAGCGTGAAGATAAGGATATCCTTGATATATCGGCAGTCATCTACTGTGAAAAAGATTCTCACAAGGGCATAGTTATCGGCAAGGGAGGAGCAATGCTGAAAAAGGCATCTACCGCCGCACGTATCGAGCTTGAGAATTTTTTCTGCATAAAGGTAAATCTGCAATGCTGGGTAAAGGTCAAGGAGGACTGGCGCAACAGAGAAGGCATTATCCGCAATTTCGGGCTGTCGGAGAAATAATATGACAACGGCGGAGGGGATCGTTCTCAGAGAGCGTCCTGTGGGCGAGCAGGATAAATTCATAGATATACTTACAAAGGAGCAGGGAGTTATTGAGCTTTCGGTGAGAGGTGCAAGGAAGATCAATGGAAAGTCCGGAAGCTCTGCACAGCTTTTTGCGTATTCCCGGTTCTGTATGGATCAGAGAGGTGACCGCCTGTATCTGAACAGTGCAGAGCCGATACATATTTTTTATGGTCTGAGAAATTCTCTCACACGGCTGTCTCTTGCCTCGTATTTTGCCGAGGTGGTCGGATTCTGTATACGTCCCGGGACGGACAGCGGAGATATCCTGCGGCTTTTGCTGAATACGCTCTATTACCTTGAAAATGAGAGCCGCAGTGAAAAATTTCTCAAATCAGTCTTTGAATTCCGTCTTATGTCTGAAACAGGCTTTATGCCCGATATATTAGCCTGTCAGGGCTGCGGAGCATTTGAGCCGGAGGAGGTATTTTTCTTTATTGACAGCGGAGGATTCTGCTGTGCGGACTGCTTTGACAGAAACTGCGGGAAAAAATATATGCAGGTGAAACTCCCCGTGCTGAGAGCTGTGCGCCACATAGTGCTGTCCGATCTCAACAAGCTTTTTAATTTCAGAGTCTCTGAGACAGTACAGCTGTCGCTGACAGCACTTTCCGAGGAGTATATCCTCTCACACCTTGAACGCAGCTTCAGGACACTTGAATTTTATAAAGATCTGTTCCGATAATGATTTCGGGAACAGATCGCAGATAATAAGGTAAGATAAATGAATAAATATTTGAAAACACTTGAACTTGATAAAATACTTGAAATGGCGGCAGAGCTTGCCTCTAACGAGGAAACAAGGCGTATGGCACTCTCACTTCGTCCGATAGACGACCTTGAAGAGGTGCGCCGTGAATGTCTTAAAACCGCACAGGCATTACAGCTTTCGGTGCAGTACGGAACTCCGCCTTTTTTCGGCTTTCGGGATATATGCACTCCGGCGGCAAGAGCGAAGACGGGAGCGGTGATATCTCTCCGTGATCTTATGGATATAACGGCTATGCTGCGCCAGATAAAGGGACTCTCGGAGTGGTACGGCCGCTGTGAAAACGTTGAAACGGAACTGAGCTGTCTTTTTTCACGGCTTGCTCCGAATGACCGGCTGCTTGAAAAGCTGGAGCGCTCCATAATATCGGAAAATGAGATCGCAGATGCGGCAAGTCCCGAGCTTGCGGCGATCAGGCGCAAGATAAACCGTGCAGGAATGCAGCTTCGTGAAACACTTGATAAAATGGTCAAAAGCAAAACAACACAGCAGTATTTGCAGGAGAGTACCGTCACCATAAGGGACGGCCGTTTCGTGCTGCCTGTAAAATCGGAGCATCGGGGACAGATAAGCGGTCTTATCCATGACACATCAGCCACGGGGCAGACAATATTTATCGAGCCGATGGCGATAGTGGAGGCAAACAACGATATCCGCATATTGCAGGGCAAAGAGCAGGAGGAGATCGAGCGGATAATACGTGAGCTTTGCCGTGAATGTGGTGACTATGCAGATCAGCTCTGTGAGAATTACCGTATCTGTGCTGAACTTGATCTCTATTTTGCGAAATCGGAGCTTGCGGCACGTCTCAACTGCTCACTGCCGGAGATAACCGATGACGGGAAGATACATCTCAAAAAGGCACGCCATCCTCTGCTTGACAGGAAAAAAGCCGTTCCGGTCGATCTCTCACTCGGCGAGGAGTATCAGGCACTCATAATCACAGGTCCGAACACAGGAGGCAAAACGGTGGCATTAAAAACGGCAGGTCTCCTCAGTGCGATGACTATGTGCGGACTTCTCATTCCGGTTGCGGACGGCAGCAGTATAAGCATATTCGGGAATATTCTTGCGGATATAGGCGACAGTCAGAGTATCGAACAGAATCTTTCAACGTTCTCCTCACACACGAATAAGGTCATAGAGATACTTGAAACGGCTGACGAGCGTTCTCTTGTACTGCTTGATGAGCTTGGTTCGGGAACAGACCCTGTCGAGGGAGCGGCACTCGCTGTGGCAATAATAAAACGCCTGATGGAGAGCGGCGCAAGGATAATGGTCACGACTCATTATCAGGAGCTTAAAGTCTTTGCGATAGACGATCCCAATGTAGAGAATGCCTCATGCGAATTTGATATAGAGTCACTGCGCCCAACGTATCGGCTTATAGTAGGCTCGCCGGGATGTTCAAACGCTTTTGCAATATCTGAGAGCCTTGGAATGCCTGCCGATATAATCGCCGATGCAAAAACGAGGGTCAGCGAGGCAAACAGCCGTCTTGAGGACGTTATCGGCAAGCTGGAGCGATCAAGGACTGAACTTGAAAATGAACGTGAAAAAATAAAAGCTCTCCGTGAGGAGGCTGAATCATACGAAAAGGAGATACGTCAGGAGCGTGAAGCTCTTGAAGCGGCGAAATCAGCCGAACTTGAAAAGGCTCGTCTGAGGGCAATGACTATCATAGAGCAGACAAAGGCTGAATCGAACGAACTGATCGACGAGCTTGAAAAACTGCGCAAGGAAAAGGATAAAAAGGATTTCAGCGAAAATGTCGCAGGAATGCGTTCAAAAACAAAGCAGAGTTTCAACAGAATGTACGACACCGCAAATCCCATTGAGAAGCATGATCCCAACAAGGACTACGTTCTGCCGAGGAAACTCCGCCGGGGGGATACCGTATATGTGACCGATCTGCAAAGGCAGGGGATAGTCTCGGGCGAGCCTGACGGCAGCGATTCGGTATTCGTACAAATGGGCGTTATGAAGTCAAAGATAAACATTTCACGCCTCAGACTTGTCGAGACGGAAAAGACCACATTCAAGGGCAAACCTGCAAGGAGTGTCGGCAAAGTCGGCGTAAAAGCTCAGAGGAGAGGCAGCATGGAGCTGGATATCCGCGGCTGCGCCTGTGATGACGGAGTATACCGGCTTGATGCATTTATAGACAGGGCGGTCATGTCGAATATCTCCACGGTGACTATAATACATGGCAAAGGAACAGGGCTGCTGCGCTCGGCAGTGCACAACAGGCTGAAAAATCACCCCTCGGTCAAAAGCTTCCGAACGGGACTTTTCGGCGAGGGCGAAGACGGTGTTACTATAGCGGAGCTTAAATAAATGCAGCATTTGCATGGGAGTACAGATGATTTTTGTCAGAAATTGCTTTCAGAGATGCTTATATGAAAAAATTTCGTCAAACCCTTGACAAATGTGTAAATTTGTGATAGAATAACAAAAGTTGCAAATGAACTTGGTTTCAGAGCAAATACCAATCTATTGATTCGGCGAATTGCCGATAAAAGTTTTTATAAGTTTTCATCAGCTTGTGAAAGGTCAATAAGAGTAGTAAAAGGTGTTCTTGCTTATATAGACTCTGATACCGGTTTCAGATCATAGTATTTTTATGCAATGATGATCCATAGAACGCACATAGCTTGATAAGGCTGTGTGCGTTTTTTTATTTTGATCATTCTCTGAGAGGTGCTTTATGGAAAATAAATTAAAGCTTTACGGATTTAATAATCTGACAAAATCGTTGAGCTTCAACATATACGATGTCTGTTACGCAAAGACTCCTAAGGAGCAGATGGAGTATATCGCTTATGTAGACGAGCAGTACAACTCCCGGAGGATCACGGATATAATGACGAACCTCACACGCATGATAGGAGCACAGGTACTCAGCATTTCAAGGCAGGATTACGATCCGCAGGGAGCATCGGCAACTTTTCTCATAGCCGATGACACCATGGTCCCGACCGGAGGTACTGAAACTGTTGCACATCTCGATAAGAGCCATGTCACAGTTCACACATATCCGGAGTATCACCCCGACACCAGTATAGCCACGTTCCGTGTTGATATTGACGTTGCGACCTGCGGAAAGATAACTCCTCTGACGGCATTGGACTATCTTATCGGCAGCTTTGACTCCGATATTATTACCATGGATTACCGTGTAAGAGGATTTACACGCAGTCTGAACGGGGAGAAGGTCTTCATAGATCACAATATAACCTCCATACAGGATTATATTGATGATGAGCTCCTCCGGAAATATGATGCCGCAGATATCAACGTATATCAGGCGAATATGTTCCATACGAAGATGCTCATAAGGGAGCTTGATCTTCAGAATTATCTTTTCAACACTGATGTGAATGAGCTTCCGGCAGAAAGGCGTGATGAGATCAGATCGGCTTTGAAAAGGGAAATGATAGAAATTTTCAGCGGAAGGAACGTGTTTGAAAATGGCGCTTTCACAGGTTGATGCACCGATATATGAGGCTCTCAGGAAATTCCGCCGCATGAGAGTCGTGCCCTTTGATGTTCCGGGACACAAGAGGGGACGGGGGAATATGGAGCTTACGGAATTTCTTGGAGAGGACTGCATGAACGTTGATGTAAACTCCATGAAACCGCTTGACAATCTATGCCACCCCGTCTCTGTGATAAAGGACGCAGAGGAGCTTGCGGCAATGGCATTCGGAGCGGCAAACGCATTTTTCATGGTCGGAGGAACTACCTCTGCCGTGCAGGCAATGATAATGTATGCCTGCAAAAGCGGTGACAAGATAATCATGCCGAGAAATGTTCACAGGAGCGCAATAAATGCGCTGATATTGTGTGATGCCACACCCGTTTATGTTAATCCCGATGTGAATCATCAGCTTGGTATCTCACTGGGAATGTCTGTCTCACAGGTGGAGCAGGCTATCAGAGAGAATCCCGATGCTAAGGCGATCATGGTAAATAATCCCACATATTACGGTATATGTTCAGATCTTAAACGCATCACCGAGCTTGCACACGCTCACGGAATGCTGGTTCTTGTGGACGAGGCTCACGGAACGCATTTTTACTTCGGCGAGAATTTCCCCATATCGGCAATGGCGGCAGGAGCTGATATCGCCTCTGCAAGTATGCACAAGTCCGGAGGAAGTCTGACGCAAAGCTCATTCCTGCTGATGGGAGAGCGCATAAATGCCGATTATATGCGTCAGGTGGTGAATCTTACACAGACGACAAGCGCATCATATCTGCTTTTGTCCAGTCTTGATATATCACGGAAGAGGCTTGCACTCAGCGGCAGCGTAATTTTTGAAAAGACCGTTGAAATGGCAGAATACGCCCGTGAAGAGATAAATGCGGTGGGAGGTTTCTATGCCTTCTCAAAGGAGCTTGTGAACGGTGACAGCGTATATGATTTTGACGTGTCTAAGCTGTCGGTGCATACGCTCCCGGTGGGACTTGCAGGCATTGAGGTATATGATCTGCTGCGTGACGAATATGATATCCAGATAGAATTCGGAGACATCGGGAACATACTTGCATACGTCTCGGTCGGAGACAGAAAACGGGATATTGAGCGTCTCATAAGTGCTCTCTCGGAGATAAAACGCAGATTCGGCAGATCGGGTGCCGGAATGCTTACACAAGAGTATATAGATCCGATAGTGGCAGAAACTCCGAGAAGGGCATTTTATGCGGAGAAAAAGGCGCTTCCGCTGAAAGAGTCCGCAGGTCATGTATGTTCGGAATTTGTAATGTGCTATCCGCCGGGGATACCTATACTTGCTCCGGGAGAGCTTATCACGGAGGAAATAGTCGAATACATTGAATACGCTAAGGCAAAGGGCTGTCAGATGACCGGAACAGAGGATATCAACATGGAACGTATCAACGTTCTTGCATGAAGCTGACGAGTGTACAGATCCTGCTGTATAAAAAATGATTTATCCGGTGCAGTATCAACTGCCCTGAAGAATATGGAGAAATTATATGGAATTATGGTTTACGGAGCGTCACACTCCGAATGTAAAATTTTCAATAAAAGTGGATCATCAGCTTTACAGCGGAAACAGTGAGTTTCAGCGGATAGACGTTTTTGACTCTAAGGAGTTCGGACGCTTCCTTACGCTGGACGGCTATATGATGCTTACCGAAAAGGACGAATTTATCTATCACGAGATGATAACGCATACTCCCATGGCGGTACACCCCGATCCGAAAAATATACTTGTCATCGGTGCGGGTGACGGGGGAGTTATACGTGAGCTGACGAGGTATCCCTCTGTTGAGAACATAGATCTCGTTGAGATAGATGAGCTTGTGGTAGAGGTGAGCAAAAAGTTTCTGCCTACGACCGCCTGCCGGTTTGGCGATCCGAGAGTCCATGTATACTATGAGGACGGCGTGAAGTTCATTCGCCGCTGTGAGGATAAATATGACGTTATCATAGTTGACTCGACCGATCCGTTTGGTCCGGGAGAGGGACTGTTCACCAAAGAGTTTTACGGAAGCTGCAGCAAAGCACTCCATGAGGACGGCATCATGGTGAACCAGCATGAGAGTCCGTTCTATGATGAAGATGCTGCTGCAATGCAGCGTTCTCACAAAAGGATCGTAGAGAGCTTTCCGATAAGCAAGGTCTATCAGGCGCATATCCCCACATATCCCTCGGGACATTGGCTGTTCGGATTTGCATCAAAGAAATATCACCCGACAAACGATTACAACGGCACAAAATGGAGTATGCTCGGAATAAAAACACGCTACTATAACTCCCGTCTCCATGTGGGAGCGTTTGCACTGCCGAATTATGTAGAGGAGCTGCTGAGAGATGTTGAATAAGAACATACAGACATTCATTGCCTGTGACGGAGAGTATGATGCATCGAAGATCATTCTTTTCGGTGCGCCGTTTGACGGGACTACAAGTTTTCGGCCGGGAACGAGATTCGGTCCTTCTGCAATACGTAATGAAAGCTACGGCATCGAGACATACAGTCCGTATCAGAACAAGGATATGACCGACTACAGCTATTTTGACAGCGGAGACATTGAGCTTCCGTTCGGCAGTACGAACCGTGCTGTTGCCGATATCGCCATGCGTGCGGATATGATACTCACAGACGGCAAGCTGCCGTTCATGATAGGCGGAGAGCATCTTGTGACGCTCGGCTCTGTTATGGCAGTAAAAGAGAAAATCGAAGATCTGTATATCATTCACTTTGATGCTCATGCCGATCTGCGTGACGATTATCTGGGGCAAAAGCTGTCCCATGCCTGCGTACTGCGGAGATGTCATGAGCTTGTGGGCGACGGTCATATTTTCCAGTTCGGCATCAGGAGCGGCGACAGGGAGGAATTTTACTTTGCCGATGAGCATACAGAGATGCACAAATTCAATTTTGAGGGACTTGAGAAAACGGCAGAAGCTCTCAAAGGCAGGAGTGTTTATCTTACGGTAGACCTTGATGTTCTCGATCCGTCAATTTTCCCCGGAACAGGCACTCCGGAGGCAGGCGGTGTTACATTTGATGAGCTGCGCAAAGCCGTTACGCTTATCTGTGAAAGGCTGAATATAGTCGGCTGTGACGTGAACGAGCTTAGTCCCGTTTATGATCAGAGCGGAGTTTCAACGGCTGCAGCCTGCAAAATTATAAGAGAAATGCTGCTGGCAATGTCATAAAATCATATAAAAGGAGTATTTAAAAATGAAAAAATGTATGATAATCGGCTGCGGAGGAGTTGCCTCCGTGGCGATACACAAATGCTGTCAGAACAGCGAAGTTTTTGAGGGTATAATGATCGCAAGCCGTACAAAATCAAAATGTGATGCGCTTAAAGAAAAGTTACAGCCTGCGACAAAAACAGTCATTGAAACGGCTCAGGTCAATGCTGATAATGTTGACGAGCTTATCACTCTTATAGGGGCTTACAAGCCCGATGTTGTACTGAATCTTGCACTGCCCTATCAGGATCTTACTATCATGGACGCTTGCCTTGCTACGAAAACTCACTATGTCGATACGGCAAACTATGAACCGCTCGATACTGCAAAATTTGAATACAAATGGCAGTGGGCATACCGTGAGCGATACAGAGAGGCAGGTATAACCGCACTTCTCGGCAGCGGATTTGATCCGGGTGTTACGGGAGTTTTTTCGGCATATGCCGCGAAGCACCACTTCGATGAGATAAATTATATAGATATCCTTGACTGCAACGGCGGAGATCACGGATATCCGTTTGCGACAAATTTCAATCCGGAGATAAATATCCGTGAGGTATCGGCAAACGGCAGCTATATTGAGGACGGCAAATGGATCGAGACAAAGCCTATGGAGATAAAGCGTGTGTATAATTTCAAAGGAGTCGGCGAAAAGGATATGTACCTTTTGCACCACGAGGAGCTTGAATCTCTTGCGCTGAATATAAAGGGAATAAAAAGAATACGATTTTTTATGACGTTCGGTCAGAGCTATCTCACCCACCTGAAATGTCTTGAAAATGTGGGAATGACCTCTATCGAGCCGATCATGTATGAAGGCAGAGAGATCGTTCCGCTGCAATTTTTGAAAGCTGTACTGCCCGATCCGGCATCTCTTGGTCCGAGAACGGTTGGCAAAACCAATATCGGCTGCATATTCAGAGGTAAAAAGGACGGTAAGGACAAGAATTACTACCTCTACAATATATGCGATCATCAGGAATGTTACAGGGAAGTCGGCTCACAGGCGATCTCCTATACAACAGGCGTACCTGCAATGATCGGGGCAATGATGATAATGACAGGTCAGTGGAACAAGGCAGGCGTTTACAATATCGAGGAATTCGATCCGGATCCGTTTATGGAGGCTCTCAACAAATGGGGACTGCCGTGGGAGGAGGACTTCAACCCCGTTTTAGTGGATTAGCACCGACAAAGATCCGCATAATGATGCAATCGCAGATATTTACCGATATTTGCGTTTGAAATAAATTTAAGAAAAGGAAAGTGATCGAAATGATGATCGTAACTACCGATTACATCACAGGAAAAAAACTCCGGATGCTGAAGCTTGTAAAGGGCTCAACGGTATTATCCAAGCATATTGGCAAGGATATTGCCGCATCGTTCAAGCAGCTCGTGGGAGGAGAACTAAAGGACTACACGGCTATGGTAAATGAGGCAAGAGATGTAGCTCTCAAGCGTATGATGGACGAGGCTCAGAAAGCAGGAGCAGATGCTGTTGTGAATGTGCGTTTCTCATCATCAGAGATAATGCAGGGCGCTGCCGAGATGATCGCATACGGTACAGCGGTAAAATTTGACGGCGAGGAATAATTGCCCAAAAGAAAGCATATTAAGGTAATACCGTACAGAGCCGTCAGACGTGCTTTGTGCGGTGTTGCATTAAATACATTAAAAAGGATGAATAGCAATTGAGCGAAAGCACTATAAGAGAGATAAAAAATGCCCTCCCGACGCCCTGTTATGTTATTGACGAGGAGCGTATCATTCGCAATCTTGAAATACTTCACGGAGTTGAGATCCGGACCGGAGCAAAAATTCTTCTTGCGCAGAAAGCGTTCTCCTGTTATCACCTGTATCCGCTGATAGGGGAGTACCTTTCCGGAACGGCGTGCAGCGGACTTTTTGAGGCACGTCTCGGCTATGAGGAAATGGGCAGAGAGAATCACGTTTTCTCAGCGGCATACCGTGAGAGCGAGATAGATGAAATAATTTCATACTGCGGTCATATAATTTTCAATTCATTCAGTCAGCTTGACAGATACCGTGAACGTGTTCTTTCTGCCGGAAAAAAGATCGGACTGCGCATAAATCCGGAGTATTCAACACAGACGGATCACGAGATCTACGATCCATGCTCACCGTCATCACGCCTCGGAATAAGGCAGAAAAATTTCAGATATGACGATATTGACGGTGTAACGGGACTTCATTTTCATACACTCTGCGAGCAGAACTCCGACGATCTTGAAGCTACGCTCAATGCTGTTGAGGAGAAATTCGGGGCTGCTCTGAAAAAAATGGAGTGGATAAATTTCGGCGGAGGACATCACATCACAAGGGAGGACTATGATATTTCCCGTCTGGAGCGCTGTATCCGCCGTATGCAGGATAAATACGGTCTTGAAGTCTATCTTGAGCCGGGAGAGGCTGTCGCCCTCAATGCCGGATATCTGGTGACGGAGCTCCTTGACATAACCGAAAACGATATGCTTTCCGCAATTGTGGATACATCAGCAGCGTGCCATATGCCGGATGTGCTTGAAATGCCGTATCGTCCACCGCTGCTTGATTCGGGAGCACCGGGAGAAAAAGCATTCAGCTATCGGTTCGGTTCACAGACCTGTCTTGCAGGAGATTCTATAGGAATATATTCATTTGATAAGCCGCTGAAAATCGGCGACAGGCTTGTTTTCGGCGATATGGCGATATATTCCATGGTAAAGAACAACACCTTCAACGGAATGCCGCTTCCGGAGATCTTTCTGCTGAAAAGAGATAATTCTGTCATATCATTGAACAAATTCGGCTATGAGGATTTCAGAAACAGGCTGTAACTCTTGACAAAAAAGCTCTGATGAGCTATAATATATCCGGGATATCTCCGGCTGCTATTCCAATAAAAGCAGCGTTATGTACCGGAGATGTCTTAATAATTCTGTACCGAGGTATGGCAATGATAGATAAAAATTATGAGGAATATGAGATAATAGATGCTCATGCACATATTTTTCCCGATAAAATAGCGGAAAATGCAACAGTAAATATAGGCAGATTCTACGATCTCCCCATGGATAGCTGTGGGATGAGCAGCCGTCTTGCAGAGAGCGGAAGCAAGGTAGGTGTGTCGGGATATCTTGTATGCTCTACGGCTACAAAGCCGCACCAGATCGGTTCTATCAATGAATTTATTGCGGAAGAGTGTAGGAAGTATCCCGAATTCATAGGCTTTGGAACGACTCACCCGGACTCTGCGGATATTGCCGCTGATATAGAGCAGATACGCTCTCTGGGACTGCATGGAGTGAAACTGCATCCTGATTTTCAGCTTTTCGATGCTGATTCTCCAAAGGCATACAAGATCTATGAGATCATAGAGGGGGAGCTTCCGCTTCTTATCCACTGCGGCGACAACAGATATGACTACTCTGCTCCTTTCAGAATGGCGAATATTCACCGGGATTTCCCTAAGCTGAAAATGATCTGCGCACATCTCGGAGGATATCAGCGCTGGGACGAGGCAGCGGAATGTCTTCCCGGACTTGAAAATCTCAGGTTTGATATATGCAGCTCTATGGCATTCTTGAGCCGTGAACGTGCCGCAGATCTTATAAGAAAATATGGCGTGGAGAATTGTTTTTTCGGTACGGATTTTCCAATGTGGAGCCATGAGGAGGAGCTTGACAGATTTCTCTCACTCGGATTCACAAGGGAGGAGAATCAAATGATCCTCGCTGATAATTTCAAAGAGTTCATTCTTAGCGATTGATCATACGGGCATCTCTGAAAGCTCCCTTTTGAGAATAGCTTTCAGGAGATGCCTTTTTGAATGATCGGGCGGAATATATGAATAAAACTTTAAGATTTTTGTATATCCATTGACAAAGATGCCTTTTACATGGTATAATAAAATGATTTTTATAATATTTTCTCTCAAAAGGAGTATTGTCTTATGCAGCAAAATAATAAACGGATCGGAAGTCATATACTAATTTCTGCTTTAATTATAATTTTTGTAATAGTATCTCTGCTCCTTTTTATGAGAGCAAATAATAAGCGTGTTATGCGTGAAAATCAAGGATATATAGCCGATGCTACCGCAGTTTCGGCAGAGCGTGTGAATGACAGGATCGAAAACGCTCTCAATACAATACAGTCCATCGCTGCGCTTGTAGGCAGCTCTCTTGACACTCCGGAGGTAGACATTCAGGATATAGGATCTCTTTATCTCCGGGATCGTTTTGACCATCTTGAGTTTATCCCTGCTGACGGCAGCTTTGTTTCTGAAAACGGAACGTCTGTCGATGTCAGCGACCGTGAAGCATACAAGTTTGGAATGCAGGGAGAGACAGGTGTAACTGTCGTAAAAGACGATGAACTCACTGCCAATACATTTTTCTCATTTTATACTCCCTTGTTTTATAATGATGAGATAATAGGTGTGCTGTGCGGACTTTACCGTGATGAGACAATGAAGAATGTCATCTCAGGAAAATTTTTCGATATGGAGGCAGATACCTATCTCTGCACGCAGGGCGGTGATGTAATAATAGCCTCCGGAGATGATTCTCCGCCTGATAATATTCTTGATGTTATGCTGAATGAATACGATCTTTCAAAGGAGTCAGAGGAGAAGATACTCAATGCCTTTGAAACGGACGAGTCCTACTCTTTCACTTTTAAGAGAGACAGTGTGACCGAATCAGCGTATATAGCCTCTCTGAGTTACGATCACTGGGTGCTTATACAGGTATTTCCGCCGGATGCAGCCGCTCAGATGAAACAAAGTGCAAATAACAGCGGAATAATTCTCGTAGCCTGCATGATATTCGCATTCCTTTTGTATATTGTTTTCCTCCTTGTCGATAAGCGCAGGAAGGAGGTTGATCTTATCAAGGAAAACAAGGAGATCAACCATATCGTTGAAAGTGTCACCACTCTGTTTACGAGATTTGCCGTTGCCGATCTCAGCAGCAACTCATATCACTATATTGTAAAGAATGACGGTATGCCTCCGAGAGGAAAGTATACGGAGCTTGTCAAGTACATTGGTCAATTCTATGCTGCCGAAGAGGGAGATACTCCCATGTCTGAAATTATCAGCAGCAAGCATATACAGGAGCATCTTACCGAAGATACGGAGTATCTCCAGTACGAATACAGGATAAACCGAGGTGCTGAAAAGTGGGAAAATCTGTCAATAATCCCCCTCGTAAGAGAAAGCGGAAAGCCTGTGTCTGTTCTCTACGCGATACAGGATATCACCGAGCTTAAACAAAAGGAGCTTAAAAGCCGTATCGCATTGAAAGAGGCTTTTGACGCTGCAAAGGCTGCAAATCAGGCAAAAAGTGAATTCCTTTCGAGAATGTCTCACGATATAAGAACTCCGATGAATGCCGTTATGGGAATGACAGCCGTTGCGGCTATGCACATTGATGATAAGGAACGCCTTATCGACTGTCTGAACAAGATCTCGTCCTCAAGCCGTCATCTGCTTGCACTTATCAACGATATCCTTGATATGTCAAAGATCGAAAGCGGAAAGGTAACGCTTTCGGAAGAGCCGTTCAATCTTGCTGAAATGACCGAGAGCGTGCTGACCATAATGCATCCGCAGATAAATGCCAAAAAGCAGAGAATAAGCATGAGCACTACGAATGTAGTCCACGAGGACGTTATCGGTGATACTTTGAGACTTCGTCAGGTGTTTGTGAATATCATGGGCAATGCCGTGAAATTCACACCAAGCGGCGGAAGTATCTCGCTTGACATAAAAGAGCTGCCTTCAAATATTCCCGGAAAAGCCTGCTATGAATTTGTATTCACCGATACGGGAATAGGCATGGAGGAGTCGTTCATCAGCGAGATATTCGAGCCGTTTAGCCGTTTGAATTCTCCCGAATCACGAAAAGTCGAGGGAACGGGGCTTGGTATGCCGATCGCAAAAAATATAGTCAGCATGATGGACGGAGATATCAAGGTAGAAAGCAAACTCGGCGTAGGTTCAAAGTTTACGGTGCGTCTGCATCTGACTATACAGAATATCCACGATGCCGATACCAGATGCCTTGAAAGCCTGAAGATACTTGTTGCCGACGATGACAGAGATGCTGCTGAAAATACACGTGAGATACTTAAAAACATCGGTATGGACGCCGTCAGCGTAAACGGAGGAGAGGAGGCTGTCGAGGAGGTCGTAAGACTTCACAAGTGCGGAGAGGATTTTGCAGCAGTAATACTTGACTGGCAGATGCCCGGAATGAACGGTATTCAGGCGACTGCTGAGATCCGCAGACGTGTGGGAGACCATGTGCCCGTAGTTATACTCTCAGCCTATGACTGGACGGATATCGAAACAAAAGCAAGGGAAAGCGGAGTCAATGCATTCATCGCAAAGCCGCTGTTCCGTTCAAGGCTCATATACGTTCTTAAATCTGTGATAGCATCCGCACCTCAGCAGTCGGGTTCGGACGATATAAAGGAATTTACCGAAAATAAATACAACGGCAAGAGGATACTTCTTGCTGAGGATAACGAGCTTAACCGTGAGATCGCATCAGAGCTCCTTACTACTATAGGCGTTAATGTAGAAATGGCGTTTGACGGTCAGGAGGCTGTTGATATGATCCTGAGCAAACCCGAACATTACTATGATCTTGTATTTATGGATATCCAGATGCCGAATAAAAACGGCTATGAGGCTACGAGAGAAATACGTGCTTCGGGACGTGCTGATCTCAAAGAGATACCGATAGTTGCCATGAGTGCCGATGCATTCTCCGATGACGTATACCGCTCAAAGGAATCAGGCATGAACGATCATGTATCAAAGCCCGTGGAGCTTGAAAAACTCTCAGAGGCTCTGGAAACATGGCTGAAATAGGTTCTGCCGCACGATTATACGCACCTTTGAGCGGAAAGCTTGTTCAGCATCTCTCTTTTCACGGAGAGAATATAGTATAAAGCTCCGGGAGTGATAGCAATTACACTTAATGAACTTGAAATAGGAAAAAGTGCAGTTATAACCTCTGTAGGCGGTGAGGGAGCACTTCGTCAGCATTTTCTTGACATGGGAATAATTCCCGATACGGAAGTCACGCTTGTGAAATACGCTCCTATGGGAGATCCTATTGAGGTGATGCTTCACGGCTATGAACTGACACTCAGACTTGAGGATGCCTCTCGTATCGAGGTGCTCCCGTCAGGAGCAGAAACTGCTGTCGATCGTAAAAATAAGCCGAAAAATCGTACAGAGCACCCCGGATTCGGCGAGGGAGGCAGATTTCACCCGAAAGGCAGCGGTAAGCCGCTTCCGGAGGGGACGATACTGAGCTTTGCGCTTGTGGGAAACCAGAACTGCGGAAAGACAACACTTTTCAACAGGCTGACAGGCTCTAACCAACACGTGGGAAATTTTCCCGGAGTTACCGTTGACCGCAAAGATGGTCAGATAAAAGGACATCCCGATACACGTATAACCGATCTGCCGGGAATATACTCCATGTCGCCGTACAGCAGGGAGGAGATCGTATCACGTAATTTTGTACTTGAAGAAAAGCCTCATGCCATCATCAACATAGTGGACGCTACAAATATTGAGAGAAATCTCTATCTGACCATGCAGCTTTTAGAGATGGATATCCCGATGGTAGTTGCTCTGAATATGATGGATGAGGTAGTATCAAACGGCGGAAGTATTGACGTGAATGCAATGGAGCTCCTTTTAGGCGTGCCTGTCGTTCCGATATCGGCAGCAAAAAACTCAGGAGTTGAGGAGCTTGTGGAGCACGCAATGCACGTTGCTCACTATCAGGAAAAACCTGTGCGTCAGGATCTCTGTGACAGCAGCTCTCATGGGGGTGCGGTTCACAGGTGTCTTCACAGCATAAGTCATTTGATAGAGGATCATGCGCTCCTTGCGGGAGTTTCCGTGCGGTTTGCAGCAGGAAAGATCGTCGAGGGAGATGATCTCATGATCTCACGTCTTGATCTTGATAAGAATGAAAAAGAAACGATGGAGCATATTGTGCTTCAAATGGAGAAAGAGCGTGGACTTGACAGAAGTGCTGCAATTGCGGATATGCGTTTCTCGTACATACAGCGTGTCTGCAATGAAACAGTAAAAAAGCCGCACGAAAGCAAGGAGCGTATCAGAAGCCGCCGCATCGACAGGATCCTCACGGGAAAATACACGGCGATACCGGCATTTATCTGCATAATGGCACTTGTTTTCCGGCTTACCTTCAATGTGATAGGCGCATGGTTTCAGGAGCTGCTTGAATACGGCATAGGTCATCTCACAACGGCGGCGGACAAAGCTCTTTCTGCCGCTGAAGTAAATGAAACGATACATAGTCTGATAATTGACGGGATCTTTACCGGAGTAGGAAGCGTACTCAGCTTTCTGCCGGTAATAGTGATATTGTTCCTGTTCCTGTCGATCCTTGAGGACAGCGGATATATTGCAAGAGTAGCATTCTTTATGGATAAGCTGCTTCGCAAGATCGGGCTTTCAGGGCGCAGTATCGTTCCGCTCCTGATCGGTTTCGGCTGTACAGTACCGGCAGTCATGGCAACACGCACAATGCCCAGCGAGCGAGACAGAAAGATGACTATACTCCTTACACCTTTTATGAGCTGTACCGCAAAGCTCCCTATATATGCTTTTTTTGTGAGTGCATTTTTCCCGGGAAAAGGCGGAATAATAATGGTAGCACTGTATCTTTTCGGCATACTCATGGGAATAATTGCAGCTCTGATATATAAGGATACACTTTTCAAGGGCGAGGCAGTTCCCTTTGTTATGGAGCTTCCTAATTACCGTATGCCGGGCTTGAAAAACACGGCGCAGCTTCTATGGGAGAAGGCAAAGGATTTCCTTCAAAGAGCGTTTTCGGTGATACTTATTGCCTCTATAGTGATCTGGTTTTTACAGAGTTTTGATATGCATTTGAATCTCACGAACGACTCCGAAAGCAGCATACTTGCCGGCATCTCAGGACTTTTTGCGCCGATAATGAAGCCTCTCGGATTAGGGGATTGGCGTATCTGCACATCACTCATATGCGGATTTATGGCAAAAGAGAGCGTAGTCTCAACAATGGAAATACTTTTCGGAAAAGGACTTACCTCAGCCCTGACACCGCTTGCGGCAGGAGCAATGCTTATATTCTCACTGCTGTACACTCCGTGTGTAGCTGCGATCGCCTCAATACGCCGTGAACTTGGGAACAAGTGGGCGGTGATAGTTGTCGTATGGCAGTGTACTCTTGCATGGGCAGCCGCTTTCATAGTATATATGATCGGAAATCTTATACAAATGTTATAACAGGAGACCGGCTATGAAAAGTCAATAGAAAAAGAGTAGAATTAACAGAAAATTAACAAAAGACAAAAAGAGATA
>CANQJO010000015.1 GCA_947624255.1 uncultured Ruminococcus sp.
GCAAACATGAAAGAGCTGCCCTCATCGGCAGCAAAAGTTCAAAAGACCTCCGGAAAAGGTTATGAGTTTTTCTGCAATGTCAATATTTCCCCGAAGCTGAAAGCTGTCAAAGAAATTGCTAAATATAAACCTATTTCAGATTTGAATTTTTAATTATATCAGTGCTTTTTCTCGATTCGCCTTGCCTACTTTTACTTGACACATACTTCCCCAACTTCTCTATTGACTTATTTATCATGCTGTGTTATAATAGTTCTGTAAGGTTTCCCGATGCTTGATGAGGAGGTCTGCTCATGACCGAATATCTTAAAACATATATGAAAACTGCTGCTGAAAGGCTTGAAAATGCGAGTGACAAGCTCACCCTCGAGGAGCTTCTTGCCGAACACAAAGATAAGATCGCATATATGCAGCATGAACGTATCGTGCATTTTCTTGTTACCATGATGTTTGCGATCGTGCTGACTATCTTCATGTCGGCACTGTGTTTCACGGAAAATCTTGCACTGCTGCTGCTTGTGACGATCATTCTTGTGCTTCTTGCCTTTTACATAAAGCATTATTATTTTCTGGAGAACACTGTCCAGAAAATGTACCGTGTATATGACGATATACTTTCCAAGCTCCGCAATATTGAAAGGGGAATGGAGAAATGACACGTAAAGAGATTGCTGCTCTTGCCTGTGATGAGCTCGAAAAGCTCTATCCCGATGTGAAATGCAGTCTTGAATTCTCAAAGCCGTATGAGCTGATGTTCGCAGCGAGGCTTTCAGCACAGTGTACAGATGCAAGAGTCAATATCGTTACAAAAAAGCTGTTTGCGAAATATCCCACGCTTCAAGCCTTTGCGGATGCCGATCTGTCTGAGCTGGAGGAGGACGTAAAGCCGTGCGGCTTCTACCATACAAAGGCGAAAAGTCTGAAGGAAATGGCAAATCAGCTTATCGAGAGCTTCGGCGGCGAAGTTCCCGACACAATGGAGGAGCTTCTCACGCTCAACGGTATAGGCAGAAAAACAGCCAATCTTATGATGGGAGATATCCACGGCAAGCCGGCAATAGTTACCGATACGCATTGTATACGTATTTCCAACCGACTCGGACTGACCAATAAAAAAGAGCCTGCAAAGGTCGAAAAGGATCTGCTTGAAGTGATACCGCCGGAGATATCATCTCATTTCTGTCATCAGATAGTGCAGTTCGGCAGAGATATCTGCCGGGCAAGAAAGCCGCTCTGCAAAGAGTGCCGTCTCAGCTATTTTTGCAGGTATGACCTGAACAATAAAAAGGAGGCATAGTTTTGCTGTTCGATTTTCAGTTACAGACTCCGAATGAGGGACTGGTGGATATTACAAGCGAGGTCAGCATGGCTGTGAGAGAAAGCGGTGTGAACGAGGGCATTTGCGTTGTCTTCTGTCCGCATACAACAGCAGCCGTAACGATAAATGAAAATGCCGATCCTGACGTGCGGCGTGATTTCGTCTTAGGAATGGATAAAATATTTCCCGACATGAAAGACTTTCACCACGCTGAGGGAAATTCCGATGCGCATATAAAATCTTCATCAGTCGGTGCAAGCGAGATCATGATCGTCAGAGGAGGAAAGCTTCTTCTCGGCACATGGCAGGCTGTATATTTTTGCGAATTTGACGGTCCCCGGACGAGAAAATTCTATGTAAAGGTAATAGGTGAGTAATATATGGATAAAGTAAAGGAATTATCTGAGATCGTCCGACGCTCCGAAAAGATCGTTTTTTTCGGCGGCGCAGGAGTTTCAACAGAGAGCGGCATTCCTGATTTCAGGAGCGTTGACGGTCTGTACAATCAGAAATGGGACTACCCTCCCGAAGAGATACTCAGTCATACGTTCTTTGAAAGGCATACCGAGGAGTTTTACCGCTTTTATCGTGAAAAGATGATATTTCTTGATGCAAAGCCGAATGAGGCTCATAAAAAGCTTGCAGAGCTTGAGTCCGAGGGAAAGCTCACTGCTGTGGTGACACAGAATATCGACGGTCTTCATCAGATGGCAGGCAGCAAAAATGTTTTGGAGCTTCACGGCAGTATTCACCGAAACTATTGCACAAAATGCGGAAAATTCCATGATGTGAAATTTATCCTTGATTCCGTGGGAGTTCCCCACTGTGATTGCGGCGGCATTGTGAAGCCTGATGTCGTGCTTTATGAGGAGGCTCTCAATAATGATATAATGTCAAAAGCCGTGAGTGCAATATCGGCGGCAGATACACTCATCATCGGCGGAACATCGCTGAATGTATATCCGGCGGCAGGACTGGTGAGATACTTTCACGGAAAGGCTCTTGTCATAATCAACACCTCTCCTACACAGATGGACAGCAGTGCCGACCTCCTGATCTGTGACAGGATCGGCAGCATATTCTCAAAAATATAAAGGAAAGAGAGCAGCGTTATGCTTAAAAAATACTTATCAATTTTTCTTATATCAATGATCCCGATAATTGAGCTGAGAGGAGCTGTTCCTGTTGGCACGGGCATGGATCTTCCGTGGCATTGGTGCCTTATAGTATGTATGATAGGAAATATGCTGCCTGTGCCGTTCATATTCTTTTTTGCCAGAAAAATTCTTGTTTGGGGCAGCAACAAGCCGGTTATAGGAAAATTTTTCTCATGGTGTCTTGAAAAGGGCGAAAAGGGAGGCAATAAGCTGAAAGAAAAAGCCGGAAAGGGTATGTACCCTGCGCTGTTTCTCTTCGTGGGAATACCTCTCCCCGGAACAGGTGCGTGGACAGGCACTCTTGCGGCAAGCATACTTGATCTTGACTTCAAGAAAAGTGTAGCGGCTGTCATGCTCGGAGTTCTTCTTGCCGGAGGAATAATGACTGCCGGAAGCCTTCTTGTCAAAGCAGGTATAACTTCGATATTCTGACTAAATAAAACTAAGGCAGCATCACAAAAACGTGTGGTGCTGCCTTATTGTTTTGTGTTTACCGATCCCCGAAGATCTCATCTTCAAGCATTTCACGGTTCGCATCGGTATCGACCGTTATTACCCACCCGCTGGGAGTGTTCGGATCATCGCCGTATGTTCCGTCAGCCGGAACACGAAGCTGCTTTGTATCATACCTGAGTATGAACGGAGCTCTCAGCGAAAGCAGATATAACTGCATCGCAGACATATTCGTACTGAGTTTCGGCAGTGCGCTTTTAGTCACATTTCTTACGAATGAGATACCGTTTGACGCAGCCTTTTTTATCAGGAGAGTCATTACTCTGCGCTGACGTTCGGTGCGCTCAAAATCGTTGTTTCCGACATAGCGTATACGTGAGTACGACAAAGCCTGTTTACCGTTCAGGAGAAGCTTTCCTCCGCCGTCAAGAAGGTCATCCGTTTTGTCATCGCCCATAAGCTCATTCACCTCATTGATGAGGATCTCATTGACTGCCTGTGCCTCATCATCTGAGATATCGAGCCTTACTCCTCCGGCAGCATCAACAATGCTTGCGAATGTGCTGAAATTTATGGTTATATAGTTATCTATCCGTATACCGAAATTGCTTTCTATAGTATCCATGAGGAGATCGGCTCCGCCATAGAAATACGAGGAGTTCAGCTTATCCATACCCCTGCCGGGAATATTCACATAGCAGTCTCTCATGAATGATGTCATGATGATCTCGTCAGTCCTGCTGTTGAGTGAAACGAGAATTATCGAATCGGAGCGGCTCTGTTCATTTTCAGAGCGTCCGTCAGTGCCGATAACAAGCACGTTTGTGACATATTTCTCGCTCATGGCGTTCGCATAATGCGAGCGTTCGCCCGTATCTGTTTTATTTATCTTTGCGATGATGCTCAGTGCGGTGCAGGAATATATTCCGAAAAGGATAAGAAATATTATCAACAGAGAGAAAAATAATCTGAATATTATTTTTCCTATGAGGCTTTTGCGCTTTTTCTTACGTTTTTTAGGAGGCTTTTGCGGTGGGGGCGGCGGTGGATATTGCCGATGCGGAGGATATTGTCCCTGCGGAGGGCGGTATCGCTGACTGCTCTGCTGATATCCCTGCGGTGGGCGGTATTGCCGACTGCCCTGCTGATATCCCTGCGGTGGACGGTATTGCTGACTGCCCTGCTGATATCCCTGCGGTGGGCGGTATTGCTGACTGCCCTGCTGATATCCCTGCGGTGGACGGTATCCCTGACTTCGCTGCCCTTGAGAAGCAGCTCCGGAAATGAGCATTGTATCCTCGTTGTCCGTATTTTTCAGATGTTTATTATTCTCATTGCCGTTTATATATTTATCTGGCATAGTTATCTCCTTTGTCTGCGCTGTTGTCCTCACCATACGGTGAAGAACCTGAATCAGCACCGCATGACTTTTCTGCGGTGCTGTTTGTGATCAGATCTTTTTAAGACTCAGTGCTATGTACGTGCACAGAGTGCAGGCTGCATTATATATGATAAGTGCCGTTGCAGACATAAAAACGTAATTCGTCGCATATGCCCTTGACAGGATCAGCAGTGAGCAAAGCACAAATCCTAAAAGTATCGAAGCTGTCTGGATTATCAGCCCGATTATCGCCGCTGAATGGATCGTTTTCACTCCTACAAGCAGCTTGGCAAGCGATGCAAATTTTCCTGTTGTAGCCATTGAAGCACTGAGGCGTACAGTTCTCTTAGTCTCCTCGTCAAAATCCTCGTGGAGCTTTTTCGGAAGTATGCGTATCATCTCCTCGGGAACGCCAAACAGCGTGTGGAGCTTTTTCAGTGTAAGGCACGGCTCAACACTTTTGAGGATCACGAACACCTTATTCTTGCAGAGCTTTTTAAGCCACAGCTTAACATCCTTATCTGCGGTGATGTCAACAATGAACATCGCCGCAAGATTTCCTGAGATCGAAAGATACATTGCCGACTTATCCCCGCCGGTAAACTCAGTCTCTTTTGCTTTTGTGGGAACGCCCTCAATATTATGACTGTTCATCAGCTCACGGTTGCCGAAAAGCACACGCTTGTTATTTATCCAGCCGCACATTCCCATAGATTCCTCATATGAGTAATTCTCAATGGTATAGAGCATTTCCTCTCTGCCGCCCGTAACGTCCTTGAAAAGCTGATGCATGATACTTCCGGCATGATGTGTCAGGCTTGCAGCCTCAAGCAATGCCTCGTCTATCTTTGTATTCGAGAAGACTTTGATACCCTCCAGCTTGACAGTACCCTCCGGAAACAGAGAGTCGGCATTCACAAGAACAGAATTCGTATCATAAAAATCGTCAACGCTCTGGTAGCCCAATATGATACCCTTGCTGCTGAAAGCCTTTTCAGCCGTTTTTTCAAGGGGAATATTCACCACAAAGGGCATTGCTATACATGATGTGGCACATATCAGCATACTGAATATTGAGAACCCGAATGCGGCAGATCCTGCTCCCACAAGTGTTCCCCTGCTTGAAAGCGTTATGAAGCAGGCTATCGCTATTGAGAATATCAGACACAGCGGTGAAGCCTTGCGGCAGTAGTCATCGGTCATGTCCGAGGAGTACGTATATCGCAGAAAATCCGTCAGAAAATCGGTCTTTTTAGTTGAGGCAAGTATGGGAAAATCTCCGACTGTGCCTCGTGTGAGGCGTTCGGCACGCTCCTCGTCCCTGACATAGACGACACCATGACGGTCGAAATTCTTTGAGATGAAGCGGAAATTTCTTGCAGCACGCCGGATTATCAGCAGCTTTCCGATAGAATTTATAAGAAGCGCAAGTATTCCCACCGGCATATAGATGTGTACGGAATCATTCAGCACCATGTCGGGACGGTACATTGCCGGTATAATCGTCGCAATGCACGACAATGCGGTAACGGAAGTCATGGAGTCGCTGTCAGCCTTGAAGGTAAACAGCTTTTTCAAGCCTTTTGTTATGACTGCCATAGATGAGATAACAGCTATAGCTCCAAGCACAAGATTTGATATAAGGAACGCCTTCGTGTTGGAGATCTGCATCATTCCCGGCAGCGGCAGACCGAATTGATTTCCCAGAGCAATGAAAAGACTCAGGATAGATGTCATCGCAAGTATGAACACTCTGACAGAAATAGTGCTTTTCAGCTCAAAGATATCACGTCCCACGTCCTCAACATCGCCGTAGTAGTTGAAATCCACAATACGCTTTGTGCGTTTTTTCTTTGATCTGACTGACAGATACTCGTCCGTTTCCTGAGTTATGTGTACATCGAGTGCGCTTGCATCGTAATCGGGACGCTCGCTGAGATTTATGCTTGTCATCTGTGCTCTCGGAGCAGGCTGTACCGGTTTTGCAGCCTCAACAGCTGCCGGAGACGGTACGATATCGGTGATATGCTTCTTTCCCTCTGAGCTTATCAGCTCTCTCTCCATAGCTGTCCGTGAGCGTTTTTTCTTTTTGAATGCGGGAGGCGTATACATATATTCGCCATCGGGACTTTCACGCTCATATGTGTAGCCTGAGCCTCTTCGCCGTTTTTTTCCGCTGTTTTTAAGCTCCTCGATCTCTCTTGCTCTTGTGGAACTGCTCATGCGCCTGATCTTCGGAGTTTCGCCGGCAGATACATTTCCTGTCTCCGTTGAAGCGGTATACTCTCCGGCAATATTTGTCTTTGTGGTTGATTTTATCTCATGTATCGAATCCGTGTTTACAAACGAGATCTTTCCCCGTGAAAGATCTGCCGGTTTGATCTCATCGGCAGGATCGGGCTGCCTGTGAGCATTGTTGAAGAGATCGGATTTTTTATTTGAAAGAGGAGGTCTCGGTGCATCACGATGTATCAGCTCCGGAGCGTCCACTGTAGAATTCAGTATTTTCTGTGCGTCAACACGTCCGACGCTTGTTTTCGGCTTTGTATTTTCGGGAGAATACTCGTTCAGAATATCCTCCAAAGATAATTTCTGATCCGGCATATATTTTCTCCTATCAGCCTCTTCTTTGCCGGAGTACCTCGTACATGAAGATACCGGCTGCAACTGAGGCATTGAGCGAATTTATTTTTCCTGTCATGGGGAGCTTTATCATAAAGTCGCATTTTTCCCGTATGAGTCTGCTGATACCCGAACCCTCCGATCCGATAACCAGAGCGACACCGCCCGTGAGGTCGGTTTGACAATAGTCGCTTCCCGAAGCATCAGTGCCATAGATCCAGATACCGTTCTCCTTCAGCGTGTCGATACAGGCTGAAAGATTGGGAACTCTTGCAACGGGAACGTAGCTTGCAGCTCCGGCAGATGTTTTGAATACGGTAGAATTCAGCGAAGCGCTTCTGCGTTTGGGGATTATCACTCCGTCAGCGCCGGCAGCTTCGGCAGTACGAATTACAGCTCCTAAATTGTGAGGATCTTCTATTTCATCGCAGATGATGATAAACGGGCTTGTCCGTTTATTTTTTGAGACATTGATAATATCCTCAAGCGAGGCATACTCTGCACAAGCACCCTGAGCGACAACACCCTGATGAGATGCGCCGCCCGAAAGGCGTGAGAGTTTTTTATCATCGGCGTTTTTCAATACAACGCCTTTTTCTGCGGCAAGCCTGCGGATAAGCTCAAGGCTTCCTCCTGAGCCGTCTATATAGATAACATCAAGCAGCGCACCTGATTTGAGCGCCTCGATGACGGGATTTCTGCCGCATATGATATCTTCGGCAGGCTCCCTTCTGATATTCTTTTCCATTTTTTATGTTGGAGGCACAAACAGCCTCCGCTCCTTCTTGTTCTTTCTTTTTCTGCGGACTTTCACATGGCACTGAAAATATCGCATTTTTCCAATACTATCGTCAAAATTTTTTCATTATAACAGTTTAGTGTCACAAGTGATGTCCAATAATATTATATCACTGCTTTGCAAAAATTACAAGTAGTTTTTCATGTGTTCATTGGGAAAAAATTTGTGCATTTTGAAGTTTGACAGCTTGTGCGATGATACTATTTATCTCCGGCGATCCTGCATCAGTCTGTCTCGATAACAGAAAGCTCCGGTCTGTTAAAAATTCTCGGAATGAAGATCATTCTCAGCGGCTTTGCAAGCCCCCTGCTGACGATGTGGACTGTACTGCCGTGATCGAACCTGCCGTTTGTATATTTTGGAAAAAGTCCCTGATCCGGCGCATAAAGTCCCTGATCCAGTATGCCCGGTATCCTCCATTGACCGGCGTGTGCATGACCTGAAAGCATAAGATCGAATTTGACGCTTCCGCTGTCAAGGTACTGACTGTACTGCTCGGGCTGATGTGCGATGAGAATATTATAATATTCGTTATCAAGCGTTGAAAAGCAGTCTTTCATCTGATTTTTGTAACCGGCCTCGATGACTCCGTATATGCGTATTTTCTGACCACGAACGCTCAGCTCCGAATATTTTCCCATGGGAATATTTATCCCGAGAGACTGCACCTCACGGAGAAAATCTTCATAATCATCACGGTTGCGTTCATGATTTCCCGGCATATAAAAGCACGGATATTTCTTCACCATATTCTTCATAAGGGTGAGAGCGTGCTTGGTTCCGCCCCATGTATCGAGTACATCACCGCCAAAAACAACGATATCGGGGTTTTCATTGTCTATTTTTTTTATTATTGATGATTGATCTGCTCCTCCGAAAAAGCAGTTATGCAGATCGGAGATAAATACCAGTTTAAGCCCACTGTCGATCTTTTCGGAGTGTATGTGGTATCTTTCGACCTTTAAGGCAAATCCCCATGCATATAAGAATATTATTATCAGCATCGCTGTGAAGAGCAGCAGCAGCTTTCTTTTGCGTGTCATGTAATGCTCCTTTCATACAGCGCAGCAAATTCTCTTCAAAATTATTATACAGCGCAAAGGCGGAAAACGCAATAGGCACATTTGATTTTTTGCATAAATTTTGCATTATATAGAACGCTCCCCACAGATGCGGGGAGTTATTCTGAGCGATCTCTATACATTCATATCTTCAAGATACTCTGCCATATCAAGTGTTCCGCTTGACGAGAGATATGTATAATAGTTCAGGATATATGATGCATCAACGGCACTTATCATGCAGTCGCCGTTCACATCGGCAGCAGCAGTCTCTGCCGGAGTGAGACCGCTCGCTCCCCCCGAGGAGAGGTTCGCATATGCCGCAAGCACTTGTGAAGCATCTGTTGCCTCGATTTTTCCCGAATTGTCCACATCTCCCGGATCACGGTCAGAAACAGCGATCTTCAGATTTTTTGTATGATCGCCCGACGGATATGACATATCAATGGAAAGATCCTCGTCATTTCTGTAAAGAATGTTGCACCTGTCATTGTAATCGGTCATGAAACAGATCTCGTGATCTCCGTATGAAACAGAGCTGTCAATGACAGCATCAAAGCCTGCAAGAGGATAGTCATTTGATGCCGTTCCCGTAAATGTCATGGCGTAGATATATGAAATTCCGGGATTGTACGTCACCGCCTGCATATTGTTTCCCGTGTTGGTATCCATCAGTATCTCGGAAGCCTTTTTGAACTCCGCATAAGGACAGCCTCCCGATATTTTAAATGGATCGGTAAGACCGGAAAGTACGATATGCTCATCGGCACTCTGCCACTTCACCGTAACGATGCCTGCATTATCACGCTCATCATCAATGTAGACTCTTGACGTGACAGTAAGCGTATCTCCGGTAAAATCATTTGTGTTGATGTAAACCTTTCCGCCCGGCAGAATATCATAGCTGTCGCTTTTATCCGTCTCAAAGTAAAGAACGGGCATATATCCGCTGTACGAGGCATTTGCCGGCAGAGCGGCAGCTCCTGCAAGAATTGCGGCGGCAGATGCAAGTGATATTATTTTTTTCATTTCGATTTCCCCTATATTATTTCAGTCATTCGCAGAACGATCTCTGCGACACGCTTTGCGGCTATTTTCTCAAATTTTTCAAATGACATTGCTCCCTCATCATCGGCATTGTCGGAAATACACCTTACGCTCACATACGGCATTTTATTCAGGTAGCAGCAATGTCCCACTGCCGCACTCTCCATATCCACAGCATACGGGTCAAGGCGGCGGCGTATCTCATCTTTCACGGCATTGTCGGAAATAAACGCCTCTCCCGATACGATACGCCCACGGAAACAGTCTACGGAAAACTCACCGCAGACCTTTTCAGCCGCAGCGATGAGCCTCTCATCAGCCTTGAAAGCTCCGCAGTACGGAGGATAATCCGTAAGAAAATGAAGATCAAGGTCGTGAGGAAGGACTTCTGTTGAAACCACGATATCGCAGACTTTTACACTGCTGTTCATTCCGCCGGCAATTCCCGTATTGATGACAAAATCAGGCTGAAAGGCATCAATAGCTGTCTGAGTGCAAAGTGCCGCATTGACCTTTGCAATGCCGCAGCAGGCATTGATAAGCGTTTTTCCCTTGTAGGTATTTATGTAGAAGTCAAAGCCGGAAAAGCTCTTTATTTCAGCCTCTCCCAAAATTTTCCTGATGTCTGAAAGTTCGGACGGCATTGCGCCGATCATTACGATTTTTTCCATAAAAAGGTACTCCTTGTAAGTGTGATGTGTTCTGCAATATATTGTAGCACGAAAAGAGCGTAAAGTCAAGACAGCGAATTATACCGATCCTAAAAGCCGTGCAAAATCTGCGAACAGGCTGTGCCTTTTACAAGGAAAAGGGACGAAGCCGTACCGGCGTATGCCGGGTCACTTTGACGCAGTAAAAGATGTGGGAGCTTCGCAAAGGTTCACGGTTTTTAGAGTGAGATCGGTATTGGTTCTACGCCATTACCTCCGTGTAATAATAGACCGCAAGCTGTGTTCTGTCACGAAGTTCCAGTTTTTCAAGGAGTGCGCTTATATAGTTGCGGACCGTTCCCTCGCCGAGATAAAGCCTGCCTGATATTTCCTTGTTGCTGAGTCCGGCTGCTACGAGTTCCATTATCTCCTTTTCCTTAGAATTGATCCCATGCCCTGCAAAATCGTATTCCTCTCTTGTCTTCATAAGTCCCGGCAGCTTGTTCATAATTTTATCGCCGAAAACGCTCTGTCCTCTCATAACAGCCTCCAGTGCCGGAGCTATCCCCTCATAGTCCTGCTTGAGAATATATCCCTTTGCTCCCATGTTGAGTGCTTTGACAATATATTCATCGTCAGCAAATGTAGTCAGATAAATTATGCGTGCTTCCGGAAATTCATCAAGTATGCGCTGTCCGGCATCAATGCCGTTCATGCCCTCCATACGGATATCCATGAGCAAAACGTCCGGTCTGTACTGACGGAACAGTTCCACCGCTTCGTCACCGCTTCCGCCGATCGCCGCAACGGTTATACCGGTGCTTTCAAGTATGGTTTTCAGTGACAGTGCCACGAGACTGTCATCATCAATTACTGCTATTTTCATACCCCTGCCTCTTTATTATCATAAATATGCGGAAGCCGTTATTGTTTGTAAAGCTGATACTTCCGCCCACGCTCTCAGCACGCTCTTCCATTGTGCGAAGACCTATGCCTTCCTTTTTTATTTCTCCGCAGCTGCCGTTATCCTCTATCATCAGCTGATAAAATCCCGGATGCTCACGGAGAACAACATTCACCCTGTCTCCGTCGGAATGTTTCACCACGTTGGAAAGTCCCTCACGCACCACACCTGCCATACACAGCCTTATTTTTCCCGGAACATTTTCGCTCATATCATATTCCAGCCTGACTGTGAACCGTTTATCCACGGCATTTATACTATCCTGTACGAGTTTTTTCAGATCTATGGAATCATCATGCAGATCGTGAACGCTTTCACGTATACTTGTCATTGCATTGTTGAGAGTATTTTTCAGTCCCTCGAGCGGCTCTTTAAGGCTCTCATCCTTATTGATTATTATGAGCGCTCCGGCTTGCAGAAGTGAGCGTGTGAGCATATGTCCCACGTTATCATGTATCTCACGGGCGATCCTGTTTCGCTCACGCATTGTCGCAAGGTGTATCTCGTTATCATAAGCCTCCGCAAGACGGAGATTCTGTCCCGAAAGCTGCATATTCGCCTCAGCCGTTTTGTCACGCATCTGTGTGAGGTTTCCGACAGCTTTTTCAAGATGTGAGCTCCTGATGTATAATATGACCGCTGTCACCGCTGCGGCTGCCGTGATAAGAAGCTGCATGGAGGACAGCTCCCTCAGCCTGAAAAGTATCAATGCAGCAGGTATTGTCAGCCACCATTTTTTCTCACGGAGCGCATCATAGAGCATCAGCGGCAATGCGCAGAAAAATACGGGTACAGTTCCGCACAGAGCTGAACCCAAAGCTATTGTCAGAGCTGCACGCACTCCCGTAAGCATCTGCACCAGCGATGACAGCGCTACTGAAACGAGAAGTGCAGCAACAGGCACAGTGATATCATCAGCCATGCAAAAGCCTGCAAGACATATCAGCAATATCGAGAGCTTGTCAATAAGACGGCTCATGCAAGTCCACCTCTGTTCCGGAATTCATATAATTGCAGAAACTGCTTTGCAGACAGGACAGTCTGATGTATTCTTCGGGAGCTTTATTTTGCGGAATTCCATTGTCAGCCCATCGCATACGAGAAGATATCCTGTCAGAAGCTCACCCACACCGACGATGTATTTCACAGCTTCCATTGCCTGTAAACTGCCGATAACTCCGCACATTGCGCCAAGCACTCCGACCTGCTTGCAGGTGGGAACGGCGTCTTCCGGCGGCGGCTCTTTGAATATGCAGCGGTAGCATGGTCCCTGCCCCGGAACGTATGTCATGAGCTGACCTTTCAGCTTTATGACACCTGCGTGTGAAAACGGCTTTTTTGCCGTTACGCAGGCATCGTTTATCAGAAATTTTGCGGTGAAATTATCTGTGCAGTCAATAATGAAATCATAGTCAGCGATAAGCTCCGTAATGTTTTCCGAGGTGACGGAGGTACGGTATGTTTTTACCGTTATATCGGGATCTATTGCCTCAATTGTCTCCCTTGCGGAGCGCACCTTTGCCTTGCCTATATCCGATGCGGAGTGGATTATCTGACGCTGAATGTTGGAAAGCTCCACCTCATCGGCATCAGCTATACCTATCGTACCCACACCTGCTGACGCAAGATACATCGCCGCCGGAGAGCCGAGACCGCCTGCTCCTATTATCAGCACTCTCGCATTCAGGAGCTTTTTCTGTCCGGTCTCTCCGATCTCCTCCAGAACGATATGGCGTGAATATCTCTTAAGCTGTTCATCAGTGAATTCCATTGCAGAGACCTCCCTTTTATACCTGCCTGACAGATAGATGCATAATTTGCAGCCGCATTCCTCACGTTTGACGTAATGTCATTCTACCACCGCTTACATAGCGAGTCAATAGGAGATGCGTGGGCTTCTCTGTTTTGTACAGTAAAGCAGCCTTTCTCCGAAAAAAGATGTACAATTTGCTTGATTGACAAGTGAGAAAACGAGTAGTATAATAAGGCATATAAAGCCTACCTATATAATGTGTTTTCAGAAAGGAATCGCTGAAATGTCCATAAATAAAAGTACGGACCGTGAGATAACGGATCGGGCAGAAAAAAGTATACAGCAAACATTTCACCGCACTCTGTGGAGCAAATTTGCCAAGGCTGTCATAACATATGATCTTGTCAGTCCCGGCGATAAGATCGCTGTCTGCATATCGGGCGGCAAGGACTCTATGCTGATGGCAAAGCTTTTTCAGGAAATGAAAAGGCATGACAAAATAAATTTTGAGCCTGTGTTCCTTGTAATGGATCCCGGATACAGTCCGGAAAACAGAATGCTCATTGAGAAAAATGCCGCATCGTTGTCTGTTCCGATAACAATATTTGAGACTGATATTTTCCGCTCCGTTTATAACGTTGACAAAAACGCCTGCTATCTCTGTGCAAGAATGCGCCGGGGACATCTTTATAAAACGGCAAAGGATATGGGCTGCAATAAGATCGCTCTCGGACACCACTTTGATGATGTGATCGAAACAACTCTCATGAGTATGCTCTACGGCGGACAGATCCGCACAATGATGCCGAAGCTCCACAGCGATAATTTCGAGGGCATGGAGATCATACGCCCTATGTATCTTATCCGTGAAAAGGAAATATTGAAGTGGAGAGATCATAACAATCTGCATTTTATTGAGTGCGCCTGCCGCTTTACGGAAGCGTGCAGCACCTGCGCTCCGGAAGAAACGGTATCAAAAAGGCAGGAAATAAAACAGCTTATCGCACGGCTTAAAAAAACAAATCCGCAGGTAGAAAAAAATATTTTCAGAAGTGTCGAAAACGTTGATCTGAATGCGGTAATAAAATTCAAGTATAAAAACGAGGTGCATAATTTTCTCGATCTTTATGATGCGTAGACCGCATTGTGACAGATCGGGGCAGCACTGCAAAAAAGAACAGATACTCCTCGGCATCTGTCCCTCTTTGTTATACGGCATTTTTTCGCAAAAAATATCTCCCTGCCGTTATTGCAGATCTATAGGAGTGCTGCTGTACTCCACATGGATATCATTGAAATTGAAGAGATCGTTATATTTGTCGATATCCTCCGGCGAGGCAGTAGCGAACTCTGTTACCGGCTCGATTATACTGTAGGCATCGTCGTCCTCCTTCAGCATCAGAGAGCCGTTTCTCTCCTGAAGTATCATAGTCCCGTCGGCGGTTTTTATCTCGATCTCGGTATCGCTGATCTCCTTCCATGTGCAGGTCTCATACTCAGAGGGATCATCGAATGCCGAGCCGATCACACAGACACCGTTTGTTTTAAGCTCTATCTGCTGTGTTTCGTTCATGGGAATGCCGTTATAATCCTGCTGAACGTTCTCATCGTTCACTGTTTCGGTGAGCTGCCATTTGCCCTCGAATCTGCTTGGCACCCACGAGCTTTTATCTCCTTTTCCGCAGGCGCAGAGACACGCTCCCAAAGCAAGAGAGGCAGCAGCGCAGAGTATCCTTTTCATATAAAGGTCCTCCTTTATGAAGATAATTATTCTTTGAAAATATTATAGCACAAAAGGTTGGAAAATGTCAATAGCAATGGTGAGCCGCTCACGGAAATCAATTTCCGTGCTTGCATTTTCTGTTGATACGTAGTATAATTATAGTGCCGCTTTACAGGCAGGCAGCAAACGCCAATGAGAGGAGTTTTCACCTTTGAAATACATCAGACTAATAGCTGTACCGGCTCTTTTATCACTTATTATCACGGGCTGCACAGGGAAAAAGACGAGCAGTCTTCCAAAGCCGCTGACTCCGGCAAAACCGATCGTTCCGCAGAATATCGTGTTTGAATGGCAGAAATACTATGTATCTGCATTGAACGAATTTCAAGCCTCTCCGGATCATATAAGCGGAAGCTCTATGTTTGATCTGCGTGATCTTACGAATGACGGCACACCGGAGCTTATAATATCTCCGGATCAGTCACGTGATTCAAAATGCCGGATATATACCGTTGTTGACGGTGTTCTTACTCACATAGACGATTTGGGCAGCTGCGGCGTTTTCGGATATCTTCCCGAAAAAGGTCTGCTGAGCTATAATTATGACGGAACTGAATTTGCGCTGAATGAATTCTATTCTGTCAGCAATGAAAGCCTGACGAGTGAAGCGGTATTCTACAACAATGAAAATGCGCTCTCAGACGGTGCTGTACTTACATACGAGCTGAACGGCGAGCAGGTTTCAATAACAGAATATGACGAGGCACTTGCGGCATATCTCGATCAGCCGTCACTTTCGATAGGGAGAAAATACAGCTTTTCAGACAGCTCAGTGAATGAGGCGATCCATCTCTCAGAGAGCTGGGGAGCAGTCCTCACCGATGAGCAGAAGGCTCTCTGCCGTGAAAAGCTTCTTGAGCTTGCATCATATTATGAAAATGATACCGCATTTGAGCTTTGCGACCTTGACGGGGATAATACCCCGGAGCTGATATTCTCAGAGGGATCTTCCGATATTTCGCAGTGCAGGATCTTTACCATAGGAGAGGATTCTCTTAATGAAGCAGATATCTATGCCGGTGTCAGAGGACGATTTTTCTTTGATACGGACAACAAGACGATATTCACTGCCGATATAACAGGTACGAATGCATGGAAACTCGGAGGGGATGTGCCCGATAATTACACGCCATCCTCCGGAGTTATGGAATGCGGCAGAAAATATATCATCACAGAAGAAGAAATTACAGCGGCACTTCGTTAGGAGGTTTTACATGGCAAGATCACGAATTTCATACATATGCAGTCAGTGCGGATATGAAAGCTCGAAATGGAACGGTAAATGTCCCTCCTGCGGTTCATGGAACACATTTGAAGAGGAGACAGAGAAACCGCCGCTTCCCGGACGTTCATCAGCGCACAGTATAACCGATCTCTCTGACAGTATACAGGAGTTGAACAGCATTGATCTTGACAGCGATGTCCGGTATGATACCGGAGTCGGTGAGCTCAATCGTGTATTGGGCGGCGGTCTTGTAAAAGGCTCACTCGTACTTTTAGGAGGAGAGCCGGGCATTGGAAAAAGTACGATACTTTTACAGATATGCCAATACCTCGGCGCAGAACATTCGGTCCTCTACGTTTCGGGAGAGGAATCTGCCCGTCAGATAAGTCTGCGTGCAAAACGGCTTGACGTGGATACAGAGAATCTCTATATCCTGACGGCAACAGATGCGGAGGCTGTCGCTGAGACGATACGCTCTTGTCAGCCGGATATTGCGATCATTGATTCTATCCAGACGGTCAGCATCAGCGGAATATCCTCCGGTCCGGGAAGCATCACGCAGGTGAGAGAGTGTACAAATCTCTTTATGCACACTGCAAAGGAGCAGGAGATACCGATCATCATTGTAGGTCACGTTAATAAAGACGGAGCTATTGCCGGACCAAAGGTCATGGAGCATATCGTTGACGCTGTTTTGTATTTTGAGGGAGAACGCCACCAGAGTTTTCGTATACTCAGAGCGGTTAAGAACCGTTTCGGCTCGACCAATGAGATAGGCGTTTTTGAAATGGCAGACAAGGGACTTCGTGAGGTGGAGAATCCGTCACAGATGCTTCTTTCCGGCAGACCGAGAAATGTTTCCGGAACGTGTGTCGCCTGCATCATGGAGGGCAGCCGTCCGATACTTGCTGAGGTGCAGGCTCTTGCGGCAAAGACTAACTATTCAGCTCCGAGAAGAATGGCAACAGGATTTGATTTTAACCGTTTGAGCATAATAATAGCTGTTCTTGAAAAACGTCTCGGAATATTTCTCGGATCGCTTGATGTTTACCTCAATATCGTAGGAGGCTTTAGTCTTGATGAGCCTGCAGGCGATCTGCCCGTAGCTCTTGCGCTGTACTCTGCCGTAATGGACAGGCAGATAGACGAAGGCGTGATCGCTTTCGGAGAGATCGGTCTGGGCGGCGAAATACGTTCTGTTTCACATATAAACCGGAGAATACGTGAGGCGGAGCGTCTCGGCTTCGGAAAATGTATCGTGCCCGGACACTCTATGAACGTGATCGACAAAAATGAATATGCGATAGAGATCGTTCCTGCCGCTTCACTGAAACAGGCTTTCAAGAGCATTCAATAAAGCAGCACAGCACGTTTTTGTGCGGTTTTTTCAGGGATTTTCAGAAATATACCGCTAATACCGATGCTTGACTTTTTTTCTCCCTTGTGATACAATGTCTACGGGACGGCTGTGCAACAGAAAGATATGCTTTCGTCCACTTCCTTGACTAACGAAATTTCTGCTCGTCATCTGTTTTGCCATTTGCATCGGAGGGTGGTATAACAATGTTACACGTCTTTTTTCTGCTTGATATTGCAGCTTTTATAATTTTTTCCCTGATCATGATAAAGCTCCCCTCAATGCGAGTTTCTGACGATCCTCTGCCGCAGAATGATGCCGGAGTATTATCAAAGCCGGCGAAAAAATTTTTCGGAAATGATTTGAACATTATCATCATCTCCCTTTTGATAATGATAATAAATACAGCCTGCACTTTCTTTAACCTCGGCATTTATGATCGTGTACCTGTTTTTGTGAGCGTTGTACTCTTCATTGAGACTGCTGTTTTTGTCCTGCGCCGGATATTCGGCTGCCGCAGCCTGTTTTTCCTCGGAGCAGCCGTTCTCGCCGCCGCTTTGCTTGAGCTTACGCTCTTTCAATTTCCGTCATACCGTTTTCTTGGCGGCTATGGAAAAAAGCACACGCTTTCTCCATTGGAGGCAAATATCACCGGAGGCGGTTCGGTGATCGACGATCATGACGGCAGCATCACCGTAAAAGGGCGTGATTACGCTGCTCTCACTTTTGAAAATGTGGATTGGGAGATAAATTCCATAAAAATAAATGCAAAAATGTCTGACGGTACATTAAGATATGATGCTGCCATAGACATTACGGATGAGACATCATCTGAATACAGAATGAATATCGCCCACACCACATTGATAAAAAAGAATGACGATACATTCTATATTCCCTGTCAGTTTTCAGGCAAGGTCAGCTCGCTGAGAGTCAAATTTTCTGCCCTTGATGACAACGGCTCGCTTGTTGTCTCCGATATTTCCTTAAACGAGCCCATACCCTTTTCGATCTCGTATCTTCGGTTCGGAGCTATCGTACTTCTTGTAATGATCGTCTGTACGGCAGCATACACACCGGCTTTTAACAGATCGTTCTCCGAGAGTAAGTATCTCTGCCTTGTAATGACATTTCTGACCACTGCCGCATTTATCGGAGCTGCATTTTTCCTCATAATGTCAAAAATGAGCAATGAGGATATCCTCAATGAATGGAAGCTGAACGAGGGCAACCAGATAACGCAGGAGCTTGTCGATGCTTTTGAACACAGGCAGATCTCCCTGCTTGAAAAGCCCTCAGGATCTCTGCTCGATCTGAACGATCCCTATGACTGGACTGAAAGAAGACAGGCAAATGCGGATTATTTATGGGATCATGTTCTTTACAACGGAAAATACTACTCTTATTACGGAATAGCTCCGGTGATACTTCTGTTCCTCCCATATCACCTTATCACAGGTCATTATTTTTCGACTGCATTTGCTGTGCTGATCTTCTCGGTCATCGGCATTATTTTCCTTGCGATGACATATTTTGCCGTCATACGGCGATGGTTCGGCAGCCTTTCCGCCGGGTGCGTTTGGGCAGGACTTATTATTATTCTTAGCTCCTGCGGCATATGGTTCTGCACGGGAAGACCTCTTTTCTACGAGATCTCTATCTCCTCCGGCTTTGCATTTGTCTGTGCAAGCGCATATTTTCTGATCTCATCTGAAACGCTTTCCAAGGGCAAAAAGCTCTCTCTCACGAAAACTGCCCTTGCCTCATTGTTTTCCGGCATTGCTGTGCTCTGCCGACCTACATTGGCGGTATATTCGATATGCATGGTGATATTTTTCATCACCGGTATCCCGAAAGCTGCGTATATTCCAAATGAGGAACAGCTCATAAAAAAGCCTCGCCGCAGGATAGCATATCTCGCCTGTGCGGCTTTTCCGCTGATGACACTCGCTGCCGTCCAGATGTGGTACAATATGGCAAGATTCGGTTCACCGTTAGATTTCGGCATTAAATACTCTCTTACGATAAATGATTTCATACATTCGCAGTATCATACGCATTTCGTCCTCATCGGACTGTATAATTACCTGTTTGCAATGCCGTCGTTTTCGCTTGACTATCCGTTCATCTCCACACCATTCTCCGATCTCGACGTAAACGGCTACTATTTTCACGATGTCGGCAACACATCAGGCATCTTCTTTCTTGCGCTGCCTGTTTTTGCGTATCTCCTTGCTTTCCGTGCGTTGAAAAAACTCCCCGACAGAAAAACAAGGGCAAGGCAGATGCTTATTGCTCTCCCATGTGTTATAATGCCGCTTGCGATAATGTTCTCTATCTGGGAGAGCGGATATGCTGTGCGTTATACCGCTGATTTCTCGTGGCAGATCATCATGGGAGCTTTCACGATACTTTTCTGTTTATACTGCAATACCGACAGCACAAAAAAATCATTTATAAGAAAATTTCTTGCATTCTCTGCGGTCTATGCGATCATTACAAACGGTATGCAGATCTTTGATTTCAGCTTCGATCGGAACGTTTTCCCCATGATGACGGGAAATTTGGAGGATCTCATCAAATTCTGGAAATGAGGTATCTTTATGGAAACTCTTTATATCGTTGTTCCCTGCTACAATGAGCAGGAGGTTCTTCCTGAGACATCAAAACGTCTTCTTGAAAAGCTCTGCGCACTCATTGACGGCAAAAAAATAACTCCCGAAAGCAGGATCGTCTTTGTCAATGACGGCTCAAAGGACCGTACATGGCAGATGATCGAGGAACTTCACCAACAGGAGCGATTTTTTCAGGGCGTGTGTCTCTCACGTAATATGGGGCATCAGAACGCCCTGCTTGCCGGACTGATGACGGTCAAGGATCACTGCGATATGACGATATCCATGGATGCCGATCTACAGGACGACATTAACGCCATTGATGCTATGGTGGAGAAATATTATGCCGGATGCGATGTGGTCTACGGCGTGAGAGATAACCGTGACAGCGACACATGGTTCAAAAAATTTACTGCCGAGGGATACTATAAGGTAATGAAACACCTTGGAGCTGATATCGTCTTTAATCATGCGGATTTCCGCCTGATGAGCAGACGTGCTCTTGACGGCTTGCGATCTTTTCCGGAGGTAAATATCTTTTTGAGAGGCATTGTCCCCATGATCGGCTATCCAAGCGATAAGGTCTTCTACAAAAGAAGTGAGCGTTTCGCAGGAGAGTCAAAATATCCTCTGAAAAAAATGCTCTCTTTCGCATGGGAGGGCATAACCTCTCTCTCAACAAAGCCGATACGAATGATCTCGATGGTGGGCGGCGGTATTTTTCTGGTGAGCATAATAATGCTGATATATTCTCTTGTGCGCTATTTTACGGGAGAAACCGAGATCGGCTGGACTTCGACCATCGTTTCTATCTGGGCAATAGGAGGGCTGCAGCTCCTTGCCATCGGTATAATAGGAGAGTACATCGGCAAGGTCTATCTTGAAACAAAAAATCGTCCGAAATACATCGTTCAGACGTATCTCGGAGATGATGAAGAAAATAATTGAATTATTGCAAGCACCGCACAAGCATATGACGGCTCTGTGCGGTGCTTTTTTCGATTTATACTAATTTCATTCTAAGAACCGTGCAAGATTTGCGAATGGACTGTGCCTTTTACAAGGAAAAGTGACGAAGCCATACTGACGTATGTCGAGTCACTTTGACACAGTAAAAGGTGCAGGATCTTCGCAAAGATTCTCGGGTTTTAGAGTGAAATTAGTATTACCTGCTTTCAACAAGGAGTTTTTTCATTGCGCAAAGATCAAATACATTTATTATGCCGTCCTTGCAGAGATCGCCATTCTCCCCGTTTGTAAGCTCTCCGCTGCCAAGAAGCCATTTTCTCAGCATTACCGCATCGGCTATGGAGAACTCTCCGTCATCGTTGCAGTCGCCTATCACTTTCGGAGGTTCGACCGCTTCGATCACCCAGCTTTGGCATGAGTTTCCGTTCAACTCCCATTGACGGATATTTCCGCCGGATCCGGCATCACTTGCCTCAATACCCTTTGTATACCTTCCCGTGGCCTTGTTGTATGAAGCCCGTGTAACAATGCAGTATGTTCCGTCGGGATTCTTCACGAAACGCATCATCTGCACATTTGTCTTTGTATCCGCTGTGCCGAGCTGTGCGTTATCCTCACTGATCGTGAGATACTTACCGCTTTTAAGTCCCGAAACAATGTAATAAAGATCACCCGTTGCCGGTTTCAGAGTCCATGTATTCCATGCGCCGGAGTTGTTATCACCGTCACCGTTTGCCTCCCATTGTTGTATATTTGCACCGTCCTCATCAGCACCGTCGGCGACTTCCATATACAGTCCGGAATCTGCGTTTTTGAACATATACGTTTTTTCCGTATCCATGATCTCGCCGGAGAATGTGACCTCTTCGAGGATCCAGTCCTGACACGCCGAGCCTGTTTTTTCCCAAAGTGCGCAGTTAGCACCTGCATCGGCTGAGGCTGAGGCGATCTCTACGTAGGAATCCGTATTATTTATCGGTCTGATCTTATAGCTGCCGTCAGAATTTTCCGTCAGCATGAATTTCTGATTGTTATTTGCTTTGTAGCTGTAAAGCTCGATATTGGTGCCGTTTTCGGTCTTTCCTGCCGTAACGTCAAGAACGTAGGTCTTATCCCCTGTCATGGACTGGATATAGTATGCTCCGTCACCGGCAGGAACGAATCTCCATGTATTTTGTACGGCAGCCTCTGAAGCTCCCCACTGCTGAATATTCGTACCGTTTTCAGCCGCTCCGCCTGCCACATCAAGATAAAGTCCGCTGTTCACGTTTTTTATCATGAAATATGCATCGACAGGTATCTCTGCCGGAGCTGCCGTACCCCAGCCTTCGTCAACTCCTGCCATAAACCCTGCAGAGGGCACACCTGCGTTTTGATAAACGGTGTAGTTTATTTTTGTCTGAGCTGACTGCGCTCCGCTGTAGCTGCTGCAATATGATTTAGCCTGCTCCGCCGTGAGAGCCTTATATGTATAATTTGAGGAGGGACGCCATGTGCAGGGCTGCGCTGTGCTGTTTGAGTCTCCGCCCTGCTTTGTACGCTGACAGCCGGAAAACGTTGAGCCTGTCTCGGAGTAATATCCGCAAAGCTCGACCTTATCCCAGTCGCAGATAACATTTCCGCCATTTTCATAAACGCAGTTTTCGGCGAAAATTTTACATTCGGAAATGACTGTATATGCCATACTGAAATTATTCACATAGTTGTTCAGGGAGTGGAAATATCCCCAGCGCATAAGTCCCGGACCTCTTGTATTTGTATCGTTGAATTTGTTGGAGATCAGCGACATATGCGGATAGTTGCCGTACTGCTCACGGAGATCCTTGCCGTCCGCAGGATATCCCAGTATGAGTCCGTACTTGTGCGAACCGAACGAGCAGTCCGATACGGTGCAGAAATCGGCATCATAACAGCAGGCAAGGAATTTATCCTCGTCAACCTCTCCGTTGGAGGATTTCCCGTAGCCGTCATGTCCGACAAATGTTATGTGATCTGCCCAGATATTTTTTCCCGAGCCGAAATAAAACTGTATGGAGTCGTTGTTGTTTGAGTCCTTATCGTGTCTGCTCTCGAAATTTTTTATGATGATGTTGTCTCCCACACCGCTTTTTGAAGAGGTACAGAACTGCACATTATACAATGTGTGTGACTCATAACTGCCGATGATCGTCTTATTGTTGTGGAGGTATATTCTTCCGGCAGAGCACATATACCTCGTACCGTTGAGGTTCAGCTCGGTCACGGAGATATCCTTCGTCACAACGATCGTATACGGTGTATCGGAGGTTGCGTATTTTTTCAGATCATCGAAATTGGTAATTTCTACTGTCTCGCCGAGAAGACCGCCGATATCGGCCGCCTTGACCTTGTCTCCGTCCTTGGAATATCCTGCAAAGCCCTGAAGTCCTGCCGGGTCAAGAAGCCATTGCTGTGAAACAGCTCCCGAATATTCCGAAAGTCCGGCTGAGTTATTTTCCCATGTAAGGGCAAGATCGGGATCGGCATAGTTGACGATCTTGTAATGAAGATCATTGCCGTAGCTGTCCTTATCGGTGGGAATGATATACCAATACTGCGAATGATCGTTTTCATTGCCGAAGATAACGGTCTCTGCCCCGGGGGCTGCGGAGTAATCAAACGGCGTGATAAGTCTTCCGGAGGACGCATTCACGATCTTATAGTATCCTCCGTTGGAATCAGCTCCGCAGTAATCTATACGCCACTGCTCCGAAAGAGAGCCGTTTTCAGCCGTAAGACCGAGAGACGATGTGTCCTTTGTATCCGATGCGGAAAGATTTGCAGAATCGTCATATGAGGCGATATTCATAAGCTGAGGGGCATAGTCGGCACTTACTGCTTTTGCATCAATGACGGTCTCCGAACTGACAAGAGGTATCGCCGTGAATGTCATTGCCGCCGATATCGCCGCAGCGAAACATTTTCTGATAATATGTACATTCATACTCCAACACTCCTTATAGCTATAGATTTATAGAAGAAGATACTTCGGCAGAAATATCTGTATGTTTCCGTCATCTCCGATACGTGCAGCGCCGTCTTCGCCGATGCTCCTGCGGCAGAGTACAAACTCGGCGGCAGAGTCTCTCATACCGGAAAAAAGCATTGCTGCCGACTCTCCGGAGTCATTCACAAGATGCAAAAATCGCTCTGTATCGCCGCAGGACAGAGCCTCTGCCTCCTCAAGGGCACGGCTGCTCTCGCCAAGAAAATGCACTGCCGCAAGAAGTTCTTCATAGGAGAGATATTTTCGTATTTTGGGAAAGCTGTCGAAAAAGTTATCCGTATCGTCAGGATCGACCTCTTTGAGTACGTCCGCAATGCGTTTCGCACTCTCCTCCGGGAGCTTTTCCGCAGCAGCCGATCTTTTTATACAGAGGGCATATCCGCTGCCCGAAAAATCGAAATGTACAGCCCGTTCGGAGGGAGTTCCGGCAGTATTATCAATAAGCGTAAATCCGCTGACAGGTATCTGTTTTGCGGATGTTTCCTCCTCTGCCGTATCAGAAAAGGTCATGGAGTTTTTCTCTCCCTTTATAATTATGTCGTTGGTGAACGACTCCGCCGCAAGCACGTATCCGAAATCGCAGAGAGATGTTCCGCCCACGATCATTTTTTTACGGAGGTTTGATATTTCAATATCGTCCTCGAGCGGAAACTTTGTTGAAAACTGCTCCATAGCGTCAATGTATCTTGATCTCAGGCGCATGATCTGCTGTGAGCCTCCGGACATTGAAGCAAAGCTGCTGTCTCTGCTGCCGGAGAGAATTTCCTGCATTATCACGCTGATCTTCATAGTAAACGACCTCCCTTGTAAGCAGCATCGCAGAGGGTGCGGCTGCCCGAAACCTCTGCCGATAAACAGGTTTTTAGAGACTGCCTTATTATAATTTTACAATAATTATACAGCTTTGTCAAGCATTTTTATGTGATTTTTCACAGCAGCTGCGTTTTTTTTGAAATTTCCACTTGACAAATGAAAAAAACTGTGATAGAATGATTCTAACGTGAAAACGATGACGAGGAAGGCACGTCCAACACTCTCCACAGAGATCGGTCGGTAGGTGAGAGACTGAGAGAGCGGGATAGCTGCACACCGCCTCCGAGTGCGCCTAATCAGCGCCGGCTGCTCCCGTTACAGAGCTAATGAGATACGGCATCGCCGTGTGAATCAGGGTGGAACAGCGATAATATCGCCCCTTGTGCCTAATAGGGTATAAGGGGCTGTTTCTGTTTATCCGCTTACGAAAGGAGTTATTTATGATAAGGCTAACATTAAAGGACGGCAGTGTCCGTGAGATCGAAACTGCTGCCGCCGCATCAGAGATCATCAAGGGCATCGGCATGGGACTATACAAAGCCGCCTGCTGTGTGAAGATCAACGGTGAGGTACGTGATCTCAGAGCTGTTGTTGACAGTGACTGCGAATTTGAGGTGTGTACATTCGATTCCGTTGACGGAAAGAAAACCTTTTGGCATACGGCATCTCACATTCTTGCACAGGCTGTGAAGAGACTTTATCCCGAAGCAAAACTCGCTATCGGACCGGCTATCGACAACGGATTTTACTACGATTTTGATCTCAAAAAGCCTTTCACTCAGGAGGAGCTTGAAAAGATCGAAGCCGAAATGAAAAAGATCGTCAAAGAGGGTATCGCCATTGAGCAGTTCGCTCTCCCGCCGCAGGAGGCTCTGTCGCTCCTTGAAAGCATGAACGAACCCTATAAGGTGGAGCTTTGCAGAGAACACGCCGACAAGGGCGAGGAGATCTCGTTTTATAAGCAGGGAGAATTTACCGATCTCTGCGCAGGTCCTCACCTTATGAGCACCGCCCCCGTGAAAGCATTCAAGCTGCTCTCATGCACAGGTGCATATTGGAGAGGTTCGGAGAAGAATAAAATGCTCTCCCGTGTATATGCTGTGGCATATCCGAAGGCTTCGGAGCTGGAGGCTGACATAAAACAGCGTGAAGAAGCCCGTCTCCGTGATCATAACAAGCTGGGACGTGAGCTGGAGTATTTCACTACGGTGGACGTCGTCGGTCAGGGACTGCCTATAATCCTCCCCAAAGGCGCAAGAGTTATACAGACACTACAGCGCTGGGTGGAGGACGTTGAGCAGAAACACGGCTATCTGCTCACGAAAACTCCCTATCTTGCCAAAAGGGAGCTTTACAAGATATCCGGTCACTGGGATCACTATCTTGACGGAATGTTCATTCTTGGCGATCCCCATGACGAAACTAAGGAGTGCTTTGCTCTCAGACCTATGACCTGCCCTTTCCAGTATCAGGTATTTCTCAACAGACAGCGTTCTTACCGTGATCTTCCCATGAGACTGGGCGAGACATCAACTCTTTTCCGCAAAGAGGACAGCGGCGAGATGCACGGGCTTATCCGTGTGCGTCAGTTTACGATCTCGGAGGGACATCTCATACTTCGTCCCGATCAGCTTGAGGAGGAGTTCAAAGACTGCCTTGAGCTTGCAAAAGAAATGCTCGGCACAGTGGGACTTCTTGAGGACTGCACATTCAGATTCTCACAGTGGGATCCTGCAAATCCGGAAAATAAATATGAGGGTACTGCCGAGCAGTGGGAAACGGCTCAGGCTGTTATGGCAAAGATACTCGATCATCTGAACGTTGAGTATACTATCGGCATTGACGAGGCAGCGTTTTACGGTCCTAAGCTTGATATCCAGTATAAGAACGTCTACGGCAAAGAGGATACGCTTGTAACTATCCAGATAGATATGCTCCTTGCAGAGCGTTTCGGCATGGAGTACGTTGACGTTGACGGTACGAAAAAGCGTCCGTATATTATTCACAGAACATCTCTCGGCTGCTATGAGCGTACACTTGCATACCTCATCGAGAAATATGCCGGAGCAATGCCGCTGTGGATAGCTCCCGAACAGGTAAGGATCATCCCTGTTGCCGACCGTCATCTTGAATACTGCGGCAAGCTGCTTGAAAAGTTGGAGGCTGCCGGTATCAGAGCATCTGTTGATGACAGGGCTGAAAAGGTCGGTCGGAAGATACGTGATGCTGCGGTGGAGAAACTCCCGATAATGCTCACGATAGGAGACAAAGAGGTCGAAGATGGTACTGTTTCGGTACGTTCAAGGCGTGAGGGAGATCTCGGCTCTATGACACAGGGCGATCTGCTCACGAAACTCATTGACGACATAGCAAATAAGGTGCGCTGATGCCCTTATACTGATTTCACTATAAAATGAAAGGAAAATTTATGATGAACGAGATCCCGTACAAAATTTATCTTGATGAAAACGAGATGCCGACACAGTGGTATAATGTGCGTGCGGACATGAAGAAAAAGCCTGCCCCCCTGCTGAATCCCGGAACAGGTCAGCCTATGACCGAGGAGGAACTGCGCCACGTTTTCTGTGACGAACTTGTAAAGCAGGAGCTTAACGAGACCGACAGGTTTATTGACATTCCCGAGGAGATACGGAATTTTTACAAGATGTACCGTCCGTCGCCCCTTGTAAGAGCGTACTGCCTTGAAAAGAAACTCGATACTCCCGCAAAAATTTACTACAAATTCGAGGGCAACAATACAAGCGGAAGCCACAAGCTGAACTCCGCTATCGCTCAGGCTTACTATGCAAAAAAGCAGGGACTCAAAGGCGTTACCACAGAGACAGGCGCAGGTCAGTGGGGAACGGCTCTCTCGATGGCGTGTTCATATCTTGATCTTGACTGCAAGGTCTATATGGTAAAGGTGTCGTATGAGCAGAAGCCTTTCCGCCGTGAAGTGATGAGGACTTACGGAGCAAGCGTAACTCCCTCGCCCTCAAACACGACGAATGTCGGAAGAAAGATACTTGCCGAATTCCCCGATACAAACGGAAGTCTCGGCTGTGCTATATCCGAAGCTGTTGAGGCAGCTACCTCGCAGGAGGGCTACCGTTATGTTCTGGGAAGCGTTCTCTCACAGGTACTTCTTCACCAGTCAGTCATAGGCATGGAATCGAAAATTGCTCTTGACAAATACGGCATCAAACCTGATATGATAATCGGCTGTGCAGGAGGCGGCTCGAACCTCGGAGGTCTTATCTCACCGTTTATGGGCGAGAAGCTCCGTGGAGAGGCTGACTATCGTTTCATCGCCGTTGAGCCTGCATCATGCCCGAGCCTTACAAGAGGTGTGTATGCCTATGATTTCTGCGATACCGGAAAGGTATGTCCTCTCCAGAAGATGTATACTCTCGGAAGCGGATTCATGCCCTCGCCGAATCATGCGGGCGGTCTGAGATATCACGGTATGAGTGCGATACTCTCCGAACTTTACGATCAGAAACTCATGGAGGCTGTTGCTGTTGAGCAGACCTCCGTATTCGAGGCTGCCGAGATATTCGCACGCTCGGAGGGAATACTTCCTGCTCCCGAAAGCAGCCATGCTATACGTGTTGCAATTGATGAAGCTCTCAAATGCAAGGAGACCGGAGAAGAGAAAACGATACTCTTCGGTCTGACAGGTACGGGATACTTTGATATGTACGCATATGCCGCTTACAATGACGGCAAAATGACCGACTATGTACCCACCGATGAGGAGCTTCAAAGATCCTTTGATTCACTGCCGAAAGTATAAATAAGGAAAGCGGCTCTTTGCAGAGCCGCTTTTTTCTATCCCATAAGCATTGAGGGCGTTACCGGAAGAACGTCATACGTTCCCTGAATGTATCTTTTTAGCACGACAGCATCAGCGATCGTCAGCGAACCATCCTTGAAAACATCACAGCTCTCGATCTGGAGATCATTGAGATATTCCTCGTGGAAAAGTCCTTTACAGAGCGTTATATAATCAAAGGTATTCACAACGCCGTCACCGGTAATATCACCACATGACTTCGGCACGATCCTGTTCCACACGGGCATATATTGTCCGGGAAGCTCGGCATGGGAATCGTCCATTTCGACCAAAAGAAGCGTCCAATACCAGCCGTAGTAGCTGTTATGCTCATAACAGACACCAACGCCCATATGGGTGAAGTTACTGCCCATGATATACTGCCAGTGTTTGGGAGAATTTCTCCACTGTTCAAAAGTGTCCTCCGGAGCGGAATTTCCTGCCGCAAGGTCTTCGGCAATATTCACATAAGGGAGCACCTCTGTATCAACAACTGTACTGAATTTAGAGCCGTCGGGACGGTTATGACCGAAACTCTCGATACACTCTCTTGATCTGACATTGGCGATATCGCAGACATAGGGCACAATATAAAGCGGAGCGAGTCCCTCCTCGGCTCTTGCATTATTTACGAGTACGGCGATCCTGTCAGCGATAACATTGAGGTCGGGCATCGCCTCCTCCGAGTGGACGTTTATGGGGAGGCATAAGAAAACTGAAATAAAAAATATCACAGCCGCAGAAATAAATGCAGCAGATTTTTTTGTATAACCGATAACCTTTTTCATATCCGACACCTCCGTTTAGTACAGCTTAATACTCCTCATAGATGCAGATCCGCATCATAAAGACCGAAATCAGAGCAATTCAACTGTCTGTAATTATAATATCACATTATTTTTCATTTGAAAAGAGGTAAATTGAAAATTTTGTATTTTATACAATAAATTTCTACGATTTAAACAAAGGCGTATTTACAGAGAGTATAATCTCACAAAGTTTAGCATCAAATAAAAATACAAATTCAAATATAAATAAAACCGATGTAATACTGATGCTATAAATTTGAAAATCTATCGTTTTTTGAGGTCCGGTATAAGAGCCTGTTCTCATATTTCAAGAAAGAGCAGCGGAAACGCTGCTCTCTGTGTCAAATGTTATTTATGGAATTTCCTGCAGCTTCGGAGGTGATAGTGCTGCTGATCTTAGCCTTTACAGCCTTTATGCTCCGGAGGTTGCGTGCATAATAATCTTCGGTATCGTTAAGTACTTTTGCAACTGAAACGGCGGCGTTTTGCCGGAGGTTCTTAGCGGCATTCTGTGCCTTTGTAAGGAGATCGACAGCCTTTTTCTTAGCTTCTGTAACGATAGCCTCTCTTGAGACGATCTGTGCGGCTCTTTCCTCAGCCTTACGGATTATTGACTCAGCATTGATCTTTGCCTCGTTGAGTATCCGCTGGCAGTCAAATTCGATCTTCTTAGCCTCTTTAAGCTCATGAGGCATATTAAGGCGAACATCATTGATAAGCTCTCTCATACGTTCGCCGTCGATAACCTTTTTATGCGGCACAAACGGTACGGATGAGGCTTTATCAAGAAGCTCGTCCATTTCTTCAAGTATTTCGTCAATGCTCATAACATTTACCTCTCTTTAATAAGTCTTTGTTTTATATCGCTGAGTATTTCCTCCGGGACGAAATGGCTTATATCGCCGCCGAAATAGGCTATCTGCTTTACTACACTGGAGCTGAGATACATATTCTCCGCAGAGGTGGTGAGAAAGACTGTCTCTGCACCGGCGTAGAGTTTTTTATTCGCAAGAGCCATCTGGAATTCATACTCAAAATCGCTGACAGCACGCAATCCCTTTACTATTGCGATAGCTCCCACATTTCTGACGTAATCGGCAAGCAGACCGTCAAGGATATCTATGACCACATTGTCAAGTCCTTTTGTTACTGTCTCGATCATAAGCATTCTTTCCGTGGCAGTAAAACTCGGCTGAGCCTTTCCGGCATTCCTTGATATGAGGACGATCACTTTGTCGAACAGCTTTGAAGCACGTGTTATTATATCAAGATGTCCCAGTGTCACCGGATCGAAGCTGCCGGGACAGACAGCAATTCGTCTCATGACTGCACCTCCCCGGAAGACGAGCAGAAAATGGTAACGGCGATTTTTCCGTAGCGGTAATTTTTTCTGAGAATGAGCCCCTCCACAGGTTCCGGAGGCGGCATTTCAGATTCATATTCACAGACTATGATCCCGTCTTCACGGAGCTTTTTCGCCGCAAGCGGCAGCAGTTTGCCGATATGTCCCTGCCTGTAGGGCGGATCAAGGATAATGAGATCAAAACTCCTTGCTGTGAGCTTTATGTAATCATAGCTGTCACGCTTTATCACCTGAGCGAGATCTGTCATGCCGGCAGAGCGCAGATTCTCGGTAACGCAGTTCACAGCCTTTTGCGAGCTGTCAACAAAGACAGCCGATGCAGCTCCTCGGCTGAGAGCCTCAATGCCCATCTGACCGCTTCCGGCGAAGAGATCAAGAACGTCAGCGCCGTCAAGCCGGAATTGCAGTGCAGAGAATACAGCCTCCTTGACTTTATCGGTGGTAGGTCTGACATCGAGACCTTCCGGGGCAACAAGGCGGCGACCTCTTGCAGTACCTGTAATAACTCTCATAAAGAAAAACTCCTGTATGATGAAACTCTGGGGGAGAATTTCCGGAGAATAAATGTACTCCCCCTCAATTATAACCTATTTTGCGCAATTTGTCTATAATTATCAAAAAGATAGGTAAAATATAACAAAAATCAAACCTTAAATTTGTTTATTTTGTTAATCCTCGTTATCATCGTAGAAAACATTGTACGTCACAGCACGGTGACTGTAAGTGCTCAGCACAAGCCCGATGACCGCATACATACTCACCATGGCAGTTCCGCCCGCACTGAGGAATGGCAGAGGCACACCGATAACGGGAGCGACTTTCAGCACCATACCGATATTCATAATGCAATGAGAGAGCACAAGTCCGAAAGCTCCCATGCAGATGAATTTTCCGAGACGATCACGGGTGACACTGCTGTCTGCGAAGATCTTCAGGCAGATATACGCAAGAATTATGATTATGCCCACAGAGCCGAGAAATCCGAAAACTTGTCCGGCATATGTGAAGATAAAGTCATTGTGTATTTCCGGAACGTAAACATACTCATCGGCATCACGGAACAATCCCTTTCCGAACACTCCGCCCGATTTGAGAGCGGCAAGTCCGAGATTCTGCTGATACTCGATGTAATCGGGATCGGAGCCGGGGTGAAAAAGTATCAGTATCCTCTTTTTGTGGAACGAGCTGAGCGCAAAGAACCACATGGCTGCAACACCTGCGGCAATGACAAAGGGTGCGGCAAGAAGATATTTCCACGATATTTTTGCCGAGCATATCATAAATATGAATATCGCCACGAAAATTATTGCAGTACCGTAGTCTCCCTGCTTTCCTACGATCGCTATGGGAATTGCGGCGTGCAGGCAGATAAGCAGCATATGCAAGGGTTTGTTCATATCCTCCTCATCACGTGAGAGATGATACGCAAAGGTGAGAATGAATGCAAGTTTCAATATTTCGGAGGGCTGGAAATTTACCGGACCTATCCTCAGCCATGCCTGATCGTCTGCGCCCTCACGCTGATATCCGAGCGAGGTGAACGTCAGCGCAACAAGAAACAGCGTTGCCGGTGCAAATATGAACCACAGCTTAACGAGCTTGCGGTAGTCGATAAACGAGAGCATCACAGCGACTCCCATACCCATGAGCATTGAAACAAGCTGTGTTTTCCAATAGCTTGAGCCGATGCCCTCAGACTCGCTGAGTCCGCTCTCGCTTATTGAGAATATCAGTAATGTGCTTATGACCGAGCACAGCGTTACGGCAAAAATCAATCCTATATCAATGCTGTGCTTATTATGCGGGATTTTTTTAAATACAGATTTCATTATAAGCCTTTCGGAAATAGTAATAATGTATCACAGACCGCCTGACAGGATAACGGAAAAATCAATATTACTCCGGCTGCCAGTATTTGCGGTCAAGACTGCGGAACTGTGCGGCTGCGGCAATATGCTGCTTGAGGATAACCTCGGAGGAGGAAAGATCGGCGATAGTACGGGCAACTTTGAGTATCCTGTCATACGCACGTGCGCTCAGACCTAAACGATCGAATACATTTTTCATGAGCTGCTCGGCACTGCTGTCCATAGGGCAGAACTCACGGAGCTTGTCCGGCGTTATCAGTGCATTGCAGGTTATAGGCGTTCCCTTGAAACGCTCCTCCTGAATTTTTCTTGCTGCCATAACTCGCTTTCTTATCTCCGAAGACGGCTCTTCGTCCGCTTTGGAGGACAGATCGTTGAATTCAACAGGTGCAGCCTCGATATGAAGGTCAAAGCGGTCAAGAAGCGGTCCGGAAATTTTTGAGAGATAGTCTGCGACTTTTTTACGGCTGCATATACATTTTCTCCTCGGATGACCATAATATCCACAGGGACAGGGATTCATCGCTGCAATGAGCATTATGGTACAAGGGTATGATACTGTTCCGGAGGCTCTTGCGATGGTTACTTTTCTGTCCTCAAGGGGCTGACGGAGTATCTCAAGTGTCTTTCTGTCAAATTCGGCAAGCTCATCAAGGAACAGCACTCCGTTGTGCGCCAGAGAGACTTCTCCCGGGTGCGGAACAGAGCCTCCTCCTGCAAGTCCTGCTGATGAGATCGTATGATGCGGCGACCGGAACGGACGCTTTGTGACTATAGGAGCTTCCGGAGTGAGAAGTCCCGAAATAGAGTGTATCTTTGTTGTTTCAAGAGCCTCGTCAAACGTGAGAGGCGGCAGGATAGACGGCATTCTCTTTGCGAGCATACTCTTTCCGCTGCCGGGCGAACCGATCAGCAGAGCATTGTGCCCTCCGGCGGCGGCGATCTCTAAAGCCTTTTTCGCCGACTGCTGACCTTTTACATCAGCAAAATCAAGAACTTCGGTGTAGGCAGCCTGCGGAGGAATATAGTGCTCACACGGAACGAGCTGCTTTTCGTTGCCGAAGTGCATGATAAGCTCCTCAGCGGTTTTAACTGCATATATTTTTATCCCGTCGATGACCGCTGCCTCGTTGGCGTTGTCATACGGAACGAAAACGGCGTCAAGCTTTTCCTCTCTTGCAAGCATCACCATCGGGAGCACTCCGTTTATCCGGCGGATATCGCCGTTAAGAGAGATCTCGCCTATAAAAGCCATACGCTCGGTGGGGAGCTTTATAAGCCTCATTGCTTTCAGTATAGCCATAAAGATCGCCATATCGTGAACAGAACCGCTTTTCTTTGTATCGGCAGGTGCAAGATTGACCATGACCGATGCTATCGGAAAGCTGATGCTGCACGCTCTCAGAGCGGCACGTATACGCTCACGGCTCTCTCTGACCACGGCATCGGGAAGTCCGACAATATCAAACTGAGGACTGCCCCGGCTTATATCTATTTCAACATCAACAGGAAATGCGTTCAGTCCGAAAAGTCCGAGACTTGATATCCTTGCAAACATATCAGAACCTCCCTAATTTTTCTTTATTCCGCTTGTGCAGAATTTTTCCCTTTCAGGTCGGAATATCCTCTCAGTGCCGTTATCGGGAGCTGAGACAGTGATATCGGGCATATCGGGCATATCCTGCATATCGGCAGGCTGCTCATTTCCTGTAAAATCAACAGGCTGCACCTTTTCCGGCTGCTTCATTTCATTTCCGGGAGCATTACGCTCAACGTTCTCAAAATACGGAGTATAGCTCTTGTGATCCTCCTGATAGGCAAACCGCTCATTGAAATAGGGATATCCTTCGATTTCGGTGAGCCGGCGGTGATCCGAGAAAATACTGTACGATCTGAATGTGACAAGCATACCGATAATACCTGTTATGATGAAACAGATACTGTTGATCTCGTAATGTGAGAACAGCGAAACCACAGTCATAGCTGTATAGATCACGAACAGCACCACGTTGCAGAATTTCCGCCGACCGTATCCGAATGCAGCCAACAGAGCCATTATCAGAGCCTCGACACACTGCAATGTGATAGACAGCAATATAGTTCCGTTAAATAATTTATATGGTATAAGCGCAAGAAGAGGTATCCGTGTCGTTGTAAAGGAGATCATTATAAATGCCAAACTTATTATGCACGTTACCACGAATATCCTGCGGCAATATTTATCTATATAGTTAAGTCTTCCTGCACATATCGGATAGTGAGCATGATCCGGAAGCTCTTTCAGTTCTTCATTCATCAGCGGAACACCTCCTTATTTTGATGTTTTTACCGGCATACGAATTTTCTGCGTTGTTTACGGTTTTCAGAGGTTATCTATAGTATACCACAATTTTCAGCAATTGTAAAGCAGAATTTCCGTGAAAATACATGATTACTGCTATAGGACTTGAAAAGCGTGATGATATGTGGTATAATAGAGCTTGCGAAATATTTCATCAGACCTCTCGGAATGAAAGCGCAGGAATATCGGATCTTCCGATACAGAATTTTGTATTCCGTTGAGGTCTGCCGCAAATGAGGGAAATATATGAAAAAATTTTTATCTTTTTTAACAGCGATATGTCTCGTGTCGTCAATGGCAGGCTGCGGCAATAAAGAGAGCTCCTCTGCTCCCGGCAGCAGCGAAAGTACATCAGTCTCACAGACAACAGACGACTCGTCTCAGGAGAGCACTTCTGCAACAGAAGCAGTTACCCAACCGCAGCACATAAGCCCACGAGAGACTGTATCGGCAGTCTGCGGCTCTCAGGTGACATCGGGAAAGACTATCCCCCACACCGAGGGCAGCAATACACTCAGTATTCCGCTTTCCGATTTAATTCAAGACGGAGATATCCCGCAGTCATTTACGTTTGTCATATACTCCGGAGACGGTGCGAATATCGGAACATTCAAGGGCGGCTGCGGCATCTCCGTGACAGGGGAGTGTACTGCCGCTACGGACGAGGGCTGGTATCAGTCAGCAGATTTCTCCGCCGCAACGCAGGGCACTTACGGCGAGATAAAATGGGACGTTCCTGCAGAGATACAGAATTACGTTTCAGCCGCCGGAGAGCTTCTTTTCGGCTATTGGTGGGGAAATGCCGCATCGGTAAAGGTCGACTGCATCGTATGCACATACAGCCGTACCCGTGAGCTTCCCGTTGACGGTACGGTCTCCGCTGATGTTCACAAAAGTGTCGGATATAACGACACTGATAACACCATTCACGTAAAAGCGGATTTTCTCCCTGACGGAGCGATACCGGAGGTCATAACCTATAATGTCAGCTCCTCCGGTGCTTTCGGAAAATTTACGGGAGCATTCGGCATCTCCTCGGGGGACGGCTGCTATAATTCGGCAGATACCGCCGTATTTACCGACAGTTCTTCACTTTCACTGACATGGTTCGTGGAAGATGAGGCAAAAAACATTTTTTCAAAGGACGGTGATATCGTGCTTGGCTATTGGTGGAGCGATCAGCCGACGGTATCTCTTGATTCTGTTTCAGTAAAATACAGTCTTGGTGCAGGAGCGCAGCTCCCTACAGATACCACATCTCCTGCGCCTGAAAATAACGAGAGCAATAACGGTTTCAGGAGCGCATCGCAAATCGTCTCAGAGATCAAAGTAGGCTGGAATCTCGGAAACACTCTTGAATGTTATGACTATAAAGAATGGACGTCCGATGCCGAAACAGCGTGGGGAAATCCGAAAACCACACTTGCTATGATACAGAGTGTCAAGTCGGCAGGCTTTAATGCGGTGAGGATCCCCGTAACATGGAGCGAGCATATGAACGGCGATACCATTGATGCCGCATGGATGAAAAGAGTTCATGAGGTGGTGGATCTTGCCTACAATGAGGGCTTGTTCGTCATACTGAATATGCATCACGATGACTATATCTGGTTCGAGCCGAAAGAGAGCGAATACTCCGGCGACAGTGCAAAGCTCAAAGCGATATGGACGCAGATCTCAGCCGAATTCGGCAGCTACGGCGACAGACTCCTCTTTGAGGGAATGAACGAGCCGAGAACGGTCGGCAGTGCCAATGAATGGATGGGCGGCACTTCGGAGGAGCGTGAGGTCATCAACAGATATGAGCAGGATTTTGTTGACACTGTAAGAGCTTCGGGAGGCAATAATGCGGAGCGCACACTGATAGTGACCTCATATGCGGCATCGGCTGAATCGGCTGCAATGGACGCTGTAAAGCTCCCGTCAGATGATAACATCATTCTCTCGATACATTATTATGCTCCGTGGCTTTTCTCGGAGGGACAGAGTACGGTGTTCGGAGATGCCGAAAAATCGGAGCTTGATGCGAAATTCCGTGAAATGAAGCAGAAATTCATTGACAAGGGCGTTCCGCTCATTATCGGAGAATTCGGCTGCGTGGCAGGTGCGGCAAACAGCACACGTGCGGAATATTACCGCTACTATATCTCAGCGGCAAAGTCTCAGGGTATAAAGTGCTTTGTCTGGGACAACAACGTCACCGAGGGCGAGGGCAGCTACGGACTGTTTGACCGTGAGACTCTCACTTGGAACAGCGAGATCCTCAGCGGAATAATGGACGGCGCAGCATAAATTCCGGAGATAACAAACCTCCCCCTGTATGCGATCAACAGAGGGAGGTTTTTTGGCAGTGCTGCCTGTATTATTTTTCGGAGAGCAGTTTCTCAGCGGCTGCAAGCTTCACGCAGATCACGAAAAGCTCCATAGCCTTTTTAAGCTCGTCAATGGGAGGATATGTGGGCGCAAGACGGATATTCTTATCCTCCGGATCAATGCCGTAGGGGAACGTTGCACCTGCATCGGTAAGTGTCACTCCGGCATCACGGCAAAGCTGAACTATGCGCTTGGCACAGCCGACAGGAGTGTTGAACGAGATGAAGTAACCGCCCTCAGGCTTTTTCCAGGAGCCTATTCCCAGCGGAGTAAGCTCCTTGTCAAGGATCTCACAGACTGCATCGAATTTGGGTGCGATTATCTCCATATGTTTTTTCATGTGCCTGCACATATTTTCAAAAGTACCGAAGAACTTCACATGGCGGAGCTGATTCATCTTGTCGTAGCTTATGATGCTGATGCCGAGATATTTTTTCAGAGCCTCCACGTTCTCACGGCTTGCTCCCATTACCGCAACACCTGCGCCGGGGAATGTCACCTTAGAGGTAGAACCGAATATGTAGACGATATTCTCGTTGCCGGCTTTTTTTGCTTCATCGAGAATATTTATTATTGTTTTGGGATCATCTGTCAGGTGGTGTATACAGTAGGCATTATCCCAGAAGATGCGGAAATCCTTTGCTTTCGGCTTCAGAACGGCAAATCGTCTGACCGTTTCATCGCTGTAGGATATGCCCTCCGGATTGGAATACTGAGGAACGCACCATATTCCCTTGATAGAGTCGTCCTCTGAGACGAGCTTCTCCACCATATCCATATCAGGACCATCGGGTGTCATGGGAATATTTATCATTTTGATGCCGAAAAACTCCGTCACCTTGAAGTGCCTGTCGTAGCCGGGAACAGGACACAGAAATTTCACTTCTTCACACTTTGACCACGGCTTTTCGCCGAGGACTCCTTTATTATAAGCCGTCTGGACAGCCCAGTACATGGCGTTCAGACTGGAGTTGCCGAATATAATGACCTCATCGTCCTCTACGCCGATCATGTCGGAGAACAGTGCCTTAGCCTCGGGAATACCGTCAAGAAGTCCGTAACTGCGGACATCAATACCGTTCCGGCTGAGGAAGTCGCCGTCATCGAAAACATCAAGCATATCCATGCTGAGTTCAAGCTGTTCGGTACAGGGATTGCCCCGTGACATATTGAGGCTAAGACCTTGAGCCTTGAAATCGTTGTAGAGGGCTTCGGTTTCGTTTTTAAAGCCGATGAGCTCCTCCTTGTTCATTTGGGATAAAATCATCAGGAACCTCACCTTTCAATCATTTTCGGAACGAAATTCGTATCAGGGCGTTTAATGCAGGCATGATCTGTCTGACGGCATAAATACCCTACCTTATAGTATATCATGCCGAAAAATATTTTTCAAGTGACAATATAACAAATATTACGCCACAAAATCCCTGATTTTTATACATATATGATCGAATTCGAGCATATTCTTCGCAAGGCTCTTCAAGAGCAGCAGAAACGAGCTTCAGTGTCCTGTGAGAACCGGTCCTGTGCGGTATTGACATGAAAGATCATCAGAGCTGTCCTTGACCGGCGGACAGGCGTATTCAACAAAAATACAGCGTGCGCCGCTTAAAAATTCTCCTTTCTATCAATTGATTTTATTGAAAAAATGGCATATAATTGAATTTACAGGCGTTATGTCTCGGCTATAACAAGGCAATACCGCAATCTCTGTCATCTGAAAGGAATGATATCATAAATGGCTAACAAGGTCGTTAAATTCGGCGGAAGCAGTCTCGCAGATGCAAATCAGTTCAGAAAGGTGGCTGACATCATAAAAAGCGACAGCAAGCGAAAATATGTCATACCCTCCGCACCCGGAAAACGTTACTCCGATGATATAAAGATCACCGATATGCTCTATAAATGCTGTGAGCTTGCCGGAAGCGGCATGGATTTCTCAGAGCTTTTTAATGCGATAAAAGAAAGATATAACGGCATAATTTCCGAGCTGGGGTTAGATATGTCCCTTGATGAGGAGTTCAGCTCCATAGAAAATGAGCTTAAAGCTCGTCCGGCAAGGGATTTTGCCGCAAGCCGAGGAGAATTCCTCAACGGCAAGGTGCTTGCACGCTATCTCGGATTCAGCTTCGTAGATGCAGCCGATGTCATAATTTTCGACAATAAGGGTACGCTTCTGCTTGAGGAAACCGTAAAGGCTGTCCGTGAGCGTCTCAAAGGACTTGAAAACGCTGTTATCCCCGGATTCTACGGCAGGACGGTCGAGGGTTTCATCAAAACCTTTTCACGAGGAGGCTCTGACGTTACAGGCTCTATAATCGCCAATGCGGTGAGAGCTGATATATACGAAAACTGGACTGATGTTTCGGGATTTCTCGTTGCCGACCCGAGAATAGTCGATGATCCGGACGTTATCGGTACTATCACATACCGTGAGCTCCGTGAGCTTGCCTATATGGGAGCGTCCGTACTGCATGAGGAAGCTATTTTCCCGGTGCGTTCGGCAGGAATCCCGATAAATATAAAGAATACAAACCGTCCGGAAGATCCCGGTACAATGATCGTTTCCGATGATTACGACTTCCGCCGTGAGAGCCTTTCACATACTATAACGGGCATCGCAGGCCGAAAGGGATTCAGCACGATAAATATTGAAAAAGCAATGATGAACAGTGAGACAGGCTTCGGCATGAAAGTGCTGAAAGTTCTCTATGACAACGGACTTTCCTTTGAGCATATGCCCTCCGGCATTGATACAATGAGCATAACTGTTGACAGTTCAAAGCTTGAACCTGTCCGTGATAAGGTGCTTTCGGGAATACGCAGAGCCGTTTCTCCCGATCATCTTGAGATCGAGGACGGTATTGCTGTTCTTGCCATTGTAGGCCGCCGAATGAAGAATACAAGAGGTACGGTTGCAAGGATCTTCGCAGCTCTTGCTCATGCAAGGATAAATGTCAAAATGATAGATCAGGGCTCGAGTGAGCTGAATGTCATAATAGGCGTGAGCGAGCACGATCTTTCCGAGGCAATACGCCGTATTTACGATATGTTCATCAACTCGGAGAAAAGCATATAAATTTCTCCCTGCTGAAAATTCTGATGAAACTTTCAAAAAAGCTTGCATTCCGATAAAATTTATGGTATAATTATTTTCGGAATGTCGGTATCGGCAGATCCTCGTGCGATGCCGCCTGTATACTTTCAGATAGGAGAAAATTATGAGATCGAAAAAATTTTTATCAGCCATAGCCGCTGCCGTTTCTGTCGCAGCAATTTCCTCATTTGCCGCAATTTCTGCTTTTGCAGATGATGCTACTGCGGCAGCAACAGATGCCTCCGCTGCACAGGGTTCTTCGACCGGAGGAGCGTTCCTTTCAATGATCCTGCCATTGCTCATCATGTTCCTGCTGCTGTATTTCATCGCTATAAGACCGCAGAAAAAAAGAGACCGTGAGCTGAAAGATATGCAGGATTCCATCCAGGTGGGCGACAGAGTCGTGACCGGAGGCGGCATCGTGGGTATCGTTGTCCGTACCGGTGAGGATACCGTTGTCATCGAAACAGGCGGCGAACGCTTCAAGATACGTGTCAAAACATGGGCTATAACAGAGAACGTCACTGCTGCCGAGCGTCTGAAAGAAGCCAAAGCAAACGCTGCCTCAAAAAAATCAGAGAGTGCAGGACTTTCCGCTGCGGCTCTTACTGACGAGACTGAAAAGGATAAGGAAAAGAAAAAAAAGGACAGCTCTGAGGAGTAGTATCAGAATTGTTCTAAACGGGATAAGCCTCCGCATACGATTTAACAAATCATTATGCGGAGGCTTTTTTATGCGCAGACATCACAACAGCCTGTGGACAAACACTTTTCTGAGTATAGCGTTTTCCTCTATGGCAGGAATACTTGCAGGCTTTTTGCTTATTATTCTTTTTTCGGCGTTCATATTCTTTCTCATGGACGATTGGCGGCTGATACCGTGGTTTTCATCTGTTTCAGCAGTCGCAGCCTCCTTTTCCGGAGGGTATATCTGCGGAAAATTCCGCCGCCGACGGGGACTTATCGAAGGTCTTCTCTGCGGAGCTGCAATATATGCGGCTCTGTGTATTCCGGGAACGATACTCAACGGACATTTTCCGGGAATAGTAAAACTCCTTCTGCTGACCGTTTCGGGCGCAGCAGGAGGAGTTTGCGGAGTAAATTCAAAAAGACCGTCAAAGCTGAGAGACTAATAATCGCCGGACGTGTCCTCCATGAGCTTGAACTCTATGTCGTAGCAGGTTATCTCTCCGTCCTCTGAGATATGTGCGCATCGTGCAGGCACAGTATCTCCGGCAGAATACATACTGCTGATCGTATTGTGGAGGTCATCGTAGGTGGATATGGATTTTCCGTTTATCTCTGTGATGAAATCTCCCGGAACAAGCTCGGAATTTGCAATATCTGCGTCCTCGCTTATAGAGTTTATGTAGATGCCCTTGAAATCTTCGGGCAGCTCCATATTGAGCTCTTCTTCAATGGCAGCTATGCTTTCCTCGGTGGACATATCTATAAACTCTATACCGACACGGAATCTGCCGCTTATGTAGCCGTTGTTGATCAGCTCCTCGATTATGGGGAGAGCTTCATTTATGGTGATGGCAAATCCCAGTCCCTCAAAGCTGCTGCTCACATATTTTGATGAGGTTATGCCGATCACCTGACCATACATATTCACCAGTGCGCCGCCGGAATTTCCCGGGCTTATCTGAGCATTTGTCTGGATACATTCCATCTGAAAACCTGTTGAATCGCTGCGGATACGTCTTCCGATGTGTGAAACTATGCCGTCAGTAACTGTTCCCGAAAGTCCGGCAGGATTTCCCACGGCAATGACCTGCTCACCAACGATAGTTTCATCGGAATTGCCCAGCACCGCAGGAGTAAGCTTTGCACCGCTTATTTTTATCACAGCGATATCAGTCTTCACGTCTCTGCCGATTATCTTGGCATCATATGTTTTTCCGTCTGAGGTTGCGACCGTGTGATAGCCGTCAGCCTCAAGAACATGGGTATTGGTGACGATATAGCCGTCCTCGGTGAGGACTATCCCGGATCCTGTGCCGAGAAGATGTTCATGAGCGGTATCACCGTACACAAATATCTCAACTATCGAGTCGATCACCGCAGCCGCAGCTCCCTCAATAGTATACCGACCGCTTTCGTCCTTGAAATTAGACAGATCATTCGCTCCCTCGGGCTTTGAATTTCTGTATATGACCACAGAGCCGTTTTTTTTATTGGCGGCAGTACGTGTACGTGCATAGATCGTAAATATCTGCAAGGCAGCCATAGCTCCGGAAGCTATTATCAGAAAAATGAGCAGCGAAGTGATAAGACGCTGTAAGCGGTTCTTCTTCCGCTTTTTTCTGATTTTTGCGGCATATGCCTCACGTTCATGGCGTTCAAGCTCCTCGAATCCGAGGGGTTCATACATAAAGTCGTCATACACCGGAGGATCGGACTCGTTCCAGCGCATATTTTCTGATGCGGAGTCGTATATCTCCGGAAATTCCTGACCCGACCTCCTGTAATCGTTGTCCATTATTTGTTCCTTTCTTTTTTTCACAAAGAGCGATGCTGTTTGCTCCCCTTGAGTATATTTATCACCCGGAAATGGCGGACAGAAGCCTTGTCTGCCGCTGTCAGCCCATCAGCACCTTGTCATTGACAGGCAGCTGGATAATAAATTCAGTATATTCGCCGTACACGCTCTTGACCACAATATGTCCGTGATGCAGGTGTACGATCTTTCTTGAAATGGATAATCCCAGACCAAGTCCGGTAGTATCCTTTCCACGTGAGGAATCCGTTTTATAGAAGCGGTTGAAGACTTTCTTTATCTCGTCATCCTTAAGTCCCTCACCGGTATTTCTGATGCCGATCTCATGCCATTCGTCGGTGGTGTCGAACCGGAATGAGAGCGTACCGCCTTCATTGACGAATTTCACGGCATTTTCGACAAGATTATAAATGACCTGCTGCATGAGATCGGGATCGGCGGTGGTGATGAGCCTTCCACGGTCAAGACCTTCGATCTCAAGATGCTTGGCGTCTATTTTTTTCTCGAACATGAATACAGTCTGTATAACCAGATCGCTCATATTTGTGCGCTGAAAATTCGGAGTGAGCGTGCCTGATTCAAACCTTGTCATATTCAGCATGGAGCTGATAAGTATTTTCAGCCTGTGAGTCTCCTTGGAGACAAGCACGAGGTATTCGTTCTGGCGTGATTTCGGTATCGTTCCGTCGAGAATACCGTCAACAAAGCCGATTATGGTGGTCATGGGAGTTCTCAGCTCATGGGAAACGTTGGCGATGAAGGTCCTGCTGGTATCCTCACGGTTTTTCACCTCGTCCGCAAGAGTGTTGACATAATCAACGATATCCTTAGCAGAGCCCTCGATATCCGCAGTGAGCTTTTCGGAGAAATCCCCCTTGGCGTATTTTTCGCTTATCCGCAGCAGATCGTCTGCGAAATTCACGTATTTTTTTGTGCGTCTTCTCAGAAGTACATAAGAGGCATAGCCGGCAGCTGCCGCAAATATGATGTAGAAAACAGCCATTTTAAGCGCAAAACTGCTTATGCTGTCAGTCCGTCCGTAAAACAGAGCATACATTCTTGTGGGAATTTGTGAGCCGCCGTTTCTCAGGAAGATCCTTCTGCCGTAGATAAGATGAGGCTCTTTGTCCGAAACTGCGGACTTATCATAGCTGAGATACTTGTCGTCCTCGAGCTTTTTTATCATGCTTTTCTGGAGCGGCTTGATCTCATCGGTATTCTGAGCCCATGTTATCTGATCCGAATTTTTTTCGGTGGTATAATGTTCGGGCGAAAGGAGGCATTTTCCGTCCTCGTCATAAATGCGTATCTCCAGACCGCCGCCTGTGCAGAATTCGTTATGCAGTCTGTATACCGAATCGTTTGACAATCCTCCCGTGATATTGTATTCGCCCTTGAGGCACTCTATAAAAAGGTCGCCGTTTTCACGCAGCTCATCGAGCTTGGAATTTCTGTAGATCACAGTGCTTACGCTGATAATGATAACTCCTATGAAAACAAGCACCAATATGACCGTAAGAAATGACGTTTTGAATAACTTGTAATAAGTGTTTTTCTTGCTGTTCAAGCATTTCACCCTCTCAGGAGCTGTTCCCGGATCATACTGCCGGGGACAGAGCTGTCTTATCCGCATCTATCATGCGGATCATTCGTCGTCCGCAGCCTCGAATTTATATCCTACGCCCCAGACCGTTTTCAGTGCCCACTTATCAGACACGCCCTCCAGCTTTTCACGCAGTCTCTTTATATGAACGTCAATGGTGCGGGAATCGCCGTAATATTCAAAGCCCCATACCTCGTCAAGAAGCTGGTCACGGGTATAGACTCTGTTGGGATTTGAAGCAAGGTAATAGAGCAGTTCAAGCTCTTTCGGAGGAGTGTCAATAACTCTGCCGGCGACTTTAAGCTCATAGCGTGACATATTCACCGAGAGTTTATCGTAGTGTACCTCCTTTATCTCCGGCTCGGAGGAGCCTGCACCGACACGGCGCATAACGGCATTGATACGTGCGATGACCTCTTTTGTATCGAGAGGCTTTACGATGTAGTCGTCAGCACCCAACTCAAGACCTATCACCTTATCAATAGTCTCGCCCTTTGCAGTGATCATTATTATCGGAACGTTTGATTTTTTTCTGATCTCACGGCATACCTGCCATCCGTCAATGCCGGGCAGCATGATATCCAGAAGGACCATATCCGGCTTGAGAGCGTTGAACTTCACCACAGCCTCTTCGCCGTCGTGGGAGAGTATTACGCTGTAGCCGTCTTTTTCGAGGTACAGCCTGAGCAGGTCACATATATTTTTATCGTCGTCCACTATCAGGACTTTTAAGCTCTTTTCTATTGCCATAATTGTTACTCCTGTTCTTATACTGATTTCATTTTGATGCGTATGATCTGCACCTATCTATATTATATATCAGAAAAATCGGTTTGTCAATGAGTGAATTCCATTTTTCTGCGGAATTTTAAAAGGATCTCAAAGGATCTCCGGAATGTTTTCCGCTGATACGTCCGTATTGAGTGCGACTCATAATTTTGATGAAAGTTGTAAAATAAAATGACACAAAAAAAGAATGACTCAAAGTGAAAACTGTGATATAATGTAAGTGACAAAA
>CANQJO010000016.1 GCA_947624255.1 uncultured Ruminococcus sp.
TCTCATTCTTGCTTTCATGGTTCTATTATACCATGTTTTTACTATTTTTTCAATAGAGGTTTTTAGAGGTTACCTAATGTTACTACATACGAATTTACTGCTAATGCGTCCGAGACAGCGTCGGATCAGGAATGTGTAATTCAGTTTGTCCCGAACGCAGTAGGCGAAGTGCCTATGGCACTGGTATTCGATGACAACGTTGATGCATCTTATGACAAGCAGAGCACACTGATATTTGTAGAGAAAAAAGAAGATAAGACGGAGGAAGAATAATGACAGGCTATTGGATCAGGCACAGAGCCTTATTATCAATCCTCCTGAGTGCTGTCATTGCTGTAGTAGCCGGACTGCTGTTCGTGTTTCCGTTTATCTCTCAGATATCCGATAACTACAATTCACAGAGCGTGTATAAGAACACAAGCATTGATTTTATCGCTCCTGAGCCTTCTTTTGAGCAGATAAGCGAATTGCCTGGGAGCAACGGGATTGATAAAATGTTCCCGTTCTTCCTGACTAAGACTGCTGTAAACGCAGGCGGCAAATCGAGGACAACAACAGTTCTGCTGAGTGACCGCTTTGAAAATGTCGATATTACAATGTATAACGGCAAACGTCTTATCAAGAAGTCAGATTCAGACTTTGACAATCCGATTCTTGTGGACTGGCAGTTCTGTAAGGATACTTCGACAGATATTGGCGATACCATATCTCTTTCTATTGGTGATACGACCGCAGAATATAAGATATACGCTATCTATGAAACAAACAGCATTTATGAGAATGGAGCTATCCTTGCACAACTCAGCACCGAGCAAAAAGATGCGATCGTCCAGAAGTCTCAAAACAACGGTTATTCTGGAGTGTATCTCTCTGCAAGTGACTATAACACTTGTCAGACATATCTGACAAAGGATTACAGACCGCTTGGCAGACTAAAAGATCGTGACCGCTTTGACAGTGATGAGCAGTATCAGGTACATTATGATGCGATCATGTCATCAGGATATGCAAACGAGATCACAGATCTTCGTGTCAGAGAAAACAGCCTTGATAAGAAGGTCAGTCCTCTGATGATATGGATCGGCACAGCCCTGTCAGCTGTATTGATGATCGCTTTCAATGTAGTCATGGCAAGGCGCGGCAGTGAAAAGGGTTTTTTTACAAAGCATTGTATCCCCAAGGGACAGAGCGTAAAACCCTACTATACCAAAACATTCATTTGTGAATCGTTTTGCTTTGTTGTCGCTTATGGATCCATACTGCTTTTCAAACTATACACTTCGACTATGTATATCCCCAAGAGTGCTATTGGGGCAGAGATCGCCTTTATCCCTGCGGCAGTGCTTGTGGCAGAGATCATTAGTCTCTCTATGAATAACGCCATGATAAAAAGCATTATCAAAAAAGAAGAGGAAAAGAAGCAGAGAGCACGAGCCGAGTCAACAGCAGATTCGGGAGATGAAAAGGAAGACGAGCCAAGTGATGACCAATCATGATCGATGAACGAGGTCAGGTGATAATACCATGAAAAATCGTATCTCTCTTTACGCAGAGCCCCGACAAACGGCGATCATATCATCGATACTGACCTTGACTTCGTTCGTGCTTATGCTTATCCTGATGCTTTCCATTGATAAAACTGCTATCAGGTTGAACTCTCTGCTGCACTCAGACTACGATTATTCGGTAACGATGCAGGATACAGTTCGGAAAGATGACTATTATCAGTTCAATGCAGGAATTGAATTTACATTATCTGCCGATGTGAATACCAGTTTGAACGCAGATATTGTTATGCAGTCAAAAGATTCGCTGTATACAGATATGGTCTCTTGGAACGCAGAGTCACTCAGCACCAACGGTGTGGCTGTATCTGAGAATGTAGCCAAATCTAATAATCTGCACATTGGCGATAAACTATACTCAAAGCATATTGTCAACGGTGAGAGCTGTGAGTATGCCATTGAGCAGCTCCTTCCCGAAGCAGTAAGCGTCAGGGTGACTAACGGTATGAATCATAGTGACGGAATCATCATTATGGGATATGACGAAAGGTACATCGAAAATATCACGCATAGCAGTATTGTGTTTACAAAAGACTCGATCAACGACTTGTCAGCAGTTGGTTCGCCTGAGAATATCATCTATCGTGATGATGAAATAATAACATCGCTCCGAAGTATTATCCCGTATTTAGCGGTTTTGAGCATAGTCTCGATTGTGACAACGGTCGCAGTTACTGTTTTGCTGAACAAATTTGTATCAAGTAATTTCAGACGATTGATAATGATTGGCTTTGATAGAAAGAAACTGAACACAGCATTTTACAGGCTTGTCCATGGCACTGGAATCATATCAATTATCGCATCGTTTGCTTTATCAGGTATTGTATTTCTGTTTGTTAATTTCACTGCTGTGAAATTACTGGTATTGCTGTTGATACCGTTTATTGAGATCATCACTTTACTTATAGCTTCAAACATATCAAATAAGCGACTCTGGAGGAAGTAGTTATGGGGAATATCCTTAGTATAGATAACCTGTCGATAAAGCTGAAACAACGCACTTTGATGCAGAATGTGTCATTTGACATCGGGCAGGGTGAAGCGGTCTTATTATCCGGAGAAAACGGCATTGGAAAGAGTTCCATACTGAAAAGCATTATGCGGTTAGAAACCGATGGAAAGAAAATCGAAGGTAGGATCACACACCATACATTCGGTGATATTCTCTCGTTAAGTGATGACGAATTGCAGCGATTTCGTTCCAGCATTGCCTATATTCCCCAAAAGGACGAATACTCTGAAATGGGGCGCATACAAGTCAGAGATGTTATCAGCAACAGCGGAGAAGCCCACGCAGGCAATGATATGAGCTATTCCGAGGTCAATGACCTGATCGACGAATGGCTACCACGCCGGGGAGATAACAGCAAGATATTCGATGCAAAGTCACATCCCGGCAAATTCAGCGGCGGTGAGCAGCGGCTTTTACAGGTATTCTCGGTTATCGCCACACGTTCAGACTCAGATCTGTTAATCATTGACGAACCTCTTAATAACCTTGACTTTGTGAACGCAAGGTATATCAGTAACCTCATCAATAAGGTCATTCGTGAGCATCCTCAAATGGGCTTGCTGATGATAAGTCATTGCAGGATATTCCCGTTTATTACACGGGAGCTGAAATTGACCGCTGACGGAATAAGCGAGATCTCAGAGCCTTATACTTGCCATAGTTGCTTTGGCGAGCATGATGAGAATGGATTTTATAAGTGAATACATACAAAACAGGCAGATACCTCTTGTGAAAGTATCTGCCTGTTCTGTTTCATAGCCCGCTGTATAAGTCTTTACATAATAGTTGTTGAAAAACTTCTATATAAGTACCGAACTAATGCAAGCCGGTTTTTATTGTAAAATTCAGTTTTGGGAGCATTATTCTCTGCGGAAGCTCTATACACCGGCAGGCTGCTTTTTCAGGATAGCCATGAATTCCTCGCCCGTGATGGTTTCACGTTCAAGAAGAAATTCCGCAAGCTCATGGAGCTTACCGATATTCTCGGAGAGTATGGCGGCCGCCTTTTCATGCGCCTCATTCACAAGGCGGCTGACCTCACTGTCAATACGTGCGGCTGTCTCAGAGGAACACATCAGAGAAGTATCGCCGCCAAGATAGCGGTTATTCTCAGTTTCGAGAGCCACCATTCCCAGACTGCTCATGCCGTAACGTGTAACCATTGCACGTGCAAGCTGCGTTGCCTTTTCGATGTCGTTTGAGGCTCCGGTAGTGCATGAACCGAAAACGATCTCCTCTGCCGATCGTCCTCCCGTCAGGACGGCAAGGCGAGCCAAAGCCTCCTCCTTTGTCATGAGGAATTTCTCGCCGTCATCTACCTGCATGGTATATCCGAGAGCGCCGGAGGTACGGGGAATTATCGTTATCTTATGTACCGGAGCGGAGTCCTTTTGCATTGCCGCAACAAGAGCATGACCGATCTCATGATAGGCAATTATCTTCCTTTCATTCTGCGAGATAACGGCGCTTTTCCGCTGATATCCGGCAATTACCACCTCCACGCTCTCTTCCATATCCGACCGGGAGACTGTCTCTCTGCCGCTCCGGACTGCTCTCAGAGCGGATTCATTCACAATATTGGCAAGCTCAGCACCTGATGCGCCTGCGGTGGCTCTTGCGATGGCGTTGAAGTCAATGCTGCCGTCAGTCTTCACCTTTTTGGCATGGACTTTTAAGATCGCCTCACGTCCGGCAAGATCGGGGAGCTCTGCGGGAATACGCCTGTCAAAGCGCCCCGGACGAAGAAGCGCCGGATCAAGAGATTCGGGACGGTTCGTTGCGGCAAGTATCACCACGCCTTTTTTGCCGTCAAATCCGTCCATTTCCGTGAGAAGCTGGTTGAGTGTCTGTTCACGCTCGTCATTGCCGCCTATCTGACCGTCACGTTTTTTGCCGATCGTGTCTATCTCGTCGATGAATACGATACACGGAGCTTTTTCATTCGCCTGACGGAAAAGGTCACGGATCTTTGCAGCCCCCATGCCTACGAACATCTCCACAAATTCAGAGCCTGAGATCGAGAAAAACGGAACATCTGCCTCACCTGCCACCGCCTGAGCGAGCAGAGTCTTTCCCGTTCCGGGAGGACCTGCAAGAAGAGCGCCTTTCGGCAGCGATGCGCCTATTTCGGCATATTTTTCCGGAGCATGGAGAAAATCGACGATCTCTTCAAGAGCCTCCTTTGCCTCGTCCTGACCGGCGACATCAGCGAATGTTTTGCCGGTCTGAGCCTTGACGTATATTTTTGCACTGCTCTTGCCGAAGGACATCGCATTACCGCCCATGCGCCTGTTCATTCCTTTGATGAGAATGCTCCACAGCAGAACCATAAATACGATAGGAAGCACCCACGAGAACAGAAAATTCTGAAGGGGAGACTGCCGGCTCACGATGCCGGAGAACTCAGCCGTGCCGCTGTCGTGAAGACGTGAAACAAGGTCGGGATCGTCTATTTTGGCAGTGGAGTATAGCTTTTTTTCGCCGCCGCTGCCGACCTCAAAAAGGATAGAATCCTCCGTTATTTCGGCTTTTGTGACAGCACCGCCGTCGATCTGAGTGAGGAAAAAGCTGTAGCTTGTATCGGTTATCTGACTGCGCTTCAGAGCAGGGATAAGCACTGCATTGTAGAAAAGCAGCACCACAAGGCATATCACAGCAAATATAAAATAATTACGTTTATTGTTATTTTTTTCTTCTTTCATTGTAAGATCAGCTCCTTGCTTTGATATTATTATAACATAAAAAGCTGCGGTATTCAACAGGGAATATGTGGGGCAGGCTTTCTGAAAAAACTTTCGTCATAATAACCAAAAAAACGGAATATTTATCTTTTTTTACGTTATCCTGCTTGACTTTTCTTCTTCAAAGAGATATAATGAAATTGACCATACACAGATATATATGCTCCGGAGAGATGCTTTCCTCCGGGATCGGTATCAATAACACAGGAGTGTGAATTTATGAGTAAGATCACAAATTTTTTCTATAGTCTGAAAAAATCAACAAGGATAACGCTGATCTCCTGCATCTGCTTTGTTGCAATGACGTTCGTAATTCTCTGTTTCTTTATAATGTTCCCTATAACGCCGTCCGAAAAGGTTCTCAGAAGCTACGGCAGAGAGAGTGTCTCAAAGCAATCCGACACTGCGCCCGATCCTGACGGAAACGGCGGCGATACGGTCGTTGTCACTACCTCAGGTGACGGTGACGATGAGAACATAACTACCACAGCCTCCGCATCACGTACAGAGTTCGAGATAACCTTTACCACCGGAAAAGGCTTCATCACGGGCGGAAGAATTCCCACGGGCGTTTATCCCAATGAGAATTACACCACCTCGGCACAGCCGTACACCGAGTCTCAGTATCCTGCTTTTCCGGACGATCCGCCTGCGACGACCTCCGCCGAAGAGCCTACAGACTTCCCCGGTGAAGATCCTACCGCACCTGTGGAAGATCCCACAGAGCCGGTCCTGCCCGGCGGTGAAGATCCCACCGAGCCGGTCGTTACCGAGCCTGTTACGGCTGATATCCCGACAGAACCGCCTGTAACAGAGCCTCCGACTGCCGCCGCTACGGAAATATCTACGTGGTAAACAGCGGACACTTAACATATTTTGGATCAAAGAAAAATATCCGGGCACAAGTCCGGTTGAGAGGGGTATATCTATGATTTTCAAGAAAATTGGAGCCGCACTGTCAGCTATTGCACTGTGTGCCTCCGCAGCATCGTATCTGCCCTCGGGCAGTATCGAAAATTCCGGCGTTTCGGCTGCCGGAAGCGATTACAATTACGCCGAAGCCTTGCAGAAATCCATGTTTTTCTACGAAGTGCAGCAGGCAGGAAAGCTCCCCGACTGGAACGAGGTCTCATGGCGTGCTGACTCAATGGTAGACGAGGCCGGCAACGAAACGGATGTCGTTCCCGGCGGCTGGTTCGATGCCGGCGACCACTTCAAATTCACCCTGACAAACGCCTATTCAGCATCGGTTCTTGAATGGGGCTACATCGAGTACAGGGACGCTGTCGACAAGCAGGGACTCGGTGAGCTTTACCGCAACAACGTGCAGTGGGCGCTCGACTACCTTATGCAGTGCGACAGGGGCGACAAGATAATCGGTACGATAGGCGACTTTACGGGCGGCTCTACCGACCACAACATCTGGTGCAGCGCCGAGGTCTACCTCCGCAAGCATCACCTCAACAACGATGACTGGGAGCGTCCCTACGATGAGATCGCCGACTCCACCACAATAGCTCTTTCGGCTGCCGCTCTTGCCGAGGGATACCTGATCTTCAAGGACGAACAGCCCGACAAGGCAGCGGCTTATCTCGAACAGGCTGAAAAATACTTTGAAACTGCCGACAAGATAAGAGATAACGAAAACGGCGCTATGGGCGATATGTACAAGCCCTCCTCGTGGGTCGATGACTGTATGTACGCTGCGATCTGGCTCTACAGAGCTACCGGCGACAAGAGCTATATGGATAAGGTCGAAAACGACTATATCCCCGAATTTCCGCTTGAGAACCAGTCGACCGACAGAAAGTATACATGGGGATTCTGCTGGGACGACACCTCTCAGGGTGCGGCGCTTCTCTATGCGCAGGAGACCGGAGATCAGGAGTGGATCGACCACGTTTCGCATCACCTTGACTACTGGATAGACGGTTACGGCGGCAAACAGGTAGACTACACTCCCGACGGAATGGCTTGGCTCTTTAACTGGGGTTCGGCACGTCACGTTGCGGCTACGGCATGGCTCGCACAGCTTGCAAGCGATACTGTTTTCAGCGATAATTCCGCCCTTGCAAGCAAGTACAACGAATGGGCAAAGGGTCAGATGGACTATCTCTTCGGCGATAACAGTCTCGGAATGAGTTATGTTCTCGGAATGGGCGACAATCAGCCGACCGCATTCCACCACAGAACGGCTTCCGGCATCCATGACGATCACTGGAACGACCTTGGTCAGGAGTCCGGCGGTGATGAGGGCTGGCAGACCGAGTATGCTCACACGCTTTACGGCGCACTCGTAGGCGGTCCTGACAAGGACGGTAAATATGTAAACGATGTTGCGCAGTATCAGTACTCCGAGGTGGCTATCGACTACAATGCCGGATATACAGCCGCACTCTGCGCACTTGTCGATGATTACGGCGGAGCTCCCCTTGCTGATTTCCCTCCCACCGAAACTCCGAAATGGGCTGAATGGGAGGTAGCAGCAGTTATTAACGGTTCCGGTGACAGCTACACCGAAATAAAGGCGTGGGCGATGAATCACACCGCATGGCCGGCAAGAGTTGCGGAGAATATCTCCTATAATTACTACTTTGACGTAAGCGAGGTGCTTGCGGCAGGACTGAGCATCGACGATATCACCGTCGAGGGAAAATCCCAGCAGTACAGTGAGGGAGAGCAGGGATACGCCGAGGTTTCCGGACCGTACAAGTACGAGGGCGATCCCACGGGAAATACCTACTACGCAAAGATACAGTTCACAGACGGCAGAGCGATACAGCCTACCGGTCAAAGCGAGCACAGAGACGAGGTGCAGTTCAGAGTCTCTATCCCCGATGCTGTTGATGGTAAGCCTACAACGGGCGCATGGGATCCTACAAATGACTGGTCATATTTAGGCGGTCTTGAAGACGCTACCGATCTCAAAAAGGAAGATTCGATAAATCAGCAGATCACTATGTATGTGAACGATATTCTTGTATGGGGAACCGAGCCGGACGGTACTACCGCTGTTCCGGGTGCTGATTTGGGCGGCGAAGTTGTAACTCCCACACAGCCTTCCACCAATAGCGGCAGCGATATTCTCTGGGGCGATACAAACTGCGATGAGACCGTCGATCTGGCGGATTCCGTTCTTGTAATGCAGTTCAACGCAAATCCCGACACATACGGTCTCGGAAAGCCGCAGGGAGTCACTGAAAAGGGCTTAGAAAGAGGCGATGTTTACAGCCACGGCGACGGCCTTACCAACATGGACGCTCTGTCTATCCAGAAATTCAAACTGGGACTTATTGATAAGCTACCCGAAGAATAAAAAAACAAATTCATATTTAGTTCAAAAAGGGAGTCTCAACTCCCTTTTTGCTTTTTTAACATTTTGTAAATATGCACAAAACGGACCGGCTTACATTAGAGGAATACACGAAATTCTAAAAAACTATTTACATTTTAGACATGATATTATATAATAAATACAGTGGGTAAGGGTCGGTGCAGGTTCTTGTCGGACACCTTCACCCATTCGGGAAAACCGGCATAACCGTAATGTTTGCACTGGCATTACGTTATAAATCATATCCAAAATTCTACAGGGAGGGTAACTAAATGCACAAGAAAATCTCAAAAATGATCGCTGCGGGGCTTATGGCTGCCACAATGATCGCTCCTACAGTTGCCACTGTAGCACCTATGAGTGTTTCGGCAGGTCAGGTTCTCGGTGAGACCACCTTCGATCACAAGGCGCTTCCTTGGCATACCTGTGAAACAAGCCCTGCTAAGCAGGAGTTTGAAATCGACAAGGCTTTCCACATCACTATAACTGTTCCTGAGGGCGGTGAAAAGTCCAAGTGGGATCTTCAGTTCAGACACAGAAACCTTAACTTCAAAAAAGGTCATGTGTACAAGGTAAGCTTTGACGCAAAGGCTAAGAGAGACGGAATGGAGCTCTGCTCCAAGATCGGCAACACCAAGGGTGATGAGGAGTATTTCGACCTCATGGCTTCCGGTGTAATGGACATGGGCCCGAATATGGGCGGTCAGTGGGGCGGCGCTGTAAAGCTCTCCACCTCATATCAGACATTCTCCGGAACCTTTACTCCTACACAGGATCTTGAGGGCGTTGAGTGGGCTTTCCACTATGCTAAAGACTCAAACGGCTACGGCGGTAACGCTCAGGAAGGTGACGAGATCTGGTTCGACAATATGTCGATCGAGTGTACTACCTGCGATGAATGCGATGCCGATCCCAACGAGTCCTACGGCGCTACAAACCGTGACTACAGCGCAGCAGACAATCCTGAGCTTAAGGTCGGCGGTGAGCTTGTAAACTTTATCTCCGTAAACCAGATCGGTTACTATTCAAACCTCGCTAAGACTGCTACTCTCGGCGATAACCAGGGCGATATCCTTTACGGAGCTACAAAGATCACACTCGATGAGGATACGTACGACTTTGAGCTTGTTGATGAGGCTTCCGATAAGGTAGTTTACACAGGCACTACAGCGGCAAAGAAGTTTGATCCCGATTCAAAGGACAACGTTTGCAAGATCGACTTCTCCGATTATACAACTCCCGGCAGATATTATCTGCGAATAAAGGGCAAAGAGTGGAGATCGTTTGCATTCAACATCGGCGACAACATCTACTCTGATGACAGCCACGATATGCTCAAGAACGCTATAAACTACTTCTATCAGAACCGTTCGGGTATCGACATTGAAGAACAATACATCACCTCCGGCGACAAGGCAACTCTTGCCCACGAGGGCGGTCATAAGATCGATAAAGCTTCCATTCAGGACGGATGGATCAATGAGTATTCAAGCAAGGAAGAGGCTACCGGAACTCATGCCGTTGGTACTCTGACTGCAAACGGCGGTTGGTACGATGCCGGCGACCACGGTAAATACGTTGTTAACGGCGGTATCTCTATCTGGACACTCCAGAATATGTATGAGAGAGCTATTCAGACAGAGGAAGGCAAGGCTAAATTCGCTGACGGTTCAGGATTAGTTAATATCCCTGAGTCAGGCGATTCAAAGAAAGTACCGGATATCCTCGATGAGGCTGCTTACGAGCTTGACTGGATCGCAAAGATGAAGGTCACACCCGAGAACGACAGCAAGTGGGGCACAAAGTACGAAGGACTTTACTACCACAAGCTCCATGACCATAAGTGGACAGGACTTGCTACAAGACCTTATGATTATGAGAAGGAGTGGGAGACTGTTCGTATCGTAAAGCCTCCGACGTTTGCAGCTACTCTGAACTATGCAGCTTGCGCAGCTCAGGCAGCAAGACTTTGGGAGCCGTATGACTCTGAAAAGGCAGCTCAGTACCTCAAGACCGCTAAAGAGGCATACGAGGCATACGAGAAGTATTACTATCCTTACGTTGGTACGCTGACAACACACCCGACACTTAAGTGTGAATGCGCAATGGAAGAGATCAGAGAGGATTCACTCTATGCTCCTATGTGGCAGGCAAAGGGCGGCGGACCTTACGGTGATAACAACGTTCTGGACGACGCTTACTGGGCAGCTTGTGAGATCTTTACCTCCGCTTCTGCAATGGGCGACGCTGATGCAGCAACATATAAGGCAAAGATCGATGAGTCAACATATGCTTACAAGGTTGATACCTACATGGTAGGCGGCGAGAACAAGGGCGGTTCATTTACTTCATTCAACTGGGGTAATACTGCTTCCGCAGGTTCTCTCACACTTTCTCTTAACAGCCAGTACCTTTCTGACAGCGAAAGTGAAAAGGTAACAAACAGCATTCTTGCTGCTGCTAAGGCTTACATCGACGAAGAGGATACTCAGGGTTACTACATTCCTTACAAGGCTCCTGCTGAACCGTATAACGATCCTAACAACCTCGATCCTTCTATCTATATCACAGGTTACGAGTGGGGTTCAAACTCCATGGTTATCAACAACTGTATCGTAATGGCTTATGCTTACGATCTTACACAGGACGTTTCTTACATGAATGGTGTTGCTAATGCGATGAACTACCTCCTCGGATGCAACCCGCTCTCATTCTCCTTTGTATCAGGCTACGGTTCTTACAAGCTGGAGAATCCTCACCACAGATACTGGTCTTACGAGCTTGATAAGACTCTGCCTATGGCTCCTGACGGAGTTCTCTCCGGCGGACCTAACGCAGGACTCCAGGATCCTTACGTTCGTGCTCTCGGATTCGTTCCCGGTAAGGATGATAACCCGTCACAGAGATGCTACGTTGACTCGATCGAAGCATGGTCTACAAACGAGGTAACTATCAACTGGAATGCTCCTCTTGCTTGGATCGCATCATTCATGCAGGACGAGGCTGCTGATGCCGGAAATGGCGCATCACCTGTTAAGCCTTCTCAGCCTTCAACATCAGGCGGCGATCAGGGTGACGTTCTCTGGGGCGACACCAACTGCGATGGTAAGGTTGACCTCGCTGATGCTGTTCTTATCATGCAGTACGGCGCAAATCCTGACACATACGGTCTTAACAAGGCTGACGGTGTATCAGATCAGGGTGCTATAAACGGTGACGTTTACGAGAATGGTTCCGGTCTTACCAATACGGATGCTCTTCAGATCCAGAAGTTTAAGCTCGGACTCATCAGCACACTTGATCCCAACGCTTAAATAAAAATAAAAAGGACGCTTCGGCGTCCTTTTTTTTGATGTGTAATTTACCCTGCGCTTGCCCACCGGAGAATGCCGACATCACTGCCGCCGCCGGAGAGATACGCATAGTAGCCTAAAATAAGCGATGCATCACGAGCGTCGGTCATGCCGTCTTCGTTTATATCAGCCGCTTGAATTTGAGCCTCGGTGAATGTTCCCTCTCCACCGGAGGAAAGCTCCGCATACTCGGCGAGGGTGAACGATGCATCAACGGCAGATATCTTTCCGTCCTCGTCAACGTCACCGCAGATTGGAGTGTCCAATGCCCTGAAAGTGTATCCGTATTTCCGGGCATACGCACGTGCAGTAGAGACTGTATATCCTACGATAACAGCTCCGTGATATAATGTGCGAGAGTCATCAAAAATTTTACAATCACGGTCAAGTATTGTTATCTCTGTCAAACTTGAACAATCATTAAACGCAGATTTGCCGATGCTTGTCACACCGGGAATCGTTATCTCTGCCAGTCCTGAGCAACCGCTGAACGCATAATTTCCGATACTTTTCACACCGGGGATCGTTATCTCTGTCAGTCCTGAGCAACCGCTAAACGCATAATCTCCAACACTTGTCACACTGTCAGGTATCATTATTTCTGTCAGTCTTGAACAATCACCAAACGTAGAATTGCCGATACTTGTCACACCGTCGGGGATCTTTATCACTGTTAGTTTTGAACAAGAATAAAACGCATAAGCTCCGATATTGGTGACACTGTCGGGAAGCGTTATCTCTGCCAAACTTGAACAATAATAAAACGCACTGCCGCCGATGCTTGTCAAGCTGTCCGGGAGCGTTATATTTTGCAAACTTGAACAGCCGTCAAACGCAAATTCTCCTATACTTGTCACACCGTCAGGGATAATAACATCTCCCGAACAATCTGTTCCGTCAATGACAATATTGTTTACAATGACAAGCGGATCTTCCTTTTTCTTGTTTTCAAGCCATGGTGTACCGGAAAACGCATCAACACCTATTTTTGCAACGCTTTCGGGAATTGTTATCTCTGTCAGACTTGAACAATCAGAAAACGCCCAAGCTCCGATACTTGTGACACCGTCGGGGAGCGTTATCTTTTTCAGGCTTGAACAAGACATAAACGCCTCAAAACCGATACTTATGACAGGCAAACCGTCAATCTCGGCAGGAATAACGACCTCTGTTACCTCGTTATCGCACCCTCTGATCTCTATATGATCGCCATAGTTCCGATAGCTCAATGAGCCGTAAGTCCCCTCTTTGTAAGCCGTTGCACTCGCTGTCAGCGAAACTGTGCCGGTCTGCACAGTTGAAATATAATTCCCTGCACCCGCAATAAAAGCAAGGGCAGTTAACACTGATAAAAATTTCTTTACGATCATAAAAACTCCTGTATTTTACCGGCTTCGGTAAGCTCATCACTCTTATTGCTCCGACAACTAATACTCCTCAAAGATCCGATAAATAATCGGATTTTTGAGGAGCAGTATTAGATCAAGTTTACATATTCGCCCTGAAATAGCTGAAGATCCCATACATCGCAGCCAGCGACACTGCCATCATGATCAACGTTATGATGATTATATTTATCGGTTTTACGCCTCCGACAGATCCAAGCTCCGATTCAGAGGCAATTCCGCCGGATCGCTCACGTATCCTCTTTATCGAACGTATGACATACCGGTAGTAGAGCCGGTTTCCGAAAAGGCAGAAGAAAACACTCAACACCCATGAGCCGACATAAAAATACGAATTAAGAGTCTCGATGATCTCCAGATGAGAGTATATTACAGAGATGATCTTTTCCGTACCTGCGTATTTTTCAAGAAAAGCCAACATTGTGATAACGCTTGCCGGCAGACTGAAAATTATCGAAACAATAGCCGAAATGAGCGCCCAGCCCCACATTCTTCTGTTGGCAAAGTAGATCGGCGGGAACACAAGGCATGACAGATTGAATGACAGCTTTCTGCTTGTGTCCTTCATATGCTTGAAAATCGGCAGGTAGTAGAGCGTATTCGTCCCCACAAAGTCAGCGACCTCCTTAAGTGTAGCACCGCCCATATCCTCTTCGGGATCAAATCCGAAATACGGCTGATCGGCGGAAAGGCCTTCTTCTGAGATGTACTCAAACGGATCATTTATCTCCTGCTGCCGGCGTTTTTCCAGGGGATATCCGCAATCCGGACAGACAGTATCGGTTTCGCTGACAGGTTTGCCGCACGCCGGACAGCACTGCGGTGCTTTTTCCTCCTCCTCGGAAGAGCGAGTCCATTTTTTGCCTGTCTCATGGAACACAGCGTTAGCGCAGACATTGCTCTGCTTATAGCAGCTTCTGTGATGAGGCGAGCCACATTCCGGACATACGATGACCTCGTCGTCCTCATGAATGGTTTGTCCGCAGGCGGCACATTTTTCTCCCACAAAATTCATAGATTTCCTCCGATCGGTAAATTTACATATTTCCTGATTACATTATAACACCAACCGAAGCAATAATCAAGTACCTTGAGAGATTTTTATCTCAAAAAAATTTGACATTTGCGGAAGAAGCTCCGATGTCTTGACATTTTAATGAAAAAGGTGTACAATGTTCATTGCAGAAAAAAATATAAAATCTACGGCTGCCGCCTGCCGGAAAGACGGCTGCTGATATTCGGTCAGCATCAAGGAGCTTGCCATGAATTATTACGATCAGGAAGCACAAAGCGTTGTTGAACAGCTCGGCTCTGACAGCACAAAGGGACTGTCTTCTCAGCAGGCAGCTGAAAACCGCAGCAAATTCGGCGAAAATGTGATCTCGGAGGAGAAGCGGAAAAGTATCCTCATGGTCTTTCTTGAACAGTTTGCCGACCTCCTTGTGCTTATACTTATTATTGCCTCGATCATCTCAATGATAAGCGGAGAGATCGGCAGCACTATCGTTATACTCGTAGTTCTTGTCATGAATGCCATACTCGGCACTGTTCAGCACGTCAAGGCTCAGAAATCGCTGTCAAGCCTGAAAGCGATGAGCGCTCCGAGCGCACGTGTTATCCGTGACGGCGCACAGACCGAAATACCTGCCTCAGAAGTGGTGGTGGGAGATATTCTCCTGCTCGAAGCCGGAAATGTAGCTCCTGCCGACGGACGTCTTATTGAGGCTGCCGCACTTCAGGTAAACGAAAGCGCTCTCACCGGAGAATCGCTCAGCATTACAAAATCTGCCGAGGTGATAAATGCTCGGGAGCTTCCGCTCGGCGACAGACTGAATATGATCTACTCCGGATCGAATATCTCGAACGGACGTGCCGCCGCAGTTGTCACCGCTGTGGGAATGAGTACCGAAATAGGCAAAATTGCGTCACTTATGCAGAACGCAAAGAAAAAGAAAACTCCCTTGCAGGTAAGCCTTGATAAATTCAGCAAAATACTCTCTATCTCGATAATGTTCATCTGTGTGATCGTTTTCCTGATGACGTATTTCATCAACGGTCAGTCGGCAGTTGATGCCATGATGTTTGCCGTGGCTCTTGCAGTTGCCGCAATACCGGAGGCTCTCAGCTCGATAATAACGATCTCTCTTGCAATAGGAACTCAGAAAATGTCAAAGCAGAAAGCGATCATAAAAGATCTGAAAGCCGTTGAGGGACTTGGCTGTGTATCTATAATCTGTTCTGACAAGACGGGAACGCTCACTCAGAACAAAATGACCGTCCGTGACCTGAGCTTCCCCTGTGAGCGTGCTAAAAAGGAGCTTCTGCTTGCGATGGCATTATGCAACGATGCGGCAAAGTCTGATGACGGCTGGCTCGGCGATCCTACCGAAACTGCCCTCTCGGACTATATCGGCAATGAGGAGTATCTTCGGGTGCGCAGTGAAAATCCACGTGCAGACGAGATACCGTTTGACAGCGACAGAAAGCTCATGACGACTGTACACATCTTCGGAACGGTGCGCACTGCCTATACAAAGGGTGCGATAGATGTGCTTGTCCCACGGCTTAAATTTGTCCTTGACGACAACGAGATGCGTCCCATAACGGACAAGGATATTGAGGAGATACGCCGCTCCAACCTGTTGTACTCCGAAAACGGAATGAGAGTCCTTGCATTTGCGAAAAAGATACTCAACAGCGATGCGCCCATAACTCTTGATGATGAGTGCGACTATGCCTATATCGGCATGACCGCCATGACCGATCCTCCCCGTGAGGAGAGCAAGGCGGCTGTTGCAGAGTGTATCTCTGCCGGAATAAAGCCCATTATGATAACAGGAGACCATAAGCTCACGGCTGTAGCTATCGCCCGTGAAATAGGCATTTTTAAGGACGGCGATGTTGCAATGGACGGCAGCGAGCTGGACAAGATCTCAGATGAGGAGCTCTCCGCAAAACTGGAAAAAATATCAGTCTATGCGAGAGTGTCTCCCGAACATAAGATCAGGATAGTCGATCTATGGCAGAAAAAAGACATGGTCGTTGCAATGACAGGTGACGGAGTGAATGATGCTCCGGCACTGAAAAAAGCCGATGTCGGAGTGGCTATGGGCATCACCGGAACGGAGGTCTCAAAGGACGCAGCCTCGATGATACTTGCCGATGATAACTTTGCCACCATTGTAAAGGCTGTCGCAAACGGACGCTGCATCTACAGCAATATCAAAAATGCGATCAAATTTCTGCTTGCAGGAAATGCCGCCGCTATAATCGTAGTGCTTCTGACCACGCTGTTTGATCTGCCGCTGCCGTTTATGCCGGTGCATTTGCTGTTTATAAATCTGCTGACGGACTCCCTCCCCGCACTGGCACTCTGTATGGAGCCTATGCAGTCGGGCGTAATGAAAGAGAAACCACGCTCCTCGAAAGAGTCCATACTCAACAAAGAGACAGGTCTGTATATCGCATTTCACAGCATCATGATAGCAGCCTGTGTAATGGCAGCCTTCATGATCGGAAGATCCACCGGAGCTGCTATGGCAAGCACCATGGCATTTGCCGTACTTTGCCTTGCCCGACTTTTTGAGGGATTTGACAGCCGTGGAAAATACTCTCTCGTGCGGCTCGGTTTCACAAAGAATCTTTTCTCCGTGGGCGCATTTCTGCTCGGAGCATTCTTCCTTGTATGTGCGCTGATGATAACTCCCGTGCACGGCTTTATGTGCGTGAGCAACAGTTTCAGCGGAACCGATCTGCTTTACGTTGTGGGACTTGCAGTCATACCATTTGCAGTTACACAAATCATCAGAATAGTCAAAGAGGCGGTAAGTAAGTAATTTATGAGCATCAAAAGTATGATCCTTGAAAATTTAAGCGGCGGAGAATTTGTTTCCGGAGCGGCACTTGTATGTGCGCTGATGATAACTCCCGTGCATGGCTTTATGTGCGTGAGCAACAGTTTCAGCGGAACCGATCTGCTTTACGTTGTGGGACCGGCAGTCATACCATTTGCAGTTACACAAATCATCAGAATAGTCAAAGAGGCGGTAAGTAAGTAATTTATGAGCATCAAAAGTATGATCCTTGAAAATTTAAGCGGCGGAGAATTCGTTTCCGGAGCGGCACTTGTATGTGCGCTGATGATAGCTCCCGTGCACGGCTTTATGTGCGTGAGCAACAGTTTCAGCGGAACCGATCTGCTTTACGTTATGGGACCGGCAGTCATACCATTTGCAGTTACACAAATCATCAGAATAGTCAAAGAGGCGGTAAGTAAGTAGTTTATGAGCATCAAAAGTATGATCCTTGAAAATTTAAGCGGCGGAGAATTCGTTTCCGGAGCGGCACTTGCGAACTCTTTGGGAGTCAGCCGCAATGCCGTATGGAAAGCCGTAAAAGCACTCGAGTCTGAGGGATTCGTGATAGAGTCCGTTCCGGCAAAGGGATACAGGCTTTCACCTGAGAGCAACAAACTTGCTCCGGAGCTTATCTCCTGCCGTCTGAAAAAAAACAGAGAGCGCACCATACTTGTGTATGACGAGCTCTCCTCTACCAACGACACTGCCAAGGAGCTTGTCTCACGGGGGGCAGCTCACGGAACGGCTGTGCTTGCGGAAAAACAAAACGGCGGTAAGGGCAGAATGGGACGGAGTTTCTGCTCTCCTGCCGGAGTGGGACTTTATATGAGCGTCATTGTCCACCCGAAACTTGAACTTAATGATGCATCGCTCATCACCGCCGCTGCCGCCGTGGTTACAGCTCAGGCTGTTGAGGAGGTCTGCTCATGTGATGTGAAGATAAAGTGGGTGAACGATCTGTTCCTGAACGGAAAAAAAATATGCGGAATACTCACAGAGGCATCACTCGGTCTGGAGATGAAGTCGCTCGACTGTGCGGTCATCGGCATAGGGATAAACGTCCGCAGCGGTGAGAGTTTCCCTGACGAATTAAAGGACATCGTCACCTCTATAGAGGGCGAAACCGGCAAAAAAACAGACAGGAACGTCCTCTGCGCCGCCGTACTTGACGGACTGGAGAACATTCCCGAAATAATAGAGAACCGTTCATTTCTTGAGGAGTACCGCCACAGGGAGATGCTCACCGGAAATCATGTAACTGCGCAGGTAGGCAGAGAGAGGTTTTCCGGAATTGCCGCAGGCGTAGACGACAATGCAAGCCTGCTGCTGAAAATGCCTGACGGCGAGATACGTCACATATCCTCCGGAGAGGCACACATAGTCCGCTGATACAGCAATGCCCGAAGCACGTCAACTGTGCCTCGGGCGTTTTGTTTTGAGAGCGACCGCTCTGCCGATGGAATATGCAGCGATGTCCGCAATTATTGAGGCAAGCCTCATCACCAGAACGAACAGAACGATCCTGTCGGAGTAACTGTCTCCGCTGACAAATATCATCACTCCCTCACGGATGCCTATTCCTCCGGGAGCGCCGGGGGTGATGAATCCCACTATCCACGCAAACATATACGCACCTGTGAAAGATATAAGCTCTGACAGGGGGCAGGAGTCTCCGAGAACAAGGTGCAGGCAGGTAAAGTAGGAAACGGCAAGCAATGCGTTGTGCAGCACGTAGTAGAAAATTCCCACGGCAAGCCCACGCCGCCTTTCCGGAGCGAACGCCTTTGAATACCGTGAAAGGTACTCTTTCAGCCTGTCACGGAACTTCCACCATAAAAGTCCGAGCAGTGCAGCTGCAATGATGATGCCGACAACTCCTATGATGATGAAATTCCTGCCGTATTTTACAAGCAGAGAGGCGATCTGCCCTCCCAAAAAAGCGACTGAGAATATCCCCGTCCAGAAGACGCAGAACAGCACCTCCATGACTGTGGAGCAGGCAACGTCCACATGACTGATGTGAAGGTCGAATGCGAGTTTGTTCCGCCCCACGTACTGGAAAACGTTTCCGGGGAGGTATTTATAAATATTTGACTGCGTGTAGACTGCCATTGCCGGAGGATACGTCACTCTGATACCCGAAAGCGAGCGAATGAACATCATCCACGGTATACATGATATGACGATCACTGCCGTCTGTATTATCACCGCCGTAACAAGAGCCGTTATAATTCTGCCGGAGCGAAAATCTGCAAGGCGGATATCCATATCCATGACTTTTTTCACGATATAGACAGCCACAAGCACCATTATGACAGAGCCTATCAACTTCGGCAGCTTTTTGAAAAGCCGTTTTTTCAGGTCGTTCATTTATTCTCCTTATCTGGAGCACATTCCATTTTGCGCACTCTGTACTGAACGTCCTCCAGTATTTTTCTGTTAGCGGCGATAGTATCTCCGAGCAGACCGATAGTGATCGTCTGGAAACCCATCATAATGAAAATAGCTGTGAGGATAAGCGACTGCACGTGTCCGCTGCCCTCGCCCGTTCCCAAGAGTATGAGGAATCTTACTCCGAGAGCAGCACCTATCAGCATCAGGATCATGCCTATCATCAGGAAGAATTTCAGAGGCTTGTACATCACGAAAGAACGTGTAATGACTGTCGAGGAGCGTTTCATATACCGCCACATATTGGAAAACAGGCGTGAGGGGCGTGTTTCGGGGTTAGTCCTTATGGGAACAGAGGTCATTGCGGTCTTGTTGTTTCCTGCCTGAATTATAGTTTCAAGAGTGTACGTATACTCATTGACAACGTTGAGCCTCAGAGCTGCCTCACGTGAGTATGCACGAAAGCCGCTCGGAGCGTCGGGAATATCAGTGCCGGAGGCAACTCTCACCACCCAGCTTCCGAGATGCTGGAATTTTTTCTTTTTCCATGAGAAGTGCTCGGTTTGGTCGATAGGACGCTCCCCGATAACGATATCCGCTTTTTCGTCAAGAATGGGACGGACGATCTTTTCGATATCCTCGCCGCAGTATTGATTATCGGCATCTGTATTGACGATAATGTCAGCTCCGAGGTGGAGACAGGCATCAATACCTGCCATAAATCCTTTCGCAAGTCCCTTGTTTCTGCGGAATGAAATAATATGATGAAATCCCAGTTCACGGGCTTTTGCAACGGTATTGTCGCTGCTGCCGTCGTTTATTATTAGATACTCTATCTCGTCTATGCCGTCTATGTGGCGTGGGAGGTCGTTATAGGCAAGTTCAAGAGTTTCCTCCTCGTTATAGCAGGGTATCTGGATAATCAGTTTCATATAATATCCACCTTTACAATTATTTTGAATTTATCCCATACATTATATTACATCATTTTACGAGCCGTGTCAAGAGGAAACGCAATTTTGAAATTTTTATATTTTCCCCCTTGACAAATCGGAAATTATGGTGTATAATGTGTAAAGTAGTTTTGCATTACACCTACAGGAGTCCTCTGTATGCCGAAAAAACTTGAATTTGTTATGCTGCTTGACTGCTACGGCGATCTCCTCACAGAGCATCAGAAAAATATCATGGAGCTGTATTACTGCGAGGATCTCTCCCTTGCGGAGATCGGTGAGCCTCTCGGCATCACACGTCAGGCTGTCCGCAGTCTTATAAAACGCACTGAGGAGATCCTCCTCAACTATGAGGATAAGCTCCGTTTTGCCAAACGGCTGAGTGATATCCGTTCCTGTCTGGTCAGAATGGAATCAACTGCCGAAAATATCTCCGATACAAACACAAAAGAAGATATACTCCGGGAGCTCCTCAACGTCCGTGAGCTTCTGTGATCCAAAGGAGGTCTGTTCATGGCTTTTGAAGGTCTTTCCGAAAAACTTAACAACGTTTTCAAAAAACTGAAATCACGAGGCAAGCTCACAGAAAATGATGTCAAGGAGGCTATGCGTGAGGTGCGCCTTGCACTGCTTGAGGCTGATGTCAGCTATAAGGTGGTCAAGGATTTCGTTAAAAAGGTCACCGAGCGTGCAGTCGGCGAGGAGGTACTCACCAGCCTTACTCCCGGTCAGCAGGTCATAAAGATCGTCAACGAAGAGCTGTGTACTCTCATGGGCAGCAGCAATGCCCGTATAAATATGGCTTCAAAGCCGCCTACTGTTATCATGATGTGCGGACTTCAGGGCTCAGGTAAAACCACTCATGCGGCAAAGCTTGCAAAGCATCTGAAAAAAGAGGGACACCGTCCGCTGCTTGCAGCCTGCGATATCTACCGCCCTGCGGCTATAAATCAGCTTCAGGTCGTGGGACAGAAGGCTGATGTAAAGGTCTTTGAAATGGGACAGATAGATCCCGTTATAATTGCAAAACAGGCGCTTTCTTTCGCTAAGGATCACGGTCACGATATACTCATCATTGACACCGCCGGACGTCTTCATATTGATGAGGCTCTTATGGAGGAGCTTGTCAATATAAAGGAGGTCACTCAGCCGAGCGAGATAATGCTCGTTGTGGACGCTATGACCGGTCAGGATGCCGTCAACGTTGCAAAAGCCTTTGATGATGCTGTCGGCATCACCGGAGTGCTTATGTCAAAGCTTGACTCCGATACAAGAGGCGGTGCGGCACTCTCTGTTCTTGCGGTAACAGGCAAGCCTATCAAATTTGTGGGAATGGGCGAAAAACTCGATGATTTTGAACAGTTCCACCCTGAGCGTATGGCTTCAAGAATACTCGGCATGGGAGATGTTCTCACCCTTATAGAGCGTGCAGAAAATGTCATGTCGCAGAAAGAGGCTGAAAAACTCACAAAAAAATTCAAGGAGAATACTTTCGATATGAATGACCTCCTTGACCAGATGAGACAGATACGCAAGCTCGGCTCTATGAAAAATATCGTGGGAATGATACCCGGTATCGGCTCTAAAATAAGGGAGGCTGATATTGATGAATCACAGATCGGCAGGGTCGAAGCGATCATCACCTCGATGACAAATAAAGAGCGTGAAAAGCCCTCGATCATAAATTCCTCCCGAAAAAAGCGCATCGCCAAAGGCTCGGGCACAAAGGTGGAGGACGTGAACAGGCTGCTGAGACAATTCGATCAGATGCAGCAGATGATGAAGCAGTTCACAGGAAAAAACAGCAAAATGTCACTGCGCAAGGCAAGAAAACAGCTTGCAGGAATGAACTTCGACAAGATGTCCGGTATGGGCGGAGGAAATCTCCCTCAGATATAACGGAACACGCTTTCAATGCGGTCTCCCGCCGCTTGATATACATTTGATCCATGGAGGTGAATAAAATGGCAGTTAAGATCAGACTGAGAAGAATGGGTGCTAAGAAAGCTCCTTTCTACCGTATAGTCGTTGCTGATTCAAGATCTCCCAGAGATGGAAGATTCGTTGAGGAGTTGGGTTACTATGATCCCACTAAGAATCCTTCTGTTATCAAGATCGACGCTGAAAAGGCAAAGGACTGGATCGCTAAGGGCGCACAGCCTACCGATACTGTAAAGTCTATCCTCAAGATCGAGGGTGTGCTTTGAAAAAAGAAAAAGGCTCATACAGACCGCTCTGTATAAACAGCCTATGGAGGTATTTCTATGAAGGATCTGCTTTATGCAATTGCAGCCGGTCTTGTAGAGGATAAGTCCGCTATCTCTATCACTGAGGACGAACCCGATGAGGAGGGCGTTATCGTTTTCCACCTCACCGTAGCTCCCGATGATATGGGCAGAGTTATCGGCAAACAAGGCAGGATCGCAAAAGCTCTCCGCACCATTATGCGTGCCGGAGCTGCTAAAAGAGACCTTAAGGTTTCTGTTACTATTGAATAAGAGCTTGTACACATAGAACGCATTATGAGGAGATCCCGGTTATTTCCGTGATTTGCTGAAATGTGTGTGAATGGTTCTGAAAACATTCTCCCTGCCGCTTTTACGGAGGGAGAAATTTTTACCCTGCATTATACCTCTGAAACTCTTTCATCAAAAATTACTACGGCACTCTCCGCACGAGCCTTGTGCGGCAGTGTCATAGATTCGGAGTCGATCATGAAGAATTTTTTTCGCTCTATGAAGGACTACGCCGTTGCTTTTCCTAAAGTTCTTCTGTTCGAGCTTTCATACAAACTGATACTTATTGCTATCGGAGCTCCGATTATAATGGTGCTTTTGAGGATAACGGCAAAGGTTTCCGGTGTGGGATATGTCTCTGACGAGAGCCTGCTTGTGTATCTGCACGATCCTCTGACGCTTATCGTATTCATCATAGTTCTTTTCTGTGTGGGATTTTTCACTTTTGTGGAGCTTTCAAGCCTTGCTGCCTGCTTTTCCTTTTACAGCCTGCATCAACGCATCTCTGTGGGAGATATGCTGCGCATCGGGCTGAAATGTTTCGCAAAGGCGTTCAGAAGCTCAGGTATACTCAAATTCCTCGGATTCATGGTTTGTATGCCGCTTGCCGAATTTACACTCTCTTCGGGAATTTTCTATGCACCGCTGCTGCCGATACTCCGCAGAGTTTTTGACGGTATTCACGGAGGTATCGCTGTTATTGCATATGTCCTGCTCCAGCTCGTGTTCATATTCATAATTGTCAGCCGGAGCTACAGCCTGCACTATCTTGTGCTGACCGACAAGAAATTTCCTGAGTGTGTCCGCCTCAGCCGTGAGAAGATCCACAGAAAAAAGCTCAGAACGGCATTCTCGTTCTTCCTGTGGACGTTATTCATACTTGCAGTCATCGTCACCGCAGTGTTTGGCGTCAGCTTTCTTGTGATACTTGTGATAAAGGGATCCAGACCTGATTCAGCATTCCGGTCGGCTCTGTATGTGCTGAGGTACGCAATGAATGTTTTCACGGCGGTATCGGCATTTTTTGTCGCTCCGGCAATAATGTGCTGGCTTACGGGAAGATTTTTCGGCGACCTTGCTCCCGATGAGGAGCTTGTACTCCCCCAAAAAAACGGAGGGAAAACGGAAAAAGCTCACAGATCGGTCGTTATCGTCAGTCTGATAGCTGCGGCACTGCTGCTGAATACAGGTTATCTTCGTGCTCTGTACAAGGGAAATATAAGCCTGAATACCGGCGTGCTCATGCGGACGCAGATAAGCGCACATCGGGGATATTCGTCTGTCGCTCCCGAAAATACCGTATATGCCTTTGAGGCGGCACTTGACAGCGGCGCAGACTACATTGAGCTTGATGTTCAGCTCACAGCCGACGGACTCCCCGTAGTTTTCCACGATGAAACGCTTGAACGGACAACTGACGGAAAGGGCAGGCTGAAAAATTTCACATACGATCAGCTGCAGACTTTATCGGCAGGGAGCTGGTTCAGCAGCAGTCAAGAATTTGACGATGCAAAAATAATGCTTCTTTCCGATGTTTTTGAACTTGTGGGGAGAAAAAAGCTCCTTAACATTGAGATAAAGAATATCGGCGATGTACACCTCACGGCTGAAAAGGTAGTGGAGCTGATCGACGAATATAACATTACAAGCTCGTGTTATGTTACTTCATTCTCCGGCGCAGCACTCAAAGCGGTCAAGGAGCTTGACAGCAGGATAAAGACCGCTCTTATCGTGAATATAGATGCTCCGGCAAGGTATACCTCACTCTCCTATGTGGACGCTGTAAGCATGAATTATATTTTCGTGAACCAGAACGTTGTGAGCAACGCTCACCGTAACGGAAAGAAGATCTTCGTCTGGACTGTTGACAGGCGTGAAGATATGGAGAAAATGGTCGCTCTCGGCGTGGACAACATCATCACCGATCGCCCTGACTTAGCGGCAGAGACAATTTACTCCGACAGTGTTGGCGAAACCATATTGAAGCTGCTTGACGTACTTTTCAACTGATCGTTAATGCTCCTCAAAGCTAAAAAAATATCCCCGTGCAGACCGTGAGTTGTCTGTCCGGGGATTTTTTATATCTGATTAGCCTGCGGCATTGAGTTTTTTGGCAAGCTGTGACTTCTTTCTTGCAGCCTTGTTCTTGTGCATAAGACCTTTTGCACAAGCCTGATCCACTCTTTTTATTGCAGCCTTTACGACCTCTGCCCTATCGGCAGCACCGTTAACACAGGCAGCATCAGCCTTCTTGAGAACTGTCTTCAGGTTGGATCTTCTTGCCTTATTAGCAGCAGCCTTTGTGGCATTTACCTTGACTCTCTTCTTTGCAGATTTGATATTTGGCATTTTATTACACCTCCTTGAAACGGCTCGCCGAGAATATTCTCCTCCGCCGTACAAATAATAGCGTTAAACGCATAGACAGATGCAACGCACATCTGCCCGGGAGCTGATCGCACAGCATCCCATACTGAGACAATAATAATTATATCATTTTCTGAGAAATTTTTCAATTGTCAGATGTGAAAATTATCAATAAATTTTGCCTGATTTATATAGCATTTTGCACAAAGGAGCTTATTTATGGAGATTCGTACCGATCTTGCGGTTGAGAGCTTTTCGGAGAGCGACCTTCCCGAAAGCGTTCATAGGGACATACGTGGAAGAGCTTTCCGCATAACTGAAATAACAATTGATGACGATAGCTGCCTTGAAACTCTCGGCAAGGGAAAAGGGAGATACGTCACCCTTGAGGGCAGCAGTCTCAGCCGCTTTTCCGATGATTATGAGGACATGGCTCAGGAGCTTGCCGATGAATTAAGGCGTCTCGTTCCCGACGGTGAAATACTTGTAGTCGGACTTGGTAACAACGATATCACCCCTGATGCTCTTGGACCGCAGGCAGCATCGAAGGTGCTTGCCACCCGACATCTGCGTGATGAGCTTGACAGCGAAGAGGAGGAATTCCTGACCTCATTGAGAAGAGTCAGCTCATTTGCCGGAGGCGTTCTCGGTCAGACAGGTATCGAAACAGCAGAGATCGTCCGAGCGATCGTGGGAGAGCTGCATCCGGCCGGCATTATCGCTGTAGATGCTCTTGCCTGCTCGGATATAAGCCGTCTTGGTACAACTATACAGCTTTCGGATTCCGGTATCTCGCCGGGCAGCGGTGTCTCCAACGCCCGTAAGGAGCTTTCGGAAAAGCTGTTCGGAATACCGGTCATAGCGGTAGGCGTTCCCACCGTTGTGGATATGCACACCATTGTCCGCAGTCTCACGGGCGATCAGCCCGGTGAGGAGCTTCCAAATATGATGGTGACTCCCCGTGACATTGACCGACTGACGGAAAGAGCCTCGCAGCTTATAGCATTCGGGATAAATCTTGCGCTTCAGCCGAGTCTGACATTCGAGGACGTAAGGGGATTATACTGATCGAAAAAAGCAGCCGATGAAATTTCACCGGCTGCATTCTTTTGTCAGATCAATTATTTCTGTTCTTTTTTCGGACGGAGTACAAGAACTGCTGCAAATCCGAGAACTGCAATAGCAATGGTCACGCCCATGTCCGAAACGCCCGTCTGAGGAGAGCCTTCTGAAGTCTGCGTTGTGGTCGTAGCGGCAGATGTAGTGGTGGGTTCAGTGGCAGATGTATCAGATGTGGTAGTAGTGCTTGACTCGGAGGTGCTGCTCTCTGTTGCAGATGTGGTAGTTGTTCCGTCTTCCTCGCCCGCAACGGTGACTGTTGTGGTTGTACCGGAGTCCTCGTCACCGTCAACTCCGTTAGGTCTTGTAGTGGTCGTTGTGGTTGTCGTTGTAGTTGTGGTTGAAGTTGTGGTCGTTGTCGAAGTTGATGTTGTAGTTGTGGTTGTGGTTGAAGTTGTGGTCGTTGTTGAAGTTGTTGTCGTGGTTGAAGTTGTTGTTGTGGTAGTAGTAGTAGTAGTAGTAGTAGTAGTAGTAGTGGTGGTGGTGGTCGTAGTCGTAGTTGTTGTCGAAGTTGTAGTAGAAGTGGTCGTAGTGGGAGTTGTTGTCGAAGTTGTAGTAGAAGTGGTTGTAGTGGGAGTTGTTGTGGTGGTAGTAGTCGTGGTTGTAGTGGTGGTTGTTACCGCACTGTCAATCATTTCAACGCTGTTTCCGTCAGTTACAACGCTGTCAACGGAGTAGAGTTTGCCGTCCCTGACTTCAAATACGATGTCTGTGGTGACTTCGTATCCGTCCGGAGGAGTTACCTCGTGAAGTGTGTATGTGCCGTCTTTAAGTTTTACCTTGGTGGAGGAGTTTCCTGACTGCCATGCAAGCGTATCGCCCGAGCCGTTGAGGAGAACCGCACCTTCGCCGACTTCAATTGAGCCGGACTCAAATTCTATAGCGTTTCCGCTGCTGTCCTTTCCGCTGAGTGAGAGCGTAGCACCCGGCAGCTCATCGCCGTAAACATCTTTCTTGTCGATGTTTATTGTCGGAAGTGTGGTGGTGGTCGTGGTAGTGGTCGTAGTAGTGGTGGTTGTTACCGCACTGTCGATCATTTCAACGCTGTTTCCGTCAGTTACAACGCTGTCAACGGAATAGAGTTTACCGTCCCTGACCTCAAATTCGATGTCTGTAGTAACTTCGTATCCGTCAGGAGGAGTTACCTCGTGAAGTGTGTATGTGCCGTCTTTGAGTTTTACCTTGGTGGAGGAGTTTCCTGACTGCCATACAAGCGCATCGCCCGAGCCGTTGAGAAGAACCGCACCTTCGCCGACTTCGATCGAGCCGGATTCAAATTCTATAGCGTTTCCGCTGCTGTCTTTTCCGCTGAGTGAGAGCGTAGCACCCGGCAGCTCATCGCCGTAAACATCTTTCTTGTCGATGTTTATTGTCGGAAGTGTGGTAGTTGTCGTTGAAGTTGTAGTTGAAGTTGTCGTGGTAGTCGTAGTCGTTGTAGTTGTAGTTGTGGTTGTGGTTGTGGTCGTTGTCGTAGTAGTGGTAGTAGTAGTCGTAGTCGTGGTTGTTGTCGTTGAAGTTGATGTCGTAGTGGTGGTAGTAGTTGTTGTTGTGGTGGTTGTTGTTGTGGTCGTGGTCGAAGTTGATGTTGTGGTCGTAGTAGTCGTAGTAGTCGTAGTGCTTGAAGTTGTCGTAGTGGGAGTTGTTGTAGTCGTGGTTGTCGTAGTAGTAGTGGTAGTGGTGGTAGTAGTTACCACATTGTCGATCATCTTGACAGTGTTTCCATCTGCCGGGCGACCGTCCACGGTAGCGAGCTTGCCGTCCTTGACCTCAAAGGTAATATCAGCAGCGACTTCATAGCCGTCGGGAGCAGCCTCCTCATGCAGCGTATATGTTCCGTCAGGGAGCGTCACCTTTGTCGGAGATTCGCCTGACGTCCATTCAAGCGTTGTTCCCGAAGACTTTTCAACAACAGCACCGTTTCCGGGCTTTACAGAACCTTCGGCAAATACGATATCATTGCCGTCTGCATCTTTTCCGGAGAGCTGAAGCTGCGCACCGGGAACTTCCTTGCTGTCAACGTCCTGTTTGGAGATATCAACAGATGCCGGAGTTTTCACTCTGCCTCTGAAATTCGCCATATGAGTTTCGGCAACTACAACAATATCGTCAGCAATTATAGTTCCGTCGATAGACACCGGGCGAACCTTCATTCCGGGAGCAAGTATACTTCCGGCAGCCTTACCGTTGACTGTTACTTCCGTTTCAGTCGTTGTTGAGCCGTTATACAGGTTGTAGAGAATTATCGTACCCTGGTTCAGTCCGGCAACTTCGCCTGTTGCTATATTTACTCCGCTATTATTCCGGAAGACAAATTGATCGTCAGAAATATCAAGATAAAAGCTGTCACGTCCCTCAAGGTCAACATTCACAACTATTACCTGATCTCCGTATGAGCCGTATCCGAGATCACCGTCATATGTATAGTTAAGACCGTTGAATACGACTTCCTCCATTCCGGGAGGTACCGCTTCAAAGTCACTTGCCTTCACATCAATAACATTTGTTCCTGTAGGCTGCAGATCATACTCCATTTTTTCGGGAAGATCCATGACTATTGTCGGAGTCATCTGACTGAGACTCTCTGAGAGATTAAAAGCCTTTGTCCTTTCAAACTCAAAATCAATGAAAGTATCAGATGCATGACCGAAATATGCCGCATCTGTAATAGCTCCCACCGTATGTGAATTACCATCCGGAAGTTTGAGCGTAACAGTGCCCTGAAGCATATTTACGGGATTTTGCAGCCACGTCCCCATCGGATCTGTGACCGAACAGTCGGCAGGAACATACAGATCGGTGCTATGACCCATTGAGTATGACGGAACATAGGGATTCATACTCGGAGTAAGAACGAATTCCTTTGAAACGACCGACAGGATACGTCCTGCGTCCTGATTGAGGCTCGGACCCCCCGAATTTTGTATGAACTTAGGTGTTGCGATGTTACCATTGATATGCTGGTCGTTGCTGTCTATCGACCTAAAGCCGAACAAATGGAAATCGCCGGGAACTCCGAGATAATTGTTGGTGAAGAATTCGGTGCTCTCAAAGGATTCCGTATGTACAGGAAGTCCGTCAAGGGGTGAATTCTCCTGTGAACCCTCTCCGATAGCGGAAACAGGATTCAGAATGCACGCCAGAGCAGCAGCAGCGGACGTTGCTGCACTTAATAATCGCTTTCCCAAGGATATTTTCATGTCTTTTCATCCTTCCTTTATATTATTTGCAAGCGGATAGCTATGCCTGCCTGTATCTGTGATGCAGACATTTTATCGCTCTGTTTTCCTTTCGGAACGATTTTTAGATGATACCCCTATGTACATTATATCATGGAATTAACACATTGTCAATAATATTGATAAAAAATGTACATAAACTTTTTCGGAAATTTTGTGTCATTTTACTAATTGTAAAAAACCTCCCATGCCTTAAAATGTTGACCATATGTGAATTTTCCACATAAAATTCTGAAAAAAGCGAGTATTTTTCTATCAGCAAAATATTTACACCTGACCTGAAATATGGTATCATAATCTTGTATTATATCCCCTCACGGGGAATAGTAACAAGGAGGAAAATTGAATATGAAAAAAAAGCTCAACACCAAAGCAATGGTCCTTATGGGTATGCTGACAGCAATTCTCATACTGTTCTCGTTCACGCCCATCGGATCAATACCGGTAGGACCACTGGTCATCACACTCAACGTCATTCCTGTTGCGATCGCTGCAATAGCCCTCGGACCTATAGGCGGAGCCGCCATGGGAGCCGTTTTCGGACTTTTCAGCTTTCTCCAGTGCTTCGGCATCGGCATCAGAAGCGAAATGGGCGCTGTTCTTGCACAGATAAACCCCTTTCTTGCTTTTGTGCAGAGATTCGTTCCACGTACCCTTGACGGTTTCCTTGTGGGACTCATCTTCAAGGGAATGTCACGTGCAAAGAGTGACCGTCTTTTCTATTCGATCACAGGTCTTATAACCGCTCTTTTCACGCTCGGAGTTTTTATGTCCGGTATGCTCGTCTTCAACCACGATAAGGAGGGCAAATACGGCATGACCGCTGATATGTATGATCTTATCATAACTCCCGAACTGATCGTCTATATTTGCGTTTTTGTGGGGATCCTCAGCTTCCTGCTCGGATATACGGTCATCAAGTCAAAAAAGCTCTCCCGTGCGCAGGTAGCGTGCGCCACTGCCGGATTCTGTACGGCGATCTTGAATACGATCTTTTTCATGGGTGCGCTCGTCCTGCTATTCAAAAACACGGAGTATTTGCAGAATATCATCGCCGGCAGGAATATCCTGATCTATATCATTGCGACAGTCGGGGTAAATGCTCTGTTTGAAATGGTCGTTGCTACTCTCGTTGCAGGAGCTGTCGGAAATGCGCTCTGCAAGGCTAAATTCATAGAGGTTCAGGGTGACAGCGTAAGCTCCCCCGAAAAAAAGAGTAAAAAAGAGAAGAAAAAATAAAAGTGAGAGAATACCGCACAAAGTCTGACGGCTCTGTGCGGTATTTACTAAAAAAACGATTTTTCACAGAAAGGAGGCTCATTATGAACTATACCTACAAAACAAAGATCGTCTGCGCATCGGAGATAAACTTCGACATAAACGGAAACGTCATCACCAATATTTCGTTTCTTGGCGGCTGCAACGGCAATCTGAAAGCCCTGTCAAAAGTCCTCGACGGCTGGACAGTTGAGAATATCGTGGCAAAGCTGAAGGGAAATACCTGCGGCATAAAACCGACCTCGTGCGCCGACCAGCTCTGCAACGCCGTACTGGAGGCTTATGAGAAATGCGGCAAATGAGCTGTACTGCATGGAAAAACCGCCGTATATGCGGCGGTTATTTTCAGAAATCCTTTTCTATAAATTCGTCGATCGGTATGGGTTTCGAGTAGTAATACCCCTGAAAGCTCGTTATTTTATACCGGCGGAGGAAATCCCTCATCCGGGCAGTCTCTACGCCCTCAACGCATACCTCCGTAGAGAAAGCGTTCGCCAGCGATGCTATGAACATTACCGTGTTCTGATCTGAACGGCTTTGTTCGATGTTCTGCACAAACTGTCTGTCTATCTTGACGATATCAATAGGCAGCTCACGCAGCACTCCCAAAGAGGAGAAACCTGTGCCGAAATCGTCCAGAGCTATTTTTATGCCCTTTTCACGGAATACAACAAGAATATCTTTCAGCATATCCATATCAAGCAGACGGCAGCGCTCCGTTATCTCAAGGCAGAGATTCTCAGGCGGAAAACCCGTATCTTCAATTATGCTGATAAGGTCGGAGACAAAATCGCTCTGTTTCATCTGCGTATACGAGATATTCACATTCATTAGCAGGTGGGGATATTTTTCAAGAAGACGCTTGCCGTCCGTCATGGACTGTCTGAGTATCCATCTGCCCAGCTCCGGGAAGAGAACGTCCTGCTCCAGCACCGGAATGAACTCAGCGGGAGAAACGTGTCCGTAAACATCGTGTTTCCAGCGAACGAGAGCCTCCATGCCCTTGAATTTCTCCGTATCGGCATACATAATGGGCTGATAACACAGATAGAACCCGCGGCAGTTGTCTATCACGCTGCTGCGGATCACATTCAGCCGTTCGATGAGCTTTCGGTTATCTATGCTGAGAGTATTCTCAAAGATGCGTGTATCCCCGAGATATCTGTTTTTAGATTCATAATAGGCATATTTCAGGCAGGAGAAAATTATCTCACTGTCGATATTGAAATCATCTATCCTTATCACGCCGGCATTCAGCGAGAGACTTATGCGCTGACCGTTCACAAACAGCTCATATGAGACTTTTTCACGCAGAGAATTGTAGATCTCGATCATACGCTCAACGCTCAGTGACCGGCTGATAACGGCAAAGCGTGTGCCGTCCAGACGATAAACTCCACCATAGTTGGAGAATGCTCCCGAAATGGCATTTCCAAGTTGTCTGAGAACTGCATTTCCGAATGTGTAGCCGTGTATATCATTTATATTTGAGAATCCGGTGACACCGATCATCATTGCGTTGCTCTCACGCTTTTTCCATGATGCGGCTTTCAGATCGTCAAAAAATCCATAGAGACTGCGCAGTCCCGTGATCGTATCAATGTAGCTCATGGAGCTGTGGTTCTTGATAGTTCCGGCGAAATATTCCGGTTTGCCGTCTAAATCTCTTATTACCACGCCTCGGCAGGTACAGACCACATACTTTCCGTCGGCAGCAAGCGCACGGTACTGCATATCGTGCTCGGAATCCGTGCCGGAGAAAATACTGTCTATGCTCTGACGATATCTTTCACGGTCATCGGGATGGATATGCTCCTCCCAGATAGCACCTGCTCCGTACATATATTCACCGGGGAGATTGAAATAATCAACGGCAGTCTGCGACCAGTGAGAGAAATCCTCCCTCATGTCACAGACATAAACATAGTTGCCCTCAGCTATCAGGGAAAAAGCCTCAAACAGGCGGTCAAGCCTATATTTGCTCTCAGAAGTCACAGGATCTCCTCCTTTCGGTAATTGCAGACCGGTCACGGTTTCACGAAACCGACACCCGTTCAACCTCATTATAACATAACTTTTCACAAAATGCAATAGTTTCGGGAAAATAATCCTTGAATGCAAAAAAAAAAAAAAAAAAGCAAATTCACATTGTGTTCACAGATATTTCGGCACCGCAAGAACCTCTCCTGCTGTCAAGATCATGGGGCGTTAGGTGAATTTTTATAATATTCTATTGACTTTATCTGTAATTTAGTATATAATATATATAAGGTCAAGAATCTTATTCTCCAAAGGAGCGATGTCTTATGAAAAATATCCTTTTTGCAGCTTCCGAATGTGTTCCCTTTATCAAGACCGGCGGTCTTGCTGACGTTGTAGGAGCTCTTCCGCAGTATATAAACAAGAATGACTTCGATGTAAGAGTTATTATGCCCTACTACACCTGTATCCCCGATAATTTCAGAAACAATTTCAGATATGTAACTCATTTCTACATGGACTACGGCATGAGACCGGACGGCTTCCACGTTGGTATCATGGAGTATGAATACAACGGCGTTAAATTCTACTTCGTGGACAATGAATACTACTTCAAATGCGACACGCCCTATTCCCCGGACTTAAAATGGGATATCGAACGCTTTACGTTTTTCTGCAAGGCTGTTCTTGCGATACTCCCTGTTGTGGGATTCCGGCCGGATATTATCCACTGCCACGACTGGCAGGCTTCGCTGATACCGGTATTCCTCCATACGGCATTCGCTACGAATCCTTTCTACAGCTCGACAAAATCAATTATGACCATTCACAACCTTAAATTTCAGGGCGTTTGGGATATCAACACATTCAAATACAATACGGCACTGCCGGACTATATGTTCACTCCCGATAAGCTTGAATTCAAAAAAGATGCGAATATGCTGAAAGGCGGTCTTGTCTATGCAGACTATATCACCACCGTCAGCGAGACATATGCCGAGGAGATAAAGTATCCATTCTACGGCGAACAGCTTGACGGACTTCTTCGTGCAAGATCGGCATCTCTCAGAGGCATTGTAAACGGCATTGATTACAATGTATTCAATCCCTCCGATGACAAGCAGATCTTTGAGGAGTACAATGTCAAAAACGCAAAAAAGAAAAAGGCTGCAAACAAGAGAAAGCTGCAAGAGGAGCTCGGACTCCCCGTTGATGACAGCAAATTCATGATCGCCATAATCTCACGGCTCACCGATCAGAAAGGTCTTGACCTTGTGAGCTATGCAATGGAGCGTATCTGCGATGAGTTCACCCAGTTCGTTGTCATCGGAACAGGCGACCCACGCTACGAAAATATGTTCAGACACTATCAGTGGAAATATCCCGAAAGAGTTTCGGCGAATATCCTCTACTCGGATACTCTTGCTCACAAGCTCTATGCGGCAGCCGATGCAATGCTCATGCCGTCGCTTTTCGAGCCGTGCGGACTTACACAGCTCATCTCCCTCAGATACGGCACAGTCCCGATCGTGCGTGAAACAGGCGGTCTGAGAGATACCGTCCTGCCATACAACGAGTTTGACGGCACAGGTACGGGATTCTCCTTTGCAAATTACAACGGCGATGAAATGCTTGGTGTTATAAACTATGCAAAGAGCGTTTACTTCGACCACCGCAGTGAATGGGATAAAATGGTAAGACGTGCCATGGAGGCTGACTTCTCATGGAACAGCTCCGCACGTCAATACGAGGGAATGTACGACTGGATGATAAACTGGTGATCATGAAAAATACCGCTCCCGTGTGCGGAGCAGTCTTCGATATGGACGGAGTGCTTCTTGATACAGAAAAGCTCTATGTGCGCTTTTGGAAACAGGCTGCCGCTGATTTCGGCTACGATATGACCAACGAGATCGTTTTCGGCATACGCAGCCTTGCAAGGAAGTATTCCGTCCCACGTCTGAGATCTGTCTTCGGAGAGGATTTCCCCTTTGAAAAGATCCACGCCCGGCGGGTCGAGTTAATGGACGAATACATCAGAAAAAACGGTTTTGAGGCTAAAAAGGGACTTCATGAGCTGCTGGACTGCCTTGATTCTGTGGGCTGTAAAAAGGCTGTGGCTACTGCTACACGGCGTGAACGGGCACTGAGATATCTTGACAGCGTGGGTATACTGCATCGTTTTGATGCAATTATCTGCGGAGATATGGTAACAAACGGCAAGCCTGATCCTGAGATCTACTTAACTGCCGCCGGTGAGCTTGACCTGCCGGCGGAGCAGTGTGCCGCATTTGAGGACTCTCCCAATGGGATACTTTCTGCGTACAGAGCAGGCTGCCGGACTATAATGATACCTGATCTGACACAGCCTGACGAGCAGGTCATGCCGCTTCTCACGGCGGTTTATGACGATCTGGCGCAGGCGGCTGCATTTTTTGAGAGGAGGAACGTTGTTTGAGCGTTTCTGAAATTTTAGAGATACCGAAATTCTACTACTTTGACTGTGGGAATGACTACTCCGGAAGCCGTGGCGATTTCTCTTATAAGATCATCACCGGAGAAAAGCTGAAATGCTTGACGTGGCATGGCAGACTCTGCTCCATGAAAGCTGAGATCGAGAACGAAAAAGAGTTCGACCGCACGCAGGAGGGATTCGATGAAATGATAAAGTGGTTATCTCAGCAGGTAGACTAAATGCATTGTGATACCGATGCCTTTTTGAATTGATACGATTTGTAATATTCGCAGGGATTTCTTGTAATACAAAATAAGCTGTAGTGCGAAATTGCTTGCGCCGGATCGGCACATTGGTTAAAAAATAAAAATAATCTTTTTTACGGATATTTCTCTTGACATATTATCCGGTTTGTGATATAATATGCTTTGGTGTTTATGGAATGACGAGGTGTGGCTCAGTTTGGTAGAGTACTACGTTCGGGACGTAGGGGCCGCAGGTTCAAATCCTGTCACCTCGACCAGAGTACGATCCGCTATGTATCTTCTAAAAATGATATATAGCGGATTTTTTATTTGCTAAAGCAGCTGAAACGTAAGAATCACATGAAATTCTGATATAATATCTAAGGTGAAAAAGGTGATTAAAAATAAAAAAAGGTTATTTTGTGTTTGATAATAATTCTTCAATTATTATTAAATATTTACTTGCTGTTTAACGAAACTCCCAATAAAAAACGATAGGTTGGGGCTATCGTTTTTTATTGCCCATTTGCACCCCTATCGTTTTTGAATTGGGATACCCATTTAGCCTATTTCTTCTTTTGCTATCTCTGTTTCTACGCTTCTTTTAGCTTCTTCCGGCTTGGGGACTTTTTCATACATCTGCTGTCTGAGTGATTCAATAGGACATTCAATCTTCCATAGCTTTGATAAGCGTTGAAACTGCTTCGTGTCCATAATCACCGCCTGTACCGCCCTGAACAAGAGAATAGGCTTCGTCAATAAACAGCACACCGCCCATGGCTTCTTCTATCTTTTCGGCAGTTTTGAGCGCTGTCTGTCCCACATATCCCGCAACAAGTCCGCTGCGGTCTGTCTCGATAACTTTGCTTGTGCGGAGAAGTCCGTTTTCATGTAATATTCCTGCAATTATTCTTGCTGCTTCCGTCTTGCCCGTGCCGGGATTTCCCATAAAGCACATATGCAAATTCAAATCAGAGCTGCCTTTGTTTGCGAGCGCATACGCCTTGATTTTCCCGATACTTGTCTTAACGGAATCAAGTCCGATCAGATCTTCAAGCTGCTGTTCATAATTGCCGATCACAAAATTAACCTTCGTTCCCGACATATAGTGATAAATGTCGAGGTCGAGCATTTTGTTATAAAGCTCAAACAGCTGGTCCTCCGACTGATCCGCAAGAAAGTCTTCTGCATGAACGATCTCTTGTACGGAGCGAAAGCGTTCTGCGAATATTGCTGACAGACGTGCATTGCATTCTTCCGCAGTCATGCTACCGCTGTCAGCGGCATCACTGAAATGATAAACATACTCCTTTTTTCTCAGCGGTGCCGACATGAGAACGAACACTGCGTCCCATGTAACTTTCAGCATAGAGGAAAGCTGTTCACTGCCGTCACCAAAAATATCCACGACATATTTCTTTGCGATGACTTTATCACAGGCGGCTATCCACTTTGCTATAGTTTTGTGTCGGTCGATTTCTTTTTCGTTGTCCTTGAATTTGAAAGGTTTTGTCTCTTTATCATAAGCTCTGCCGTAGATATTGCCGGTTCTGATGAATTTGTACATCTTATCTGCAAGCATAACGATCCTGTCAAGAAGTTCATCGGCAGATTCGGTATATTCACGGTCAGCTGATTCCGTATAATCGACTGTAATGATCGGGAAAGAAGCCTTTCCGAACTCGGACTCTATCCCAAGTTCGGGAAGAACCCTCGTCAAAAATGCAGCAGTGTCCTCTGACCGCATACCCAAAGCATCTTTCTTTGCGGAATAGCTTTTGCTGAACGTTTCGTGAAAATAACGTTTCATCTGTTCGGCACTTTTTTTCAGGCGGTCATAAAAAACTTCGGTCTTTTCGGATCGTGTTACATGGTCTTTTATCTTCTTGTAGTCGGGAAACCGTCGCTCATCCTGTCTCAGCTTCCCGAAATCCAGTTTCTTTACATCAATGTCCTGCCCTATAATCTTATCAATGAAACCTCTGATCTCAGAAATAAATACATCTTTGCGTTCATAGGGGAGTTTGAACATCATATATCCGCATATAGGACACATACACTTCTTATCGCTCTGCTTTAACTCACCGCAGACGATACATTTGAATTCAGCCATCAGAAGTCAACTCCCAAAGCGAGCTTTGCGGCTTCCGGCGGAGTGCTGTAAAAGTCTGCCGCTATCTCACTTTTCAGCTTGTCGGATAGTATTTCATAATTGCTTCTGCTGTTCTCGGGCAGAAGTATTTTTTTAGCTCCCGCATTTGCCGCTGAAACAAATATCTCGTCAAGCATGGTGATGACAGGCATCGTTTCGCCCGACATTACCACACGTCCGCAAATCACAAGTGACGACATAACAGGACGGTTTGAAAGAGCGGAGAACAGTCCCACCACTTCCCCGATGTGCATACAAGGCTCTTGCGGAAATAGATATGCAGCCGCCTGTAATAGGTGTCCATGACATACAGCTCTTTGGTGTAGCTGTCCCACAGCTCCTTGTATGTACCGAAGTGAAAGCCGCCGATATGCTCATAGTGAAACTTCTGCATTTTTGCGATGTAGTACAAGCCGTTATACAAATGCTCATATCGGTCATACCATTTCGAGGTGCGGCGGCTCTCTACGGCTTTTAGCATTTCTTCCGTCTTGATGACATTTTCGGCTATCTCCTGCATAAATCTTCCGATGATGACTTCATCAATGCACGGCAGACTATCGGCTTTCAGCAGAATATCCGTATCGAGTTTTTCAAGACGCTGCGTCAGCTTCATACGGTCGGAAATATCCTCCGCAATATCAAACAGCTTTTCGCTCTCGTCGGAATTGTTCCAATCGTCTATGAACGCATAGCAGGCGGTCTGGTTTTCAGGGGAGATGTACTGCTCCAGCCCCGACAGTACTTTTTCCTCACCAATCGCTGAAAAGGCAGTCATAAAAATATGCACCGCCAGCTCATTCAGATCAAACTTGTTCCCAACAAAGCCCGTGTATTTCGCCGTCATCTCCTGTAACGCCTGCATACTGCCGAACTTTTCAATCTGTTCAAGACACTCGTTGTCCTCGTTATAAAGTGAATCGCAGAGAATCGTCCGCAGTACGCTGTGTACAGTATTATGCTTTGTTCCGCACAACACCGCCATAATGTCGATATGCAGCTGCCCTGCATTTTCGTATTTCGTACCAAGTGCAGACAGATTAGCCACACGCTCCTTGCTCTCGAAGAATTTCGCATAATGCTTCATGGCACGGCGAAGCTGTGTTGTCTGGGGGATATGCAGCTCATCCATTTGCATGGAAACCAAATCTGCACGGAATTCCTCGCTGTACAGCTGTATATCCCTCAGCCAGTTGTCCTCACGCTTTTTGTAGGTCAGAGGGTCGTATACAAGATAATTCGACTGCGTGTCTGTCTCCGATAAAAGCATTTTCGCTTCAAAGAAATTATCTCCTGTCAGCTTTAATATTTTCACATTCGGCAATTGCAATTCGTCAAGCACCGTCTCAAATTCACGCTCGGGATCGAACCAAAATATTATCCTGCGGTCGTAGCAGTCGGGCAGTTCTTTCGCAAAGCGTTCCGTCAAACTGCGGTTAATGTTATCAATCGTCATTTGATCTTCTCCGGAATATCGGCAAATTTTTTATAATTGACCTTCACGCCGTCGTCGAGGTCGATGTCGATCATCATGTCGGCAAGATGATGTACTTTTTCTTCATATTTATTGATTTCCTCAAGCTGTGCGATAAACTTCTCCCAGCGGTGCATATACACAAGCGCCTTGAATCTCCCGCTGTAGATTGGCTTTTCTGACGGTCACGTCCTTGTCATCGACATCGGGTGTCAGCTCGTCCTGCAAGCCGTAAATGTCGATGAAAATGCGATTGAGTTCTTCCTCGTTGGATTTTAATTTGTCGAAACGGTCGGCGCATTCCTGTTCCCATGCGGTGTATTTATCGGATATTAGTGTTCCCATAGATTCGCTCCTTTACAATTTGATTGATCTGGTCACAAACATATGTAAAATTCCTGTCAATTTCCGTGTTTGTAAATCGAATGACTTGCAATTCATATTGTTCGAGTATTTCCGTCCGTATTTCGTCATATTCCATGCCGTCTTTCGTGTAATGCTGACTGCCGTCAATTTCTATCACAAATTTTGCGGCAGAACAATAAAAATCTACGATATACCGGTCAATTGGACGCTGCCTGTAAAATTTGACCGGATAATTCCGCAAAAAATCATACCAAAGATGTCGTTCCTGTTTTGTCATGTTTTTTCGCAGATTCCTTGCGTTTTCTTTCAGATTTGCATTATAGCCTGTGAATTTGGATTCTTTCATGTTTTTGTCCTCCGGTTAACCCCTCCGGCATTTCACCCCTCCGGCACTCCGTGCCACCTCCCCTTACAGGGGAGGCTTTATGGGAGGCAGAAGTGCATAGTATCCATTGTAAGATGCGCATAGTCTCCCCTAAAAGGGGAGATGTCGGCGTAGCCGACAGAGGGGTCAAAAGAGAGGGTGATGTATTTGTCAGATATTAGTTTGTTCATTTCTATTCTCCCATTCTTTTTCATACATTGCATATATAGCTTCTAAAGTTGATGATATAGTCTCAAATTTTTTATTTAATTCCTCAACATTAACAACTACATTTTCAGTTGTTTCAATGTAGAAATAAGGTTTCCCCGTAGTATCAACAGGATACCTCGCAAAATCCATTTTAGGTTTACTATTTAATGGCTTTTTTATATGTACATATAACTCATCTATATAATCTTTAAGAATTGAAAAATTATTTATTAAATCTTCTGTAGGGTCTTTTTCAATAGCATTTATCATTTTATTGTAAAGACATTGGATATCGTGTGTAACTTCACTTTTTTCATTTTTCTTTTCAATTCTATTTATTAACATAATCACTGCCTTAATATACACCTCAATAGACTGATTTATGCAATAAAAAATGGGCATAATCAAATTATCAGCTTTTTTATCAATGTTATTGCTTAAAACAGCGTTTAACATTGTTTTCGCAGCTTCCTCAAAGTCCTTTGCAAGTATATAAAAATTGTGCACAATATCATTTGGATATGTATTCCAGTTTAGATATGCATTTTTTGCAATATCTCCATTACTCTCAAAAATTTTCATATCATTATCTCCATTAAATCAGCGGATGTCTCTAGAAATCCCAAGATGTTTCATAACAATCATATTCTTCTTTGGACATTTTAACATTTTCTGTTGCAAGTTTCTTTATATTAGGAGAATCCTTGTAAATAATAGGAAATTTCGCCACTTCTCCTGATTGATAGTTAAGCGTTGGATTAAGCTGACCAAAGATATAACTAAACATTTTTGAATTAAGTAAGGCACAAAGAACAGATTCGATTTACTATCCGCAAAATTTTTCTTCACAAAATCCGACAGCACCGCATTCATATTACTGCCGCCCATATACGGCGGATCGGTGCAGACAACGTCATATTTTTGCGAGAGAATGCTGTAAATTTTCATCATCATATCAAGCTGATTTCTGCTAAGCCCGAACGACGAATTAAAGTTGGAAACAACCTCGTCAATATTTGCCGGAGCAGTCACCGTCATCAGCGAGCTTATGTATCAGCAAATTTCGTGGGAACAAAAGCACCGTCCAGCCGCCGATTTCCTCAAACATTTCGGGCAAGTCCTCGTTCAGGGCATTGCACTGCGTGATGATGATATATTTATATAACCGCTCGTTCTCCTGATTTTCCGGCATTTCAAGCGCAAGCTCTTTATTAAGCCCGTCAATGTCAAGATTTACCGCATCGGAGAGAACTTCGGGCTTGAAAGCACCGCTCTCGTCCGAAAAAATCCTCGTATGCGACGGCAGATAGTTGTTGCCCTCCATGAACCTCAGCGCAATAAAACGGTTGAACCACGTGTAGGCGGCTTCCTCCATTGTCTGCGCAAAGCCGTTCATGCGGATATTCGAGATCCGCTGCGTCCGCCGGCTTTTCTCCGTGGTCGTCAGCGTTCTGCCGTTGACCGACTCCTGCGCCGGGTCGTTCTTTCCGGTTTCCGTAACATCATATTCAAACGCCATCTGTGTAACGGCATTTATCAGCGTAACTCTCGCCCATATAGCGAAATTTTTTATTGCAGTTTTGTCCGTTTTTACCACCTCAGATTATGTGCAGTACATCGTGACCGTTTAATTTTTCAACGAGTTTTTTCCGGATTTCAGCCGGATATTTATCAATATCCTCTTCATTTTGAAGTTTCACAGTGGGGCAGACTGTGCTGCGATTTATGGTGACTGTATTCACGTCCGGCTGCTCTGTGATCAGCAATTTTTTGATATATTGCTGCCTGAGATTTGCGATCGGTATGCGCATCGCATCGAGATTTGTGAGCCTGTCAGCATTTTCGGCAGATTTGCGTTTTTTAGTAAATGCGCTGTCCGCTCTCTGCACGATTTCAGCCTGTTTTATGTCGGCAGTTCGGTGAATTTCACCCATTGCCGCTTGAATTTCGCTGATAATTTCCTCACGTTTTGCATTCAGCAATTTCTGATAAATTTCATTTATTTCACGAACAAGTTCAGGCAATTCGCTGATTCGTCTGTAGGGTTTCGCCATTGTAAGAATTTCTCTGATTTCGCAATTGCCGGCAGCACAGTATCTTCCGTCTGAAAATATTCTTTTTCAGAATTTACCGAATCTGCAAGCTGTTTTGCGCTGTCAAATATCGGCTTCTGCACACGGATGAAGGTATTGACATCGCTCATATCCTCAGCAAGGTCAAGGAAATCGTCACGCATTTCAACAATTTTATTCATCAGTGCGATATTGTCATTCTTCTGCAATAACAGTTCATCGCAAAGCTTCACGCCGCCTTCGACAATGCCTTTACCGGGATAGCCTGATAGCGTTTCCGGATATCGCCCATAGAGGTCGGCAGCTGCTTCATTTTCTGTATCTCTAAATACTGGAACAACTCCTTGACAGCCTCAGCGTTTGGCGACTCTGCTCCCTCCGGCATCATCTGCGAAAGCTTTTGCTTTCCGTCACCGTTTAATATATTTATAATATCCGCATCGCTGTCATAATTCTTCCGCACATATCCGAGCTTTGTGTAAACGCTCTCCACAAGAATGTCCATGGCTTTTTCGATACGGTCTTTCACAGAAAAAATTTTAATTTTCAGTTTATCGCCTGCAACATAAATACGTTCTTCAGCGATTGCAGAAGAAATAAGTTCCTCTGCACGCTTTTCGTGAGCTGATGCCTGATTTTGCCTGTTACGGATAATGCTCTGTATCATTTCGGGGAGCTGTGCCACGTTCTTGCTATTGACATAGCGGCGGATCTTCATGGCGTCTTCAAACTCCTTGAAATAAGGCTGACTTTCCGCAAGAACGACAATCACCTCATTATCCGCCGCCGACCTCATGAGAAACATGGAATCATCGGTGGAATAGATCTCCTAAGCAACAGTAATAAAATGCAGCGCTATCGAGCCTGTCAGTTGACCGATCACAGTTTCATCTATCCGCTGATCGTATGGGAAATCATACTTGCCGTACTTGAATTTCTTGCTGACAAACAGCTTTCCGAAAATAATATCAGAGATAGCCTTCGTGATGATCGCACTGTCAACCGGCGTGTTCTTGATCTCACGAGCAATATCCTGCTCGTCATCGGTCAGGAACGTATATGTATCGCCCGCACGGAAAGCATAGTTATGTGATACCGGTCTGTCAAGTGATTGCTGTATCGTCAGTCTTGTGGACACCTTGTCGGTTCTTATATCATCTGCCATTAAAATGCTGATATTATCCACATTCGCCTTGATATCGTCCACATAACGCACAAGATAGAGCAATTTCAGGATATTCACGTCATATTGTTCAATTCCGTCATGATTGTCTGATGCATTCTGACAGCGGTCAATAACTCGGCGAATAGAGATTTCAAGGAAAGTATGCACCGTGTCATAGAAAAGATAGAACAGCACAAGTGCATACTCGTCCCTGTCCTGTATCGCCTGAGCCGCTTCCTGAAATCCCGAAAGCATGGAACGCTCACCGCCCGAAAGATGCTTGCCCGAATTGCTATGCTTGCGAATCTCAGCCAAAACATTCTGCATAAGTCTGAACGGCTGTCCCTCGGCATTGATCATATCCGAAAAATAGCTGCGGACAGTGATCTCATCTTTCGGATCATAGCAAAAACGTGTATCCCGACCTCGTTTGAAAGTCCCCTGTTGCTCAGAAACACTTCATCTGAAAATCGACCTTTTATTTCATTAAGCTGCTGTATAATATTACTCTTGATGTGTACCTCAACTAAAACAATTAAATGCTGCAAGAGCCGCAGTATCATTCTTTTCCCGTATCACTGCTTCAAGTTCGGGATACAGATACACCGGCAACAACTTATCCGAACGAGGATTTTCCAGATATTCACACTCCACCGGAAAGTGCACCAACACCTGTTTTAACTTTTTTATGGTAGATTCGCTCCACCCGTTCACCGCCGTGACTTTCTCGGCAAGTTCCATAAAGAACATATTTACGTCCTTAGCAGAAAAATCAAGCCCTGTGAATGGTATTTTTCGCCGATCACATCGGTCATAAAATCATAAACGATACGGTTTTCACACATAATAGCGTAAAGATTTATCTGCTTTGCGACTTCGGCAGAAGGATCCGCAAGATACGAAACAAGCTCATCTGAGTCAAGGGCAACTATGCGTTTGAAGCAGGTATTTGCGATAGACTTTATCATTCTCTCGGTCGGGAACTGAAAAAGATTTTCCGCAAATATCTCAGCAAGTATATCATCACGGCTTTTTCCCTGCATGACAAGTCCAGCCACAACTCTGATCTCAAAGAAAAGGAACTGTTCTCCTTTGATGCCGGTAACTGCTTAGAATATGTAAAAGTAGGAGTAGATTTTCTCAAAATATATCTATTCGATAAATATCGTGATACGGAACAGTTACCGACAATTGTCCTTATTGTCGCAGTATAATACAATTAATAATATTATACCATAGGATGCGTTCTTTTTCAATAAGATTTTGTATATTTGTGCAAATTCCTATAATAATTGTGGTCATTATAGTTGAATTACACAAGACGAGGAGAGGAGTAAACATGATCAACAGCATAATAAGTGGAAATCTGAAAAGCATTACTCATTTCTGCACTTCTTCGATCAGACAGGTATGCTGTTTTTCTTTTTTGTCATAGTTAATGCCCACAAGCAGAATAT